>NZ_JAZKJP010000004.1:0-532300 GCF_047470925.1 Tenacibaculum ascidiaceicola
ATGACGCATGTGGATCAGAATACTTAATAACTAGAAAATGGACAGTATCAGATTGTTCAGGAAACACGACAACACATATTCAGGTAATTACAGTAGAAGATACTACAGCGCCAGAATTTGTGGAGACTTTACCAGCAGCAGAAATCACTGTAAGTTGTGATAACATTCCAGTGATGGAAACCTTAACAGCAACCGATAATTGTGATGCTTCTGTAACAGTAATTCCAAGTGAAGTAACCAGTGGAGATGATGACGCATGTGGATCAGAATACTTAATAACTAGAAAATGGACAGTATCAGATTGTTCAGGAAACACGACAACACATATTCAGGTAATTACAGTAGAAGATACTACAGCGCCAGAATTTGTGGAGACTTTACCAGCAGCAGAAATCACTGTAAGTTGTGATAACATTCCAGTGATGGAAACCTTAACAGCAACCGATAATTGTGATGCCTCTGTAACAGTAATTCCAAGTGAAGTAACCAGTGGAGATGATGACGCATGTGGATCAGAATACTTGATTACTAGAAAATGGACAGTATCAGATTGTTCAGGAAACACGACAACACATATTCAGGTAATTACAGTAGAAGATACTACAGCACCAGAATTTGTGGAGACTTTACCAGCAGCAGAAATCACTGTAAGTTGTGATAACATTCCAGTAATGGAAACCTTAACAGCAACCGATAATTGTGATGCCTCTGTAACAGTAATTCCGAGTGAAGTAACCAGTGGCGATGATGATGCTTGTGGATCAGAATACTTAATAACTAGAAAATGGACAGTATCAGATTGTTCAGGAAACACGACAACACATATTCAGGTAATTACAGTAGAAGATACTACAGCACCAGAATTTGTAGAGGAATTACCAGCAGATGTAACAGTAAGTTGTGATGCAGTTCCAGCAGCAGTAGTTTTAACAGCAACCGATAATTGTGATACTTCCGTAACAGTAAATTACTCAGAAGAATTTACAGGACAGGACGATGAATGTGCATCAGTATATACAATCACAAGAACATGGACAGTACAAGATTGTGCGGGTAATACTACATCACATACTCAAGTAGTGACAGTAGAAGACACTACAGCACCAGAGTTTGTAGAGGAATTACCAACAGATGTAACAGTAAGTTGTGATGCAGTTCCAGCAGCAGTGGTTTTAACAGCAACCGATAATTGTGATACTTCCGTAACAGTAAATTACTCAGAAGAATTTACAGGACAGGACGATGAATGTGCATCAGTATATGCAATTACAAGAACATGGGAAGTACAAGATTGTGCGGGTAATACTACATCACATACTCAGGTAGTGACAATAGAAGATACAACAGCACCAGAGTTTGTAGGAGAATTACCAACAGATGTAACAGTAAGTTGTGATGCTATTCCTGAAGCTGTAACATTGACAGGAACAGATAATTGTAATTCTGAAGTAATAGTTGTATATTCAGAAGAGCTTTCTGGACAAGAAGAAGGATGTGCTTCAGAGTATACAATTACTAGAACATGGGAAGTACAAGATTGTGCAGGTAACAGTACATCACATACTCAAGTTATAACAATAGAAGATAATGAAGCACCAACCTTGGTATCAACATTAGAAGATATAACAGTAGAGTGTGATAATGTTCCTGAGGTTCCAACTTTAGAGTTCACAGATAATTGTTCTTCAAATGTAACACAAACAAATTTTGAAGAAACAAGCACATTTGATGGAAGCGATAGTGACTATACAATAACTAGAACATGGACAGTTACAGATGACTGTGGAAATGTAGCAGACTTTACACAATATATTACAGTAACTGTAAAGACATCAGTAACTGAAATAGCAGACTCAAGATGTATTGATGATGGAACGATTGATTTGAATGACTATTTAGCAAATCAAAGTGAAGATGGAACTTGGGAAGTAACTCAAGGAAGTGTAACATTATCTGATGATGGAAGTTTTGATCCGTCAGGATTAAACTTAGGAGATTACATATTTACATATACATCACCAAATAATGGATGTTTAACATCAACAAAAGTTACAATTAATATAAACGACGATTGTATAGTATTACCATGTGGACAAGAAGATGTGGTAATATCTAAAGCAGTAACCCCTAATGGAGATTCATGGAATGAATTTTTCGAAGTTACAGGAGTAGAATCCTGTGGATTCATAGTTAATGTAAAAATATTTAACCGTTGGGGAGCTAAAGTTTTTGAATCAAACAATTATGCAAATAATTGGAACGGAGTTTCAGACGGAGCTACGTTTGGAGGAGCTGAAAGACTACCAGCCGGTACATATTACTACATTGTAATATTAGAAAATAGTGGTTTAAAACCATTTACAGGAGCAATTTACTTAGGAACCAAATAATATTATAGCTATGAACCATAATTACAAACTATTACAGGCAGTTATTGTACTGTTTTTTACAACAGTTTTAACAGTTCAATCACAACAGTTACCACAGTTTACTCAGTATATGTATAATACAATTTCTATTAATCCAGCCTATGCAGGAAGTAGACAAGTATTGAGTATTGTGGGGTTACATAGAAGCCAGTGGGCGGGATTAGATAGAGCACCAGAAACGCAAACACTATCTATTCACACTCCTCTTAGAAATGATAAAATAGGATTAGGATTATCATTTATAAATGATCAATTAGGATATGAAAAATTCACCTATTTATATGGAGATTTTTCATATACCATTCAACTTAATGATGACTTAAAATTAGCCTTTGGACTTAAAGCAGGGTTTACACAATATAATATTGATGATGCTTTAATAGCAGCCGAAGGTTCAGATCCAGGGATTTCAGGAATTCAAAATAGATGGGAACCAAATATAGGTAGTGGATTGCTACTACATACCAATAAATGGTATGTAGGGCTTTCTGCCCCAAGATTATTGAATATAGATCATAATGATTTAGAAATTAATGGAATTAATTACGGAGTTGTAGATAAAGTAAGTTATTACTTAACAGGAGGGTATGTTTTTGATGTAAGCGATAACGTAAAATTCAAGCCTTCTACATTATTAAAAGCAACCAATGGAGCACCGTTATCATACGATATCACAGCAAACTTTTTATTCAATGAAAAATTTTGGTTAGGAGGTTCGTATAGAATTAATGAAGATACAGGAGCTTTAGGAGCATTAGTAGATTTTCAAGTATCACGACAGTTCCGAGTAGGTTATGCGTATGAATACCCATTATCAGATATTAATCAGTATTCAAATGGAACACACGAAATACTATTGATGTTTGAATTGCATAAAGTAAATAGAGTTAAATCTCCTAGATATTTTTAAAAAGCATAGTTATGAAGACAAAAATTACACTTTTAATCTTAATTTTTTCATTCTCTTATTCATTTTCTCAGAAAAGAGTAGCAGATAAGTTCTTTAGGGATTATGCTTATGTAAAAGCAGCTGAATTTTATGAAAACGCAGTGAAAAAAGGAGATAGTACTACATATACGTTAGCAAGACTTGGTGATTGCTATTATAACAATTCAGATTCAAAAAAAGCAGCTCATTGGTATCAATTAGCATCAGAAAGTGAAGAAGGGTTGAGTAATGAAAATATTCATAGATACGTACAAGCATTAAGAAGTATTGGTGAATATGAAAAAGCAGATGAATGGTTACAAAAATTACCTGACGCTAAAGGGAGTTTATCAAAAGAAGATTATGAAAAACTCATGACCTTAAATAATGATACGATTAATATCTATAATCTAGAGGTAAATACTAAAAACTCGGATTTTGGACCTTATGTAACAGGAAATAAATTTGTTTTTTCATCAGCAAAAAACAATGAAGGCAAAATTTATGAATGGAATAATGAGCCTTATTTAGATTTATATGAAGCGAAAATAAATGTAGAGAATGGAATAAAAACTATAGAAGATGTAGTGCCAATTACATCCTCAAAAATTAACACAAGTTTTCATGAATCAAGTGTAGCTATTACAAAAGATGGTACCACAATGTACTTTACCAGAAATAACTTAAATAAAAGAGATAAGTTAGATTATGATAAAGAAGGAACATCTCACTTAAAAATATATAAAGCTACATTGATTAATGGGCAATGGGATAATATTGAAGAACCATCATTTAATGATGAAGTATATTCAAGCGGACACCCTGCATTAAGTCCAGATGAAAAAACACTGTATTTTACGTCAGACAGACCTGGAGGATATGGTTTTACTGATATTTATAAAGTTGCTATTTTATCAGATGGAACTTATGGAGATCCTGTAAATATGGGTGATAAAATTAATACTATTGGTAGAGAAATGTTTCCTTTTGTAGCAAAAGATTACACACTATATTTTTCTTCAGATGGATATGCAAATTTAGGACTGTTAGATATTTATAAGTCTAGCTTATTAAATAATAACTCATCAGAAGTAAAAAACTTAGGAGCACCTTTTAATAGTGGTTATGACGACTTTGCCTTCTTTTTAAATGAAGATAATAAAACAGGGTATTTTTCATCAAATAGACCAGGAGGAAAAGGACATGATGATATATATAGCTTCGAAAAATGTAAGCAGTTTATTTCAGGAAAAGTATTTGATAAAAAAACAAATGAGCTATTGGCAGATGCGTTAGTAGAACTAGTTGATGCTACAGGAAAAGTGTTAGAAAAAATTACAACACAAGCAGATGGATCTTACTTTTTTGAAGTGAATTGTGGAAAGAAATATGTTCTCAGAGGATCAAAAAATGATTATAAAGATGATTTAAAAGACATATTAACGACAAATGAAGATAATAAGAATATAGAGCTAGATTTGTATTTAAGACCTTTAATCATAGGTAATGAGATAGTAATTGATCCTATATTTTTTGATTTTGATAAGTGGAATATACGACCCGATGCAGCCTATGAATTAGAGCACATTGTAAGAGTTTTAAATAATAATCCCAAAATGATTATTAAAATAGAAGCTCATACCGATAGTAGGGGAAGTGATAGTTATAATGAAACTTTATCAGATAAGAGAGCTAAATCTACTAGAGATTATATTTTCTCAAGAGGAATAAATGCCAATAGGATAGAAAGTGCTATTGGTTATGGAGAAAAGCAATTAGTAAACAAATGTTCTAACGGTGTTCCTTGTACAGAAGAGGAACATCAAGAAAACCGACGATCAAAATTTATAATCACGAACGATTATAAATAGTAAAATAAGTAATTAGTCTCCCGTAGAGTAGTTTTCTTTAGCCCCGATTCAATGCGCATATTGGATTGGGGTTTTTTAATTTACTTCACTATTTCTTTACAAAAATATTAGTGTAATACCATTTACCGTTAGCGCTTTTTTCAGCAGTAACTTCAAAGTGAGTATAATCACCTTCAATATTTTCTCTGTGCCCATTGCTTTTAATCCAAGCATAAACCACAGCTTCTGCAGTAGAATAGCCATAAGCTACATTTTCACCTACTTTAACAGCATCAGCATTTTCAGCTAAATACTCTTTACGTTGGTAAAAAAAGTCGTGTGAAACTTCGTCTTTTTCAATCATATAATTAGTATGATTACTTGTTTGAGACTTAATAGTTTGTAACTTGTTTAGTGAAGAAAAGCCATTATCAACTCTATAAGAGTTAATTAGGTCTAAAATATCTGCTTCAATCGGTTTTTCACTGACGTTAGCTGACATTTCTGGGGTACTGTCAATTATCTCGGCTTCATTAGAAGAACAAGATGTTATTATTAGTGCACAAAATAACACCAATAACTTGAGGGGGTAGTTATTCATGATTATAGGGGTTAAGGGGTTAATCAAAAAACGGTGTAAAGATATAACGAAAACTCAATACAAAACAAGTTAATTGTATGTATTTGAGGTAAAAAGGGGTTTTTTCCTGTGACTAGATAGCTTGTTTTATAAAGTCTTCATACTCGTAAAAAAAGAGTTCAAACTGTGTCATAGTTTCAACATAAAACTCATAACAATCTCGCCAAGTATCTTTATTGTGAATGCTAAATTTCTTGTCAAAAGGAACATAAATTCTACGAATAATTTTATGACTATCTAATTCAAAACTATCATCAAATATAACTTCAGGTAAATACTCACTTTCCAATATTTTCTTTAAAGAAAGGAGTTGATCATAAAGTAATTCATTGGCTATTTCTTCAGGATGTTCAAAATCTAAACAAACAGAAGCTTTTTTTCTGTCCGCTTGAAATTTAAAAGCAAATCCTTTTATTTTGGTATTGTATAACAACCATTTTCTTGGAAAGGACTTTCCAAAACTTGTCCAAAACTCTTTACGTAAACGAGCAGATTCTTCTTTACTAAACACTATCCGTGGACTTTTGCAGTTTTACCCCTTTCACGCATCATTTCAGCTTCAAAAGCCAATAAATCTTCCCATTTTTTATCAACTATTTCACGATCCATATACTTACGAGCATACCCTAAAAATAAGGTATAATGATTTGCTTCAGAAACCATTAAATCTATATAGAATTTTGATAATTCTTCATCTTCCATATTATCAGCAAAAACTTTAAAACGCTCACAGCTACGTGCTTCTATTAAGGCAGCAACCAAAAGTCGATGAATTAAAGCTTCGTTTCTATTTTTGGTATGTGGGAAGAATTTTTGCAATTTTAAAGCATAGTCATTTTTAGTAGCTTGTCCTAAAACCATACCTCGTTCTACCATGATATTATGTACCATTCTAAAATGTTCCATTTCTTCAATGGCAATATCACTCATGTCTTTAACCAGTTCAGTTTCTTCAGAGTAATTAATGATAATTGACACAGCGTTCGAAGCCGCTTTTTGCTCAGCAAAAGCATGATCGGTTAATAACTGTTCTAATCCATTTTTAGCAACTTCAACCCAAGAAGTTTCTGTGTCAAATTGTAATCCAAGCATAATGTATTATTGAGGTTGTAAAAGTAAAAAATATAAGCACTAATTGTATACTAAATAGCCTAAAAATAGCTAGATTTGTTGTTAAAAAAAACTCTTAAGAAAATTGCTTAAAAATATTGATTCGTAATAACGAATACTAAATGAATTGCTACAAATTCTAAATAGATAATCTTTTAAAAAGATTTTTCAGTAGTTTTAGGTAAAATTGAGAAAGACAAAACTCCTAAGGAAATGAAATCACAGTTATTTAAAAAAATGAAAAAAATTATTGGGGCTTTTACATTAATATTTTTGATGCTTATCGCAAACTCATGTAAAAAGTCTATTGTTACGGAAAGTAACGTTAATGAGTTTAGCGAGTATATTAGTGTTTTTCCAGATAAATTAATATCGGTAACTCCAAACTTAAAATTTGTATTAAAAAAGAAGGTAACTACAAATTTCGAGGCTACAGAAGTTATTACTACCAAACCAGCTATAAAAGGAGAAGTAGTTTTAAATGACAACGAACTAATTTTTGTCCCTGCTGAAAAATTAAAAAGCAATCAAGAATATTCTATAACACTCCATTTATCAAAATTATATGAAGATGTTGATGAGAATTTAGAAGACTTTACTGTTAATGTAAAAACAAAAGAGCTATTATTTAATGTCTCTTTACAGTCTCCAAGCGTTTATAATAAAAACCTATATGCAGTTGAAGGAGAGTTGATAGCTAGTGATATAATTGAAACAGAGAAAGTATCATCTTTGGTAAAAGCTACATACAACGGAAAAGCAAAACCTATAAAATTTAGTACTGTAGGAAAAGTAAGTTCTAAAGTTTATTTTAAAATAGATAGTATACAACGTTTTGAAGATGATAAACAGTTAAAGGTTGAATGGACTGGAGCTCCGGTTCAATCAGAATCTAAAGGAAGTAGAGAAGTAACTATTACAGGAAAAAATAACTTTAAAGTATTAAGCGTAGAAGTTATTGATACAGACAAACAGCACATAGAAATAAGTTTTTCTGACCCATTACAAAAATCACAAAACTTAAAAGGATTAATTCAGTTTTTAAATACCCAAAAAAGAGCTTTCACTTATAAAGTAAATAGTAATAAAGTAACTGTATACCCTAAATCATCATTTACGCAAAAAGTTGATATAGAAATATTCAAAGGAATTAAGAGTACTGATGGTTATGCTTTGAAAGAAAATACGATTAAAACAGTGTATTTTGAAGAATTAAAACCAGCTGTAAAGTTTATAAAAAGTGGATCTATACTTCCAAATTCTAGTAATTTAAAAATCAACTTTAGTGCAGTAAACCTAAAAGCAGTTGATGCAACTGTCTATAAAGTTTATAAAGAAAATGTACTACAATTTTTACAATATAATGATTTAAGTAATCAAGGAAATTTACGTTATGTAGGACGTCCAGTAGCAAAATACACAGTAAACCTAGGTAATCAAGGATTAGATTTAAGTAAAGAAAATGCTTTTGCTATTGATTTAGCTGAAATAGTAAAAGTGGAGAATGGAGCAATGTATAGAGTTGAGTTTTCTTTTAACAAAGACTATTCAAATTATAAATGTGATGAAGGTGCTTCAACCAAAACCATAGTTTTTGGAAAAAAAGAAATAGACACTAAAAGTTATGATAGTCCTAATTATTATGATGATTACTATTATGATTATAGCTGGAGAGATAGAGAAAACCCTTGTACAACTTCATACTATTACAATAAAAATATTAGCACAAACATTTTAGCTACGAATATTGGTGTTATAGTAAAAAAAGGAAACAATAATAAAATAGTAGTAGCAGTTACAGATATACTTACTACTAACGTTATTGAAGGTGCTAAAGTAACTTTATACAACCTACAAAAACAAGAAATAGCTTCAGCTACAACTAATAAAGAAGGTGTAGTTTCTTTTTCTGATGTAACAAATGCCTTTTTTGCAGTAGTTACTAAAAATAATAACACAACTTACATAAAATTAAAAGATGGAGAAGCACTTTCAATGAGTAAGTTTGATGTTTCTGGAGTGAAATTACAAGAAGGAATTAAAGGATATATTTATGGAGAACGAGGAGTGTGGCGACCAGGAGATCAATTATTCTTAACATTTGTCTTGAATGATAACGCGAATCCAATTCCAGAGGAACACCCAATAAAGTTTGAATTAATAAATCCAAGAGGAAAGATAATCGATAGAAAAGTACTTCCAAAAAAAATAAACAATGTATATGCATACGCTCCAGTAACAAATCCAGAAGCTATTACTGGTAATTGGAAAGTACGTGTAAGTGTTGGAGGAGCTGTTTTCAACAAAACATTAAAAGTTGAAACCATAAAACCGAATCGATTAAAGATTAAACTAGCTACAGATTCAGAATTTATTAAAGCAAACTCAACTATTACAGGAAATGTAGAAGTAAAGTGGTTGCATGGAGCAATAGCAAGAGGTTTAAAGTTAGATATCAACGGAAAATTCTCACAAACCAACACAGAGTTTCCAAAATTTAAAAACTATAATTTTGATGATGTAACTCGTAGATTTGGAACTGAAGAGTTTAAAGTTTTAAAAGGGAATTTAAGTAGCGAAGGAACTACTAAATTTTCAGTAAAGCCTAAATTAGATAGTAAAGCTCCAGGAATGCTAAGAGCGAGCTTTATAACCAAAGTGTATGAAAATGGAGGAGACTTCAGTACTGATGTATTTTCTAACAAAGTGTCACCGTATACTTCATATGTAGGGTTACAAGATGCTGAAGAACCACAATCTAAAAACTATTTATTTACAGATGAAGAATATACATTTAATGTAGCTTCAGTAAATGAAGATGGGGTAGGAGTAACAAATAGTTTAGAAGTAAACGTATATAAATTATCATGGCGTTGGTGGTGGAGTACTTCTGATAACGGTTTGTCTAGTTATGACGGTACACGTTATCATGAACCTTATAAAAAACTAAAAGTAACTACAAACGCAAATGGTAAAGGAACCTTTAAATTAAAGGTTGATGAAAACGATTGGGGACGTTATTTAATAAAAGTAAAAGATTCAAAAAGTAATCACGTTACCTCAAATGTAGTGTATTTTGATTGGCCTTCTTGGTATGCTAAGAAAAAAGGAAACCAAGATAAGAGCAACGCTACGATGTTGATATTTACAACCGATAAAGAATCGTATGAAGTAGATGAAAAAGCAACTGTTAAGTTTCCTTCTTCAGAAGGGGGAAAAGCGTTTATAACAATAGAAAACGGAACAGAAGTATTAGATCATTTTTGGGTGCCAACACAAGCACAACAAACAACGTTTAGTTTTCCAGTAAAAGCGAGTTATACACCAAATGTGTTTGTAAATATTTCGTTACTACAAAAACACAGTCAAACAGTAAATGATTTACCAATTCGTATGTATGGTTCAATTCCTATGCTAGTGAATAATCCTGCAACCAAATTGGAACCAAAAATTCAGTTAGCAGACGAGTTACGACCAGAATCTACCGCAACTATTCGAGTGAAAGAAGAAAAAGGTAGACCAATGACCTATACGATTGCATTAGTAGATGAAGGCTTATTAGACTTAACACGTTTTAAAACGCCAAACCCTTGGGGAGTATTCTATGCACGTCAGTCTTTAGGTGTAAAAACTTGGGATATATTTGATGATGTTATAGGAGCTTATGGGGGAAAAGTAAATCAAATATTAAGTATTGGGGGTGATGAAGCTGAAGCAGGAAGTAAAAACAGAAAAGCCAACCGATTTAAACCAATGGTTACCTATTTAGGTCCTTTCGATTTAGAAATGGGAGATATTAAGGAACACAAGGTTAAAATTCCAAAGTATGTAGGATCTGTTCGTGCAATGGTAGTGGCTACTGATACTAAAAAAGATGCGTATGGTAGTGACGAGAAAACAGCTTTTGTAAGAAAGCCAGTAATGATTTTAGCATCATTACCTCGTAAAATAACGCCACAAGAAACTGTTACCTTACCAGTTACTGTTTTTGCAATGAAACCAAATATCAAAAATGTAAAAGTTACAGTACAACCAAACGAGGCATACACAATTGTAGGAGATAAAACACAGACAGTTTCATTTAATCAGCCTGATGAAAAAATGGCCTACTTTACTTTAAAAGTGAATGATTTTAAAGGAATAGGTAAAGTAAAAATAGATGCAAGTTCAGGAAGAGAAAAAGCATCTTACGAAGTAGAAATAGATGTGTTAAATCCAAATCCTGTAACTACTGAGATAAAAGACGTAGTATTAAAATCAAATGAAGTAGGAGAAATCAACTTTACAAGTTTTGGTACAAAAGGAACTAACGCGGCTACAATAGAATTATCGACATTGCCTCCAATGAACTTTACCAAACGTTTGGGGTATTTAATTCGTTATCCACATGGTTGTGTAGAGCAAACCACATCAAGTGCATTTCCACAATTGTTTTTACCAGAAATATTTGAATTACCGAAAGAAAAAATAGCTTCTACAGAAAGAAATATTAAAGCAACAATTCAACGATTATCAGACTTTCAATTGTCTAATGGAGGACTTTCATATTGGCAAGGAAATAGTACCGCAGATAGCTGGGGAACATCGTATGCAGGTCATTTTATGATAGAAGCTGAAAAGAAAGGATATGTATTGCCTATAGGTTTTAAATCAAAATGGGTAGGGTATCAAAAACAACAAGCACGTAATTGGAGAAATAGCTCACGTTATTACAATAACTCACTTTCACAAGCATATAGATTATACACGTTAAGCTTAGCAAATAGTCCTGATTTAGCTTCAATGAACCGTTTACGTGAATCAATGGGAGTTTTAGATGAAGCAAAAATGAGATTAGCTAGTGCGTATGCTTTAATAGGTAAAAAAGCTATTGCTAAATCTATTTTAAAAGAAATAACAGGTTATACGTATACAAAGCGATATTATTCAAATTATGGGTCTGAAACGAGAAATAAAGCAATGTCGTTAGAAACCTATATGTTGTTAGACGACGAAACTAAATCAATAAAATTAGCAAAAGAAATTGCCGAAAACCTATCGAGTGAGCGTTGGATGAGTACACAAACTACAGCTTATAGTTTATTAGCAATGAGCCAATATGCTTTAAGAAATGGAGGTAGTAATGGAATTAGTGCTAGCTATATTTTAAATAAGGCTTCAGGAGAAGCAAGTACTTCAAAATCGTTGTTAGCAAAAGATTTAATAGCTATCCAAAAGGAGAATTCATTAAAAATAACAAACAAAAATAATGGAGTTTTATATGTACGTGTACTAAACAAAGGAATCTTACCAGTTGGTGAAGAAAAAGTATTCCAAAAGAATTTAGAAACAACTATTACATATAAAACAAAAGATGGAGCTCGTATTACTCCAGATAACTTGTCACAAGGAACTAACTTTGTAGCTGAAGTTACAGTAAAGAATCCAACGAGTGAAACGATTGACAATGTAGCATTAACACAATATATTCCTTCAGGATGGGAAATTGTAAATACTCGTTTTACTGATTTTGGTAACAATACAATATCTTCAAAAGTAGATTATACAGATATAAGAGATGCAAGTATTAGTAACTATTTTACATTAAAAAAATACGAGACAAAAACATTCCGAGTATTGTTAAATGCGTCGTATTTAGGTGAGTATTATTTGCCAGGAGTACAAGTAGAAGCGATGTATGATAACGATTACATTGCACGTACGAAAGGTGAATGGATTAAAGTGGTGAAGTAGTTTATAAATAATTAAAAGAGATAAATAAAGCTTACTGATTTCAGTAAGCTTTATTTATTTCTAAAATACTTAATCTTTCCTTGTGTAAGACTACCTATCTTTGCCCATCAATATAAAATTCATAGATATAAAAAGATTATGGTAAATACAGTTAAGACACAAGAAGATATTTTAGCAAAGCTAAATATCTATGAATTAAATGAAATGCAACAAAAAGCCATTTCAACTATTGATAAAACAACCAATACAGTAATATTATCACCTACAGGAACAGGTAAAACATTAGGATTTTTATTACCAACATTAAAGTTAATAGATCCTAATAATAAAGAGGTTCAGGTTTTAATTTTAGTACCCTCAAGAGAATTGGCTATTCAAATAGAACAGGTGATTCGTGAAATGGGAACAGGTTTAAAAGTGAATGCCGTATATGGTGGTCGTTCAATGGCAAAAGATAAGATAGAACTAAAACATACACCAAGTATATTAATAGGCACACCTGGTAGAATCTCTGATCATTTTGCTAACGATCGTTTTTCTAAAGAAAGTATTAAAACCTTAATTTTAGATGAGTTTGATAAATCGCTAGAAGTTGGCTTTGAGTATGAAATGCGCGGAATTATTAATCAGTTACCTAACATTAACAAACGTATTTTAACTTCAGCAACTCAAGAAGCTGAAATTCCAGATTTTGTACGTTTAAACAATCCTACTGTATTAAACTATTTAACAGATAAGAAACCAAAGAAATTAACTTTAAAAACGGTTGTTTCTCCATCAAAAAATAAAAATCAAACCTTAGTTGAGTTATTACATCACATAGGAAACCAACAAGGAATTATTTTTTGTAATTTAAAAGATAGTATTGCCAACGTAAGCGAGTTTTTAACGAAGAACAAAATAGCACATAGTTGTTTTTCTGGTGGAATGGAGCAAAGAGATCGCGAACGTTCTTTAATAAAGTTTAGAAACGGAACAAGTCAAGTACTATTAGCTACTGATTTGGCTGCAAGAGGAATTGATATTCCAGAAATGAAATACATTATTCATTATGAGTTACCACAAAGAATAGAAGAGTTTACGCATAGAAACGGGCGAACAGCAAGAGTAAATGCCAAAGGAACTGCTTATGTTTTAAAGTGGCAAAAAGAAAGCTTACCTGAATTTCTTAAAAACATACCCAATGCGGATATTTCTCAGAAACAAAAGTTAAAGCCTGCTTATTGGGAGACTTTATTTATTTCAGGAGGAAGAAAAGACAAAATATCTAAAGGAGATATTGCAGGTTTATTCTTTAAAAAAGGAAATCTGACAAAAGAACAGTTAGGAGTTATTGAACTAAAACAAGATTGCGCTTTTATTTCGGTTCCTGTTACTGAGTCAAAAAGATTATTAGAAGATTTAAACAATACACGTTTAAAAAACAAAAAAGTTCGTATTAGTGTTGTGTAAAGTAAATAAAAATAAAACTATAAGTTATTACTGTTTGTTAGGGGGAAGTAATGTTATTTTTCACTATCTAAAATATCCTTAACAGCCGCTTGATACTTCTTAGGATTTGTCGCTTTTTTAATTTTTTTATAAGTTTTACGAGGATCAGAAAACGATTGAGAAAAATACTCCCAAAAACCTAGCATTTTCATTTTTATAGGCGTTGGTCCAGATAAGGCAGCATCATATTGCTGGTATATTTCATCATGAAACTCTCCAAATATTTTCCATCTGTCTTTTGGATATTCAGTAGTGTTATCTTTAATCATTTGTGGTAAAAACGGATCTGCAATTAAACCACGTCCAATCATAAAATGTGTAATACTAGGAAAACGCTCTTTCATGGCTTTAAAACCTGCTACTGTAGTAATATCACCATTATAATATAATTGATGTTTGGCAACATCTATACATTTTTGAAAAGCATCTAAATCAACACCTCCTTTGTACAATTGTTTTCCAATTCTTGCATGAATAGCTACGTTTTTTAACGGATACTTTTCTAAAATAGGAAAAGTATGCAATATTTCTTCACTGTTTTCATAACCCATTCTCATTTTCATTGATACTAGAATGTCGGTTTCGTTATGAGCGCGATGTAGTATTTCATCTATACGAGTAGGATTACAAATTAAACCAGAACCCATACCTGATTTTGTAACCATAGGGTAGGGACATCCTAAATTCCAATTCAACTCTTTATATCCTAAACTTTGTACATATTTGGCAACAAATAAAAACTCTTCAGCATCATTGGTTATAACTTGCGGAATAACCGTTAAAGTTGTGTTATTTTCAGGGAGTAAATCACGTTCATAACTCGATTTTATTTTAAACTTCCCATTTAATCGAATGTAAGGAGCATAAAAAGTATCAATACCACCAAAATATTTTTGTTGGGCATTCCTAAAACGAAAATCGGTAAACCCTTGTAAAGGTGAAGAAAGTAAGTTAAAACTCATAGTATAATTTGAGTTGCAAATATAACAGACTTATCGACTAAATGTTTGCTGTAAACTTTATACTTTTGAGATATATAAGTTGTCTTTGAAAATTGTTTTGTTGATGCCGATTGTGTTTCTTAAAAAATAAAAACATTAAAATTTTTATAAAAAATATAGAGAATCATCACTATACAGTGGTTATTTTTTGTTATTAACATAATATTAAGAATATTTAAATGTAAAAAAAGAGCTAAAAAAGTATCTTTGTTTGCAAGTGAGAACATCATCCATAATATTATCTATAGTAATGCTTTTTCAAAGTTTAAATATTACGTGTAATAATATTTTAAACTTAGATAAATTAATAGAGCATGCACAGTTTCATAAAGAAGCCTATAGCGATGGTTTTATTACTTTCTTATCTAAACACTATGGAGAATTAAAAGTAACTCACTCAGAAAAGCATCAAGAAGAAAAAGAAGAACATGAGAAACTTCCTTTTCAATTTGATTATCATTTAGTAGACTTTCACACAATTACATTCGAAAATACAGAAGTTTCTTTACCCTCTACATTAGCTTTCATTGAAAGAAAGCTAATATTTTATCACCAAAATTTTTATAACTCACCAGACGCATTAGGGGTATTTCAGCCACCTAGGTATATATAATTCATATACAAATAGTAATTAAAATATCGATTTAATCCATAACAGATCGGTATAAAACATGTAATTATTTAAAAGATGAATTATGTTATCAAAAATTATACAATTCACTATAAAGAATAAATTTATAGTCCTGCTATTTACAAGTTTTATTGTAGGGTTCGGAATTTATTCACTTTCACAAATCCCTATAGGGGCTGTACCAGATGTAACAAATAATCAGGTGCAGGTAATCACCACATCACGAAATCTTTCAACACAAGATATAGAACAGTTTATAACTTATCCTGTAGAACTAGAAATGGCAAATCTACCAGGGGTAAAAGAAATAAGATCTGTTTCAAAATTCGGTTTATCTGTAGTAACCATAGTTTTTGAAGAATCTATGGGAACTTATTTACCGAGGCAGTTAATAGCCGAAAAAATTAAAACCGCTTCAGAAAAGATACCAGAAGGATTTGGTTCACCAGAAATGGGGCCTATCACTACAGGACTAGGAGAAGTATATCAATATATATTAGATGTAAAGCCAGAGTTTAAAGACCGTTACAGTACAACAGATTTACGAACTATTCAAGATTGGGTAGTAAAGAGGCAATTATCAGGTATTCCAGGAGTTGTTGAGGTTAATACTTGGGGAGGCTATTTAAAACAATATGAAGTAGCTATTAATACTCAAAAACTAAATGCGATGAATATTTCAGCAAAAGAAGTATTTACAGCATTAGAAAATAACAATAGTGTTGCAGGAGGAGGATATATAGAAAAAGTAAATCAGTCTTACTTTATAAGAGGAGAAGGATTAGCTAAAACGCTTGAAGACATAAAAGATATTGTTGTAACAAATAAAGAAGGAATGCCTATTTATGTTAAAGATGTTGCAACAGTAGGCTATGGAAGTGCTACACGATTTGGAGCCATAACCGCAAATGGAGAAGGAGAAAAAGTGTTAGGACAAGTAATGATGTTGAAAGATGCTAGCTCAAAAGATGTAATTGAAGCTGTAAAAGAAAGAGTAGCAAGCATTGAAAAATCATTACCTGAAGGAGTATTCATTAATGCATTTTTAGAGCGAAGTGAACTTATAGGTAAAACAACATTTACAATTACTGAAAACCTAGTATTAGGATGCATAATTGTAATTTTTGTAGTAGTTCTTTTATTAGGAAACATTCGCTCAGGATTGGTAGTAGCATCTGTAATTCCTTTATGTCTCTTATTTGCTCTATCGTTAATGTACATTTTTGGGATTGATGCAAACTTGATGAGTTTAGGAGCTATAGATTTCGGAATTATAATAGATGGAGCTGTAATTATTGTTGAATACATTACTTTTAAAATCACCCAGCAAAAAGACACCTTCGTTACACTAAACAAAAAAGATCAACAACAAGTTAAAGACTCAGTTAGTAATGAAGGAGCTTCAAAAATGATGAGTTCTGCGGTATTTGGGCAATTAATAATTCTCATTGTTTTTATACCAATTTTATCCTTAAGTGGTGTTGAAGGAAAAATGTTTAAGCCTATGGCTTTAGTATTCAGTTTTGCATTGATAGGGGCTATTTTACTATGCTTAACTTATGTTCCTGTGATGGCATCTATATTTTTAAAACCTTCAAACATTACAGATAAAAACATTTCGGTACGATTAATAAATAAACTGAATCAATGGTATGCACCAGTAATACATTGGGCATTGCATCGAAAAAAGGTAGTTCTAGGAATAGCATTATCTATGTTATTATTTTCTGTCTTTATTTATACAAAAATGGGCGGAGAGTTTGTTCCTACATTAGATGAAGGAGATTTTGTAATTCAACCTGTTTTAAAAACAGGAACAACGCTGAGCAACACAATTGAGACAACTACAAAAATTGAAAAAATTTTAAAAGACAACTTTCCAGAGGTTAAACAGGTAGTATCGCGTATTGGTGCTGCTGAAGTACCAACAGACCCTATGAGTATGGAAGAAAGTGATGTAATAATTACGTTACAACCCAAAGATGAATGGACTTCTGCTGAAAGTAAAGATGAGTTGGCAGATAAGTTTAAAGAAGCTTTAGAGATAATTCCAGGAATGGAAGTTGAATTTACACAACCAATTGAAATGCGTTTCAATGAGTTGATTACTGGGGTGAGAGCTGATATTGCAATCAAGATTTTTGGAGAAGACCTATCAGTTTTAGCTCAGAAAGGAAATGAAATAAAAAAGTTAGTAGAAAATGTAGAAGGAGCTTCTGATATCATTGTCGAAAAAATTGAAGGTTTACCTCAAATGAATGTTGCTTACAACAGAACTAAAATTGCAAGATACGGTCTTAATATAAAAGAAGTTAATGAAATGGTATCTATGGCATTTGCAGGAAAAACAGCAGGAAATGTTTTTGAAGGTGAAAAACGCTTTGATTTAGTGGTGAGGTTAGATAAAACTAACCGTACTGATATCAGTGATTTAAAAGAGTTATATATAGATTTACCTAATGGAGGAAAAGTACCGTTAGATGAATTAGCAACTATTACGTATCAAAAAGGAGCAGCAAAAATTTCAAGAGACGATACTAAACGTAGATTAGTAGTAGGAATCAATGTTCGTAACAGAGATTTACAATCTGTAGTAGATGATGTTCAACAATTGATAAACAAAAATGTAAAACTACCTACTGGGTATACAATTACGTATGGCGGACAGTTTGAGAACTTACAAAGTGCTTCTAAACGTTTAATGATAGCTGTTCCTGTAGCGTTAATATTAATATTTATTATGTTATATTTTGCTTTTAAGTCAGTAAAAGAAGCATTGATTATTTATTCAGCAATACCATTTGCAGCTATTGGTGGGGTATTATTGTTATGGATACGCGATTTACCTTTTAGTATATCAGCTGGTGTTGGTTTTATTGCGCTTTTTGGAATAGCAGTGCTCAACGGAATTGTATTAATAGAGCATTTTAAAGAATTAAGAAATAAAGAATTCTCTACTATTGAAGAATTGGTAAAACAAGGAGCAGCAGATAGGTTAAGAGCTGTACTACTAACAGCATCGGCAGCAGCATTAGGTTTTTTACCTATGGCGATATCAACTAATGCAGGAGCAGAGGTACAACGACCTTTAGCAACAGTAGTTATAGGAGGTTTAGTAACTTCTACAATTTTAACATTGGTAGTGTTGCCTGTATTGTACACAATTTTTGATAACCCGAAGAAATTAAAAATTAATAAAAAGGTAGCGAGTTTAGGTGTTATACTTCTTATGGGATTGTGTACTGTTCAAGCACAACAAACTCCTAAAGGATTACAAAGTTTAATAGACTTAGCTGAAGAAAATAATAAAGGCTTGCAAGCTCAACAATTAAAGGTAGAAAAAGCCAAAGCAGCCATTACTTCAGCTTATACTTTTGATAAAACAGAAGTTTATTATAGTCGAGATGAAAACAATACAGTAGCAGATCATCCTTTAGATATTTTTGGTATTCAACAAACATTCGCTTTTCCAACAGTTTATGGAGCTAATAAGAAAGTACAAAGATCAGCATATAGCTTAGAAAGTAATCGATACGAAACAGCTAAAAAGAAGCTGATAAAATCAGTTGTAAACGCTTATTACACCTATCAATACACGAAAGCGCAAGAGAATATTTATAGGAGTTTAGATAGCCTCTATAATAAGTTTTCGTATGCAGCGAAACGACGATTTGAGTTGGGAGAAACTAATTATTTAGAAAAAATAACAGCAAAAGCAAAACAGAAGCAAGTAAAAAATGATTATCGAAACACAGTAGTTGCTTCCCGCATAGCTTATCAAAAAATTAAAGCGCTAGTTCAGGTGAAAGATAGTTTGGTAGTAGAAAAAGAAGCTATTATTCAACCAATGCAAGTACAAAGCATTAATCTAAATAAAATTACTGAACTTCAGGGTTATTATGAAAGAGAGCAGTTAGCAAAAAGACAATTGTCACAACAAAAACAACAATTGTTACCAGACTTATCTTTAGAAGTCTTTAGAGGAAGTAATCAATATATAGCTAAAGACTTTTATGGATATCAAGTAGGAATTAAAATTCCATTATTATTTAGTGGAGAATCTTCTAAAATAAAGCAATCAAAAATAATAAAAGAAATTGCTAAAAATGAAACTTTAAATTATCAAAAACAGTTAGAAACCTACTATACAAACCTTAAAAATAAGTTACAAGAACAAACAGTATCATTAGCTTATTATCAAGAAGAAGGGATGCCTTTGGCGAATGAAATCCTGAAAACAGCAAACATGAGTTTTAAACATGGTGAAATAGATTTTTTTCAATACATACAAAGTGTTGAAAATGCATATCAACTAAAGTTAGCTTATGTAAACAGTATAGAGTCGTACAACAATATTGTGATAGATATTAACTACTTAACGTATTAAAAAAATAAAGATGAAATATATAATTTATAGTATCCTACTTGTAACTGTAATAGGATGTAAATCAAAAGAAGCAGAAAGTACTACTGAATCTTCAGTAGTAATTACTGATGATAGAGTTTTTATAACGAATGAACAATGGGAAAAAAACAGTATGAAATTAGTTACTGTTGAAGAAAAAGATTTTCCAACAACAATTAAGGTAGTAGGAAAAATAGATGTACCGCCTAAAAATAAGGTTGTAGTAACTGCTAAAATGGGAGGATTTATAAAAAACATTCCTTTATTAGTTGGTGATAAAGTTAAAAAAGGACAACGTTTGATAGCGATAGAAAATCAAGAATTTGTAGCTATGCAACAACAGTATTTAGAAACAAAACAAGAAATAACTTTTTTAAAGTCTGAATACGAACGTCAAAAGACTTTGTTTGATGAAAAAATAACATCAGAAAGAAATTATTTAAAGGCAAAGAGAGATTTTGAAGTAGCACAAACTACGTTGGTTAGTTTACAAAAACAGTTACAAATGATTAATATATCTGCAAGTAAATTAAATAGTAGTTCAATAACTTCTGTAACGGGTATTTATGCTCCTATTTCAGGAAATGTTACTAAAATCAAAGCAGTTACTGGTTCGTATATATCTCCTGCTGATGAAATTTTAGAAATTATAGATAATAAGCACTTGCATTTAGAGCTTTCTGTTTTTGAAAAAGATGCTTTAAAATTAAAAGTTGGTCAAGAAATCAGTTTTAGGGTTCCAGAACTATCATCAGAAAAATACAAAGCAGAAGTTCATTTAATAGGAAAAAGTATTAACGAAAACAGAACGGTAGATGTACATGCACATATTGAGGAAGAGAAAAAAAGAAATTTCTTGTCAGGTATGTTTGTAGAAGCTGTAATAGAAACGAATAGCAATAAAGTTAATTCATTACCAGAGACTTCAGTAGCTGAGATAGAAGGAGAAATGTTTGGATTAATTTTAGATGAAAAATCAAATGAAGGCTATTATTTTAAAAAGAAAAAAGTTGAGGTTGGAAATACGTTTGAGAAGAATGTAGAATTAAAAAACTCAGAACTTAAAAAAGAAACAAAATTTTTAGAAAAAGGAGTTTTTAATTTATTAATAGAATAGAAAAAATGAGCTAAATCATAATTTTTATATTTTTTTTATAATAAAAAAGCAAAGAAATGTATGAAAATATATATTTCTTTGCTTTTTGTTAAAAGAAGGAAGATGATTAAGACTAAGAAAAAGAAAATATTATTAATCTTGACTTTTATAGGAGTCATTTTCTACTATTTCTGTCTACCTAAAAACCTATTTGATAACCCAACATCAACAGTCGTAACAGCAAAAAATAATGAATTGTTAGGAGCTGTTATTGCTAGTGATGGTCAGTGGCGATTTCCTGAGTTAGATTCCGTTCCTAAAAAGTTTGAACATTGTATTTTACAATTTGAAGATGTTTATTTTTATAAGCACTTTGGTTTTAATCCTGTTTCCATAGGAAAAGCAATGGTAGAAAATATCAAAGCAAAAAGAGTTGTAAGAGGAGGAAGTACACTAACACAGCAAGTAATTCGATTATCAAGAAAAAATAAAGAGCGTTCGTATTTTGAAAAGTTGCAAGAGTTAGTATTAGCTACTCGATTAGAATTTCGTCATTCCAAAAAAGAAATTTTAAAATTGTATGCTTCGCATGCACCATATGGAGGTAATGTTGTTGGATTGGAAATGGCATCGTGGCGTTATTTTGGATTAAAACCATATCAATTATCATGGGCAGAAACAGCCACTTTAGCAGTGTTGCCAAATGCTCCATCATTGATTTATCCAGGAAAAAATCAACAAAAATTAAAAATCAAAAGAAATAGGTTATTGCAAAAATTACATGAGGAGGGAATTATTGATCAAATTACGTATGATTTAGCTATTGAAGAAGAATTACCGCAGAAACCATATCCGTTACCCACAGTAGCACCTCATTTTGTACAAGAAGTAACTCAACAGTATAGAGGACAACGAGTAAAAAGCTCTATAGATATTCATCTACAAAAACAAGTAAATAATTTAGTTAAGCAGCATTATTTCCATCAAAAACAAAATGAAGTATATAATATGGCTGTGTTGGTGTTAGATGTTAACACAAGAAAGGTAGTATCTTATGTAGGGAATTCTCCAACAGATAAAGCACATCAAAAAGATGTAAACAATATTATTGCTCCAAGAAGCACAGGAAGTACTTTAAAACCATTTTTATATGCACAAATGCTTCAGTCGGGAGACTTATTACCCAGTCAATTAGTTGCAGATGTACCAACTGAAATAGCAGGGTATTCTCCTAAAAACTTTAACTTAACTTTTGATGGGGCAGTTCCAGCGAATGAAGCATTAACACGTTCTTTAAACATACCTTCAGTACGTATGTTACAGAGATATGGATTGGAAAAATTTAGAGAAGATTTAAAAGCATATCACATTAACGATATTAATAAATCAGCAGATTATTATGGGCTTTCATTAATTTTAGGAGGAGCGGAAGCTAGCTTATGGGATTTATGTAAAACCTTTGCAGGATATGCAGGTATTGTAAATCACTATGAAGAATTAAAACATAATTATTATCAAAATGAATTTACAGAACCGAGTTTTTTGTTTGAAGGAACTCCAGATTTTGGTAAAGTTCAAGAAGACTATACAACTTTAGACGCTGGAGCTACTTTTTTAACACTAAATACTTTAATAGAGGTAAACAGACCTTATACAGATCAAGCTTGGAAGTATTACGATTCGTCTCAAAAAATAGCGTGGAAAACAGGAACAAGTTTTGGAAATAAAGATGCTTGGGCTGTTGGAGTTACCCCTAAGTATGTAGTAGGAGTATGGATAGGGAACTCAGATGGAGAAGGACGTCCAGATCTTACAGGAGTTGGTAGTGCAGCCCCTTTATTATTTAATGTTTTTGATGTGTTACCGAAGTCTAATTGGTTTTTGGAACCTTATGAAGATTTAATAGAAGTAGCTATTTGTGAAAAAAGTGGTTTTTTGGCCAAATCAATTTGTCCGTCTGTAACAAAAAGAGTTCAAAAAAGTGCGATGAAAGCAAAATCATGTTCATACCATCAAGAAATAACTGTAAATATATCTGAAAAATTCAGAGTGAATTCAAACTGTGAATCTATTTCAAATATGGTAACAAAATCATGGTTTGTGTTACCTCCACTAATGGCATACTACTATCAACAAAACAATGCGGATTATAGATCGCTGCCCAAGTTTAGATCAGATTGTAACCAGTTAGAAAGTAATACAATGGATTTTGTTTTTCCAGCTAAGTATACATCAAAAATATCTTTAACGAGAGGAGAAAACAATAAACTAAACCCTATAATTTTAAAGTTAACACATGCTAATGCAGAAGCAAAAGTTTATTGGTATTTAAACAAAGAATTTATCGGAATAACAGAGCAATATCATGAACAAGCAATTATACCTAAAAATGGAATTCATACAATTACAGCGATAGATGATTTTGGTAATGAGTTAAAGAGAATTATAGAGGTAAAAAATTAAATAAATATAAATACGGTTTAATTAAAAGCTGTATTTTTAGTCTTTTTAAAAATAAACTATGTTAGAACTAGCAGGGATAATTATACTTGGAATTTTGGCGCAATGGGTAGCTTGGAGGTTTAAAATACCAGCAATTTTACCTTTAATCTTAATTGGATTACTTGTAGGGCCTATTGCAGCAGAATTTTTTAATGATGATGGAAGTAAATGGATAGAACCTATATGGAATGGAGAAAAAGGATTGTTTCCTGGTGATGGACTGTATTATTTCGTGTCATTATCTATTAGTATTATTCTTTTTGAAGGAGGACTAACTTTACGACGAGGAGAAATAAAAAATATAGGCCCAGTTATTACAAAATTAATAACCCTAGGATCGGCGATTACTTTTTTTGGAGGAGCCATAATTGCTCACTATGTGTTTGGTTTAAATTGGGAATTATCATTTTTGTTTTCAGGTCTAATAATTGTTACAGGGCCTACAGTAATAACACCAATTCTTAGAAATATACCGCTTAAAAAAGACGTTTCAGCAGTTTTAAAATGGGAAGGAATATTAATAGATCCAATTGGAGCTTTAGTAGCTGTACTTGTTTTTGAATTTATAAGTGTAGGAGGTGGTGCAGGTTTTACAGGGACTGCTTTATTAGAGTTCTTAAAAATAATCCTTTTCGGAACCACTTTCGGATTCACTTTTGCACACGCCTTAATTTTTGTGATAAATAAAAAATGGGTGCCACATTACTTATTAAATGTGGTTTCTTTATCCACTGTTTTACTAGTGTTTGTAGAATCTGAATTGTTTGCTCATGAGTCAGGATTACTAGCTGTTGTGGTTATGGGAATGGTACTAGGAAATAGTAAACTTAAGAATTTAAAAGAGATATTATACTTTAAAGAATCATTAAGTGTTTTATTAATCTCAATACTATTTATTTTACTATCAGCAAATATTGATTATAAAGAACTAACACTATTATACGAGTGGAAAACATTGCTTTTATTTGCTTTAATAGTGTTCGTAATACGTCCATTAGCAGTATTTTTAAGTACATCAAAATCAAACTTAAAAACAAACGAAAAACTGTTTATTAGTTGGGTAGGACCAAGAGGTATTGTTGCGGCAGGTATTGCTTCTTTATTTGGAAGTAAACTGCTAAAGCAAGGAATTGATGGTGCTGAGTATATAACTCCTTTGGTATTTATGGTAGTTTTAGGAACTGTTTTGTTAAACGCAACAACAGCAAGATTGTTTTCTAAGCTAGTAGGAGTGTTTTTAGAGCGTTCTAATGCAATTATGATAGTTGGAGCTTCAGATTTAGCAAGAATGATTGCTAAGTACTTAAAAGAGAATAAAAGAAGAGTAGTATTAATTGATTCTAATATTGAAAATGTAGAAAAAGCTAAAGAAGAAGGATTAGAATCAATTGAAGTAAATATTTATGATGATGAGTTAACAGATAATATTGAATTAAATGATGTAGGATATTTAATAGCAATGACAGGAAGTGATTCAATTAACAAATTTGTGATCTCAAACTTTTCATCGATTTTTGGTGAACAAGGAGCTTATCGTTTAGCAACTTCACAAGAAGTCATTACGAAAGATTATGAAGATGAAGATCATTTATTTACAATAGAAGATGATTATATTAATTTAATGGAAGCTGTAAGAGAATTCCCTGAAATTCACGAAACAGTAGTAAATTCTATTGATGACTATAAAAATAAAATAGATGAAATTAATCGTGATCAAAAATCAATACCAATTTTTGTTAAGAGCCAGAAAAATGAAATTCTATTAATTTCAGAATTTGAGAAAAACGTTAAGAAAATAGAAGATTGGAAGTTAGTTTATGTAGGTAAGAATTTAAACATCTAACCCGAAAGTATTCTTTAACGTTTCAATTAACGGATTTTTTTCTTTTAGTTTGTCATACTTCTCTTGAGGAGTATAGGCAAACTTTTTTTCTACAGTTTCATTTACAATAACATTAATTTGAATACCATAGTTATTTAACTTTTCACGTAAAAAGCGTAATAGTTTAGGCTTACCTTTTTCAAGTTGAGACTTCATTAAGTCATTAGGTAATGAAAAAATAATAGTAAAATCCTCTTGTAACTTAGGCTCATCAGAAGCTAAAATGGCAGCTATACTTCGTTCTCCAAAATTTTGTAGTTGGAAATAGTATTTTTTCCAGGCATCTTTTAACTCATCTTGAGTGAAAGGAGTTCTTGGATGATTGTCGTAGTTTTCTTCTACATCTATAGTACTTTTTACTTCTTTCTTTTGATGTAAACTTTTTAAAGATAAAGCAGAAGTACGACGCTTAATATTCTTTAAAACAGGTTTAGTAGGAGGAGCCTCTTTTGTAACTGTAGTTATTACAGGAGTTGCTTCAGCTTTTTTAGGACTTTTAGCAACAGCAGGTTTTACCTCAGTCTTTTTAACTGAAGGAGATAAAGAGGTAAAAAAAGTAGCAGGAATTATGTAGTTGCTAGATTTTTTTTTTGCTCCATCAAAAGTGATAGAGGCAATTTGCATTAAAGTAAGTTCTACCAATAATCGTTGGTTTTTACTTCCTCGATATTTCAAGTCGCAATCATTAGCCTTGTCTATAGCAGGGAGTAAAAACTGCATACTAGCTTTAGAAGCCTGTTCTAAGTATTTTTTCTTAGTATTATCACCAACCTCTAGTAAAGCTATAGTAGCTTGATCTTTTGCAACTAACAAATCTCTAAAATGAGAAGCCAAACCGTTTATAAAATGATGTCCCTCAAAACCTTTTCCCAACACATCATTAAAAGCCATTAAAACTTCTGGAATTTTATTTCCAAGTAATAAATCGGTAATGTTAAAATACACATCGTAGTCTAACACATTTAAGTTTTGGGAAACAGCTTCGCGAGTTAGGTTGTTTCCTGAGAAACTTACAACCCTATCAAAAATAGAAAGGGCGTCACGCATTGCACCGTCAGCTTTTTGAGCAATTACATGAAGTGCATCATCTTCAGCAGTAATATTCTCTTTAGCACAAATTGTTTTTAAATACTCTTTAGCATCTAAAACACCAATGCGTTTAAAATCAAAAATTTGACAACGAGATAATATCGTTGGTATAATTTTATGTTTTTCTGTAGTCGCTAAAATAAAAATAGCATGTGCTGGTGGTTCTTCTAACGTCTTTAAAAAAGCGTTAAAAGCAGCTTGAGAAAGCATGTGAACCTCATCAATGATATACACTTTGTATTTTCCTGTTTGAGGAGGTATACGAACTTGATCAGTTAAGTTACGAATATCATCAACCGAGTTGTTAGAAGCCGCATCTAATTCAAAAATATTAAAAGCAAAATCTTCATCATCTGTAGTTGCATCTTCTTGGTTAATACGTTTAGCCAAGATACGAGCACAAGATGTTTTACCAACACCACGAGGTCCTGTAAACAATAAAGCCTGAGCTAAATGGTTGTTTTGTATAGCATTTTCTAACGTATTAGTAATGGCTTGTTGCCCTACGACATCCTCAAAATTTTGAGGACGATATTTACGTGCCGATACTATAAAATGTTCCATTAAAATCTACTGTTTACTCGAACAAAAATAGAAAACACGGTGGCAACACGCAAACAAAATTATTAAGGAAATATTAAAGTTGTAAACAATTGTAAAATTTGCATACTTTCTACGACCAACTAACATATAAATAATAGTAATTACATGAAGATATTCAAAGGAGTAGCAGTGTTTACGGCTGTTGTTTTAGCGGTAACGTTATTAAGTTTCTCACAAAAAAAAGAAGAAAAACTAAAAGAGGTATCAATACAAACAACCTCAGAAACAAAAGTAGCTTACTTTGCAAGTGGTTGTTTTTGGTGTGTAGAAGCAATTTTTGAAAGTGTGAATGGAGTAGAGGAAGCAGTATCAGGATATGCAGGAGGACACACTAAAAACCCAACTTATAAAACAATTGGAACAGGCCGTACAGGACATGCAGAATCGGTAGCAGTATATTACAACCCGAAAAAAGTTAGTTTTCAAACATTAGTAACTGTATTTTTTGGTTCGCATAATCCAACTACTAAAAACGGACAACATCCAGATTATGGTTCACAATATAGGTCAATAGCGTTTTATAAAACACAAGAAGAAAAACAGATAATAGAAAATACTATTAAAAAGTTAAACAAAGATGTGTATCATGGGAAAATAGTTACAGAGGTAAAAAAGATGGAGAGGTTTTATCCTGCGGAAGAGTATCATCAAAACTATGAACGTTTGCACCCAGAGAATCCATATGTGCAAAAAGTATCAATTCCTCGATTAAATCGGTTTAAACGCAAGTTTCCGGAATTGCTTAAAAAAAGAAAAGACGGGTAACTTTATTAAGTTAAAGTTTGTTTATATAAAAAGCTCCCCAGCAACAGCGTTACTGGGGAGTTATTTATTTTATAAAGTAAAGTTTATTCCTAAAACAATATTTCTACCAGGGTTAAAAATATTATCAGGCTTTAATCTAGATAAGTGATTTATGTACTTCTTATCAAAAAGATTATTTATGGTTAAAGATGTAGTAAAAGTGTATTTACTAATGATAATATCACCTCCAATACCTAAATTAACTAGATTATAAGCAGGTGTTGCTGTTTCAAACTCACTAACATTATCTTGCTTAAAAAATGAATGTAAGCTTACAGAAGCATATCCGTTTGGTAACCACTTTTCATTAGAAAACTCAGTTCTAAGTGTGTTTTTTAAGGTATTTGCTGGAATTAGTGGTAAATAGTTTCCATTATCTTGTTTACCAATTACCGTTTCAAAACTACTTTCTAAATGTAGCCAATCAAGAGGGTGAGGGTGTAAGTGAAAACCAAACTCACCTCCATACAATTTTGCATCTTCTTGAGAGTAAGAATATACAGGAGCATCATCTTCAATTTCACCAGTAGGAGATAAGTAGATGTAATCGTTTAATTTATTATAAAAACCATTGGCAAATAACTCAAAGTGTTCAGTGTTATAATCTAAAGAAAGATCAAATTGTAAATTCTTCTCATTAACTAGGTTGTTGTTACCAACTTCAAAACGATTTGTACCGTGATGTACTCCGTTAGAAGTTAATTCAGCAAGGTTTGGAGCTCTAAATCCACTTGCAATATTTAAACGAGTTGTAACAGCATTAAAAAGTTTAGTTTTAGCACCAAAAGAAGCAGTAAAACTATTAAAAGATTTATCTATAGCTTCAAAAATATGTATTTCATCTTCATGAGCTACTTCATGTCTTTCGGTAGTTATAGCTCTATTGTCATATCGAATACCAGCTTGTAAAGAAGTATTATCATTCAATTCAACGTTTGCTGTAGTAAATACACCAAAATCATTTACAGTAGCATTAGGAATTAACAATTCTTCACCAAAGTTAGTGTTGGTTTGGTGTAAACCTTGAGCACCTATTAAAACTTCAAATTTACCAAACTTAGGAAGGTGATATTTTGTGTTGTAACTAAACGTTTTTAGCTTCATATCTAAAGCAGCTTCACCTTCTTCATGCTCTTCGTGTTCTTCTTCAGTTTCCTCTTCCTCATGTTCATGATGTTCTTCAAACTCTTTACGGTTATTAATAGTATATCCTAAATCGATATCTAATTTTGAGTTTTTAAAGAAAATATGATTGTGTAAGCTTATAATATGATTGTCAATATCTTGATAAGGAGTTTCAAAATGCGTTTCTTTCGTTTGTTCTCCAATACCTTCAGTTAATCCTAGTTTAGAGTTGTTGAAGTTATAACGTAACTCTGAAGAAAAATTCTTTTCATGAAACCCTACACCTAATTTTAAATCTTTTTCCTTAAAACGTGTATTAGTTACTCTATAGTCAGGTGTTTTGTAGTCTGCATGTTGCGCATAAGTTCCTCTAGCTAAGAATTGCCAGTTTTTTAAAGAAGATGTTAAGCCAACCGAAGTATTTGTACCTAAAGTATTACTAAAGTAACGCTGATTCACATTAAGTTTAGTAGTATTCTCTGGAGCAAATTTTTCTGGTTGAATATATAAAACACCACCTAAAGCATCAGAACCGTATAAAAGAGAAGCAGGGCCTTTAATAACTTCTACACCAGCAACACCAGCATCGTTAATACCCAAACCGTGTTCTCCACCAAATTGTTGGTTTTCTAGTCGGATACCTTGTGTGTATACTAAAACTCTGTTTCCGCTTAAACCTCTAATAACAGGTTTACCGATAGACGTTCCTGTAGAAACTTGAGATACCCCTGCAATGTTTGTAATCCCTTCCGCCAATGTTGTAGCTCCTGTTTTTTGAAGAGCTCTAGCCGAAAGACGTTCAACTTTCATTACATTTTCTGATTGTAATTTATTAAATGGAGTTGAAATAATTACTTCATCTATTTTAAAAATAGACTCTTCTAAGTGAAGGTCAAAAGAGATGTTTTCATTATTAAAATCAAACTCTTTTGAAACAGTTTTAAAACCTAAGAATGTAAAGTTAAAGGTTACTTTTCCGTTAGGAATGTTTTGTACGTTGTAGGTACCATTTTCATTGGTTACGGTTCCTTTATGTAATTGTTCTGAGTAAACTTCTACTCCTAAAAGTGGTTGATTATCAGTGTCTGTGATTTTTCCTGATAAACTGTTTTGTGCATATATAGCAGATACTCCTATGAATAATAGGAAATTTATAATTTTCTTCATTAAAATGAATTTTACTGTTAACGATGTGTTTTGTTAGTTGTTTATAACAATGTTATGATACAGTAAAATATGGTGGTGCTCTTGAAGATTTTTTATCAGCATACACATAAGAGATTAACTGAGGTTGTGTCTCGTAATCTAATTTGTAAAAGTGTTGCGGAATAACTGAAAAGTATTCAGCAGTTTGATACGTAAATGTATTTAAATGATAATGAGCTAAAGAACAATCTAGTTCTTGCGCATGAAAGTGATGCTCACTAGTAGATGTACAAACAGTATGCTCATGATTTTCAAATAAGTGTATTGTTAAAACTACTGTTGGTAATAGTAGAATTAATATACTTAGTAGTGCAATATGTTTTTTGAGCTTAATCACTGAGTACAAAAGTATAAAAAATAAAACCTAATAGAAATTTACTATTAGGTTTTATTTTTTTATAGTCTTAATATTTTCTTAATGCTTTTTTGAGTTGCCTCTCATTTTCATATTTAGCATTTCTACTACTAAAGAAAAAGTAATGGCAAAGTATAAATAAGCTTTAGGAATACTTCCTATTTCCTCTCCAAAAAGAGTAGCGTGAGATAAGTGAGCACCTTCAGCAATCAGCATAAACCCAATTAAGATTAAGAAAGATAATCCTAACATTTGAATAGTTGGGTGCTTACTAACAAACTTCCCTACAGGGTTTGCAAATAACATCATAATAACCATAGATAATACTACAGAGGTAATCATAATTATCATAGCTCCTTCAATACCATTAGTCATTCCTACAGCCGTTAAAATAGAATCAAAAGAGAAAACGATGTTAATTAACGTAATTTGTATAATAGCTTGTGTTAATGTATAGCCTTTTTTAGGTTTACCATCAGTTTCGTCTTCAAGATGTCCTTCTACTTTATGGTGAATTTCTTTAGTGCTCTTATATAAAAGGAATATACCACCAGCAAATAAAATTAATGCTTGACCTGTAACTCCTGCATTAAGCCAAGATAAATCGATATTAAAAAAAGGAGAATTCATAGCAATAAGCAACGAAATACCAAAAAGTAAAGCAATACGAAGTATCATGGCTAAGAATAGCCCAATATTAGTAGCTTTTTTTTGTTGATTTTCAGGTAGCTTATTTGCCGCTATTGAAATAAAAATAATGTTGTCAATACCTAATACAATTTCTAAAAAAGTTAAGGTAACAAGTGCACCCCAAGTATCAGGTTGTAAGAAAATTTCCATAGTTTATTTTACTTTATATACAGTTCCTTTTTGCTTAAAGTTAGAATAGCCAATTTTTGCGGTAAAACTATAAGAGCTGTCAGTTACTTTAGTTATTTGAACAAATATAGGATCTTTATCTAAATCAGTTTTCGGATTTTTCATTTGCAAAGTGTATGCAAAATTATTTTTCCACTTGATGTAGAGTGTATCTATATGTTTTATTTCTTTTTCAGTAACTAAACTGTCAGTTGAAATACTTACTTTTTTAGTGTATTCTTCTATTTGTAAGCTATCTTTTCTTACAATAGTTGTTTTTCCGTAGTTATCACCAGCAGGAATTTCAAACGTTCCGTGAACAAAACGTGTTGGATCTCCTTTTTTTTCTGGAGCACACGAAATAGCTAAAAATAAAACTAAAAAAGTAAGTAAATATCTCATTATATACCTGTGTAATTAGATGGTGTAATTTGTTTTAATTCATTCTTAATCGCATCAGAAACTTCTAAAGTATCAATGAAGTTAGCGATAGAATCTTTGTTGATTTTTTCGTTGGTACGTGTTAATCCTTTTAACGCTTCGTATGGATTAGGGTACGCTTCACGACGTAAAATTGTTTGGATAGCCTCAGCAACTACCGCCCAGTTATTTTCTAAATCTTCAGCAAATTTAGCTTCGTTTAATAATAACTTGTTCAATCCTTTTAAGGTAGAAGCAAAACCGATTAATGTATGTCCAAAAGGAACTCCAACGTTACGTAATACCGTACTATCAGTTAAATCACGTTGTAATCTTGAAACTGGTAACTTAGCAGATAAATGCTCAAAAATAGCGTTGGCAATACCTAAGTTTCCTTCAGAGTTTTCAAAATCAATAGGATTTACTTTATGTGGCATTGCAGATGAACCAACTTCACCTTTTTTAATTTTTTGTTTGAAGTAGTCGTTAGAAACGTACGTCCAAACATCGCGATCTAAATCAATTAAAATTGTATTTACACGTTTTAATCCGTCGTATAAAGCTGCCATGTGGTCGTAGTGCTCAATCTGCGTAGTAGGGAAGGAGTGGTGTAAACCTAACACTTCTTCAACAAAATGAGTACCGAAGTTTTTCCAGTCGATATCTGGATACGCTACTTTGTGTGCATTGTAATTACCTGTAGCTCCACCAAACTTCGCAGCATGTGGTGTATGTTGTATGTGAATAACTTGATTGTTAATACGCTCTACAAATACAAAAAACTCTTTTCCTAAACGAGTAGGAGAGGCTGGTTGTCCGTGAGTTCTTGCTAACATTGGTACGTTTTCCCATTCTTCAGATAAATCAGCTAATTTGCAAACTAAGGTATCTAAAGTAGGGTAGTATACTTCTTCCATAGCATCTTTAATAGATAATGGAATAGCAGTGTTGTTAATATCTTGAGATGTTAATCCGAAGTGGATAAACTCCTTATACTTATTCAAGTTTAGCTTGTCAAACTTTTCTTTAATAAAGTACTCAACAGCTTTTACATCGTGATTGGTAACGCTTTCAATTTCTTTGATTTTTAGCGCATCTTCAGCAGAAAAGTCTTCATAAATTTTACGTAAATCATCGTATAAATCTTTGTTGAAATCGGCTAATTGAGGTAATGGAATTTCACATAAAGCAATGAAATATTCAATTTCTACCTTTACACGATATTTTATTAGAGCTTCTTCTGAAAAATAGTTCGCTAAGCTTGCTACTTTGTTACGGTATCTACCATCAATAGGAGAGATGGCGTTTAATTCTGTTAAGTTCATGTTTTGTTGTTGTGTTGAAAGGCACAAAAATAGAAAATACTTCCCTTTTTTTAGAGATAAACTACAGGAATTTTAGTACTAAATAAAAGCAATCTCATTTAGGTACAAAGAAGTATATAGAATTTTGTTTGTGATAACCAAACTAAAAACTTTTTTCTAAAAATATTTTCATACAATCATTTGTTTAGTCTCACTATAAAAGAAAAAAGCATTAAAGTTTCACTGAGTGATACTAAAATTAAAAATAGGTACCCAAATAACGATACCTATTTTTAATTTTAATAAGAAAAAATATTTACTATAAATTAATACTGAAAATCTCCATACTTACTGTATTTATTAATCCATAAAAAATATTCACCAAAAAACGTACCTGACAAAAATTCGTCATAAATGTCTTCAATTGATTTACCTTTAAAAATTAAACCAATACTTTCGTTAAAATGAAAGTCTTCTTCAATCTCTCTTAAAAAATTAAAAGCAGTATCGTCTAGAGTTTTTAAAATAAGCTTATCTAATTGTTCTTTTTGGGTGTCACTTAAACTATTTATAAATTCAAATCTTTCATCTTCAATCTTCTGTAAATTACTATCGTAATTTTCGTTTCTTTTTAAATTATAATACTCTTTTATTGTGATTTTTCTAGCTTGTTCTGTGCTTTTTAGATAATTAGCATAGTTTTCATCTCTGAATTTTTTTATAATAATTTCACCAAACTTTTTATATTTTTCTTCCATAATGTTAATTTATTCCATTCCAAGGAATGTAGAATATTATTATCTTTTTCTTTCCAATATCTTTGAAACTAAACTAAGATACAGATAAAAGCTCTTTTTTATTAAAAGTATTTAACTTCATTATATACACAAAGAAGTATAAAGAATTTTTGCTTATAATAATCTAACTTAAAATCTTCCTCAGAAAAAACTTCATCCATTTTTTTAAATAGTAAACTTAGATCTTCTGTCTTTTCTTTTGGTATCAAAGATTCCATTTTTTCTAAATGTTTTGTAAAATCGTCATTTAATACTATTTCTTTTACACAAGAACTATCTAACTTAAAAAAAATAGGCTTTCCGTTTTCAATATTGTGCATTGAGTCTAAGTATGGATATGTAAAAGAAGCTTTCATAACTTTTCCTTTGGAGGTATGTAGTATATTTAAAAACTTCTTATAACTACTTTCTGAACTATCTTTTAGAATTTCTTTATTAATTAAATAATTTTCAAATTCTTTGTTTATTCTTTTTAATTTTTTCCCTTTATCATGTAGCGAGTTATACAAGCATTCTTGATACATTTCTTCTATTTTTTTCTCTTGAGAGAAAGATTTGAAAGCTAAGAAAGAAGATAGTATTAGCGTTACTATTATTTTTTTATTCATGTTTCAAAGGTGTTAATTGATCAGTGGTATACTCAATAATATTGTGCTTAACTAATAAATCACAAAACTCTTTAGAAATGATTATTTTCCTATGACCTCTTAACAGTTCTTCTTGACTATAGCATATATGAAAGTCAATTTTTTTTTCGAAAGGGGGGAAAAAGTCTAAAGTTTGTAAAGCATATTGTTTATACCCGCCAGTTTCACTTAATGGATGAATATCATAAGCCGATCCCTCTAACAATAGTTTACTTTTCGCAGTAGGAATAATCAATTGTACCGTATCTTCCAAAGGTTTACCAGTTTTATAATCTAAAACATCCATGGCTTGTAAACCAAGAGGTGCAAGCACCTCTTGGTAAAACTCTTTTTTAAAGAAAGCAAATTCAAATTCCCACTCTAAACTAAATCCCTTTTGAGTTTTATTCCACTTAGGTTTTTTAACGCTAAAAGGGGCTATTTGAGTTTTATTTACTCTAAACTTTTTATTGTCATATTTGAATATAATATCTTCATATTTTAAAGAATTTTGAGGTTCAGGGTAGCCATTATTTTTTTGAAAAATACCATTAAGAGCATAATATCCTGCATTATCTAATTCTTTTTTTGAAAACGTTACAGATTGAAATTTTAAAGAAAACTCAGAAGGTTTTGTTTTTTGAAAAAGAGAATCTTTTTTTGAGTAATGTTCCAAAATCTTTTTTTTGACTTCGCCTTCTTCTAACGGTATACCAAAGTATCCTTCTTCAACTAGTCTATCTAATTTTAAACTATTTAAAAATTCAACATCTTTTTTTCGCCATTTTGCAAAAAGCAAATAATGTTTTATCATAATCCTAATGCTTTTAATATTTCAGGGTAATCTTTATATATCTCTTTTGCAGCCATATAAATATCATCTATAGTAGCTGAACTTGTTGTTTTTTTAGTCCAACCTGCGGCTTGCCCATCATAACCTATTGCTTTCTTCCAAGCCTGTGTGAATTTATAGTGTTCACTTTGTGCTAATTTATTAGTTTTTTCTACAACTATACTTAACCAATCATCTGTATTTCTACCTAATTTGTCACCTAGCTGCTTAACAAATCTTTGTTCAAAAAGATGATGCTTTTCAACTCCTAACTGTTTTGCAGAGATACCTAACTCTTTAAATTGTTTTCCTAATTGCTTATATGATTGTATGCCAAATTTTTTAGCATGCTTTAAGTTAGAAAATGCTGATGAAGCAGGTGTTCTAAGTCTAGTAATTACATTTTTAATAGGTGTTGTTAAATACCTCACAGGTAGTTTACTCAATACTTTTAAGGCCAAACCACCACCTACTTCCCATAGTGCCATTTCTATAACTGGCTGAAAACTTTCAAATGTTTGACCTACAATAGCTCTAACATAATCCCATGCTAATTCCCCTGCTTTTTTTCTTATTGTTTTATATAGTATTTTATAATCTTCATCTGAAAAAGAAGAATCTAAGGGTAGAAGGCTTTCTAGATAATTTCCAAATTCTTTGTTTCCCCATTGTTTAAAAGAAGTTGCATATTTTTTAATTTTAACTTCGTAATCCTTTTTTTGAGCTGTATTTGGTAAAATAGGGTCAAAAGAATTATAAGCTATTACAAACTGGTTGTACTTTTGAGAACTTGTAAGGTTTTGGTTACTTAAAATTTGTATAGTTGTGTTTGAAAATATTTTAGCTTTGTTTGTTATTTTATTACTAACTCTATTACTGTTAGCAAATCCGATAAAATTATTAGCGGCTGTTTTGTGTTCATACAACCAGTTTTTTTGAGTATTATTAGTAATGTTTAATTCACCAATTAAATTAGTTATCGCAAAATCAGCGGTACTCGTAGAGTTTAATAATTTATCTAATGCTTGATTTTTTAATCTTTCCCATTCCATTTTGGCCATATACTCACCTCCAGGTAAAGCAGGAGGTGACGTATAAGCGCTTAATAACTTGTAATAGGTTCTACCATCAAAAACTGAAAAACCACCTGTTCTATTTTTTATAGACAAATTTTCTATTAACTCAGGCGTAGCTTTATCGATATTATTAAACTTTTTAAACATATTATTAATATGTTCAGGAACAAGGTATGGAGGAGAACTTAGCTTTTTATACTCTTCATAATGAACTAAAAACTGTAATAAGCTTAGCCTGTCCCAAGTGTTTAAACTATTGTAATGTTGGTTTTTAAGTTTTATTACCTCTGATTCAACTCCTCTACCTATACTTTTAAACATATGGTTATTTATATGAGTTTCAGCGATGTTCTTGCTAAAATCATCAAATAAAGGAGTCCATTTTGACTTTAAAGAGCTTAAACTCTTTATATCTTTTAAGTATACTCCTTGTACTTTAGTATAACCAAAGGAAGGATTATTTATATTTCCTGATTTAATTTCTGCTTCTCTTAGCTTTAATAACTTTAGCTCTTTTAAATGCTTTTCTTTAGCTTTAAATCCGCGAGTTCTTAAACGAGAGTATTTATCTCTAAGAGGTCTTGAAAAAGTAACGATATTTCTTCTTTCAGAATCTATTAAAAGCTCATTTTTAGCTTCATTAAAACTAGAAAATGTTCTGCCGAATTTTTTATCTATAGCAGGTTTAACTATTTCATTTACTTGTCTATTATACCATTTTTTTAATTTCTTTTTTGCAGCTCTTCTGATTAAAGTTTCATTAAGTGCAGCAGCATCGAAAGAGTTACTCCAATTGGATGAATTGTCTCTAATATCTAAATCAGGTATTTCACAACCGCTACATCTTCCTGCTAAAATTGGTTTTAATTCACTATATGTACCATCTGGAGCTATTAAGAATTCATCTCCGATAGTTGATTTTTCAAGTATACTTAATCTTTGAGCTTGTAAATCAATATTAAATGTACTTACTAAAAGTAGTAGTAAAAACTGTATATATATTCTTTTCATTTGTGTGTTTTCTAGCAATTATTTTTTGATGATAATTCTTGTTTTTCTTTCTTTTCCTACTAGTATGGTTACTACATACATTCCTTTAGGTAAATCCGTTCCCTCAACATAATATTGGTAGTTACCAGTTTCCTGACTAGCTAAAGGTTTTATTACTCTTTCTCGTAATCCATTCATGTTGGTGATGGTAACCTTTGTATTTGCTGGCTGTTCTAATGAATAGGATACAATTACATCTTTTTCAAAAGGATTAGGGTATAGCTTTATAAAACTATCTTCTTGTTTTGAAAGTGCAGCTAAAGCATCTTCTGAAAGCTCTTCTTCTGAGTTTTCTAATTTCTTTTTCTTTTTTAAGACAAAACGAATAGGTACTCCCGATTCTTTCCAAGCACTCACATAAGTCTCCAAGTTTCCTGTTAAGTAGGTTTCAGAATTAAACTGTTTGATAGAAACATCAGCAGAAAGTAATTGATGCTCTAAAACAGCAGGAATGTTTTTACTAAATGAACTATGTGGTAATTCAACAGTAAAATTGTTAAAGTAAAGACTGTTGTCTAATTTAGTAAAGTCTACATTTTGTTTTTTATCAGCAATGGTCGTAGTGATATGTAATACATCACTTTCTGCATTATACTTCGCTGTAATTTTAAAAGGAATTTTGTTTTCTATATGAGTTGCTGACCAATCAAAAAACAATAAATCGCCTTCCCACACTCCGTTAAGTTGTTGTTTGGTAACTTCTGCTGATGTAGCTGTCTCTTCTTCATTTATAACATGCTTAATTTCCTCTACATTTATTACTTCTGAGTTTTTAGAAGCTTCACTTGTGTTAGCTCCTTTTACTGTATCGAAATTGGTTTTTAATAACTCATTTGCTTTGGCTACATTTTTCTCTACTCCATAACCGTGGTAGTAACAAATCCCTAACCAATATTTCGCCATAGGATAGTCGCTCTTTTCAAACCAACTAACTGCTTTGGTATAGTCTTGTTGTATGTTTCCAAAACCTTTTAAATACAAGTAACCTAATAAATAAGCAGCTTTGGTATTTCCTAGTTCAAATCCTTTTTCAAACCATTTTCTCGCTTTGTTATAGTTAAGTTTACACCCTCTACCATACTTATATAATATTCCTAAATCAGTAGCAGCAATAGCATTGTCTTGTTTTGCAGCTACTTTAATTAGCTTAAAAGCTTTTGTGTAACTTTCTTCTGTGGCTTCCTCTAGTAAAATACGTCCCATCATTAGTTGTGCCACTGGGTTTTCAGTTTCTACACAAGGGGTTAGGTATTCAATAGCTTTTTGTTTGTCTTTTTTAAAAAACTCATTTCCTTCTAAATGGTAATAAGCTCTGTTAATGTTGAAATCGCAATCAACTTCTTTTTCTTGTGCATTGAGTACTGATGTAAATAAAGCAATCAATACAATAATCCTAGTAATTTTCATTTTTATGTATTAATAATTAAGTTAAAATTCTTAGCAATAATATTTTTCTCATACCTAAGGGGAATGATTAAGATTTTACGTGTAGGGGTGTATAATTATGAAGCGTTGGAAATAAATTACATAGCTTTTTTCTGTGATCTTCATTTTTTTGTTCTTGTGCTTGTACATGAATACAAGCAAAGCAAAGAACAACTAATAAATAGTTGAATTTTGTTTTCATATCGATTTAATTATTCGGGTTGCAATTTTTTAAAGAGAACAATTTTTTTCGCTAATGAAACAAGTAGATAATAATTTACCCTACCAAAAAAATAGAATAGTATTACAGATTTATTTTAAGATATAATTATAGAAGACCTATGCCGTTGTGTCAACGGAGCGTGCCGTAGTATCAGCGACCCGTGCCGTGGTGTTAACGGAGCATGCCGTGATATCAGCGACCCGTGCCGTGGAGTTAACGGAGCGTGCCGTAGTATCAGCGACCCATGCCGTGGTGTTAACGGAGCATGCCGTGATATCAGCGACCCATGCCGTGGTGTTAACGGAGCGTGCCGTAGTATCAGCGCCCCGTGCCGTGGAGTTAACGGAGCGTGCCGTAGTATCAGCGACCCGTGCCGTGGTGTCAACGGAGCGTGCCGTAATATCAGCGACCCATGCCTTGGTGTTAACGGAGCATGCCGTGATATCAGCGACCCGTGCCGTGATGTCAACGGAGAATGCCGTAGTATCAGCGACCCGTGCCGTGGTGTTAACGGAGCATGCCGTAGTATCAGCGACCCATGCCGTAGTGTTAACGGAGCGTGCCGTAGTATCAGTGACCCATGCTGGAGTATTCGGGAGTATTCAATAAAGTGTGTAGAGAATTGTATAAATGAATTGTAACAATCTCGGTTATGAGAGTGTTATGGAAAAATCCGCAGTAATGAATTATAGCCAGTGTTGTAATACGTTTTTATCATTGTTTTTTAGCCTAATCCTAATTTGTTTTCCACATCTAACTCCCTAATCACTTCATATCTTCCCTTGGTGAGTAACCTTAACCATTCTATAAAATTTTCAACCTTGTAATGAAGTTTTTTATCGTTCAAACTGTAATAAGCTAAAGGCCATTCACCGTTTTCATCACTTTCGGATGTCAACCAGACCCAAGCTCCACCATTTGAATCCTCTGTCATTAAACAAAGAAGAGAATGAACTTTGTATTCTTTTTCATTCAATAATTCGATAGTTGCGCCTAAATCTTTGCGATATGTGTTCAAAAAGTTTTTTTGTTTAATATCATCTATGGAATTCATATAAAGCGAATAAGCTCCATTGCCAAATTCCTTTAAAAATAATTTATACGAAGGAGGAAGCTTTAAACTAAGTTCATTTTCTACCTTTTGAATTTCAGGGTCGGTTAACTTTGCTCCAATTTCTTGATGTTGCTTAGAGTCCGTGTTTAATATTTTTATCAATTTTTTCATTTGACTTTCTGTCGTAGATATTTGTTCAAGATTTGATTTTTTGTTTTTCAATCCGCAAGAACCAAATAGAAACATGATTAATATTAAACATCCGTATTTTTTCATTTCTTGTTAATATTTTTTTATTGACTTCTGTTTTTTTAATGTATTACAATGGGTTTGTATAAGATTAGTTGCGTAGGTTAGCGGTTAACTTTGCAAATACACAGCAAATTGAAAATCCGCGAGGATTTTCAGAAGTAGGAGAGAACAAGCAATTACTTATAGTTATTGTTGTAGCTAATATTTTTTTATTTTTTTTCTATTTCTCTTCATAATTCTCTTTAGTCTATAAGTCAAAAATATTTTGACAATTCTTGATTCAATTTTATATTTATTTGCTTCAAGATATAACTTTTTTTCGTTTTTTTCTATTTTCTCTCTCTGTCTCCTAATATCAGCTTTCCATTCATTTTGTTTTATTTTATTATTCATTCCAATCGATTTTGAAACCAATATTTCCGAGTTTAAATTATTTATATGATTATATAAAATTGATAAATGTAAATTGTAATATTTTAGAAAAAGAAAATACTTTTTTTCTTTGATGCATTCAATAATTAATTCTCTTAAAATGATTGTGATGTCATCTAGAACACTATGTACTGTTAAAATGTAATTTGAATAAGCACTACTTATGTTTTTATAACTTGGTTTTGTTAAATGAGTTAAAACTATATTAGAATTATGATTAGTTAAATATCGTTTGAAGTATTCGTCTTCCGCTTTATTAAATCCATCAAACGAGTTTATTTTAGGAATTTCATCTTTTTTTGTTTCTATTAAAAAGAATTTGTGATTGTATTTCATTTCTAAATCTAACCATCTGTTTCTTACTTTAAGGTAGTTACGAGTAAAAACTTTACTTAAGTTTTCAAAATACTTATATTCTTTTAAAACTGACGCAATGAAAATTTTGTCCTTAAAAACAAGTGATTTTCTTTTTGAGAGTAAAAACAGGAATCTCTCTAGTTTTTTATTTTTTCCATATTCTTTTAATTGGGAGTCAAAGATTACATCGGTTATCTCTACAAGAGTAGCCCAATTATGGTCAATTCTATTTCTTAATTGAACTTCGACAACTTTACTGTCATTTGGCAGTTGTAAATAGAGATGAAGAGATTTATATCCATTAGGTTTAGGTTTTTTTATGTAATCTGTTCGTTTTCGAACTGTGAATTTTTTAGAAATTAATTTTTCTAGCTTATAAACTTCTCTATCATTATCAACTATACACCTACATCCAGAAATATCCCACATCCTTGCAAATAATTGCTTTTTTTTTGGATCAGTATTTAATCTTTTTAATTTTCCTATAATCGTTTCAATTCGTTTAATACGATAAGTAATAATTGCATTTTTGTTGACTCGTTTGCTTAAGGAACATAAAGAGTTAAAAGTAGCATTAGTGGTTTCTTTGAAAGAGATTCTGTGTTCTTGAATTTGTTCTTTTGTAGAGTTTTTAATGTTTGGATATTCATCTCTAATTTTATCGCCAAGTCTATTTATGTCTCCGTTAGTTTTTAACGTCATTTTCATTTAATAAATTTCATTTTCATTTGATTTGCGATATTAGCTACCACTCGTTATATGTCAAACTTTAGTTTTTTACCCTGAAAAAAATGTGAGATATCGTAAAGTTTAGCAATTTTATACGTTTTCAAATATATTAAAACCAGTACGTTACCTAAAACAAAGTTATTAACGAGTTGCTGTTATTTATTAACTAATTATACAATTCCAGCGAACTTACTACAAGAGATGTACAAATTCTTACGGAATTCCATAAAGCTATTAATTTTATGATTTGTAACACACTTAATTGAAATGGTTTCTTTAAAGAAAGCTTTAACGATATACCTTTCGTTTGCTAATTTTTACGTCTCCCTTTTTTTCTAAAGATTTTATGACCCGAATAACCGTTTCTACACGTAAACCTAAAATATCAGCTATTTGTTGACGTGTATAGGCTACTTTAAAAGTGTATTTTCCTTCAACTTTATATACATCGTCTTTTAAATAATCAATAAAGCGAAGGACTCTGTGGGCAGGCTCTTGACTCGATATTTCTGAAGCTATAATTGCTTTATAGTACAAACGTTTGGCTAAACTTTGGGTAATTTTTAAATGAATTTCAGGGTTATCTTGTAATAACTCAAAAAGATTTTTCTTTGATAATACTAAAATGGTACTATAAGAAATTGCTACGGCATTGGCTGGATATTTAACATCAATAAATAAGGGAGGTTCACCAAAGCTTTGGTTTTTATAAAATATTCCTTGAATAAACTCTTTGCCATCATCGTTGAAATTATTCATTTTTACAGCCCCAGTTACTATTTGATAGTAATGATGAGCTGTTTGTTTTTCAGAAAAAATAATTTCGTCTTTTTGAAAACTTTTGGTTTCAGCGTGGTATTTTAATAAGAGTTCTTCTGGAATCATTATGATTTAAGTCATAAATTGCAATAGCATAAAGATATACTTTTGTAGCGTATTTCAACAACGATTTGTAAATGGATAAAAGAGACATAGAAAATAGGGAAGATGTGTATAAGTTAGTATCAACCTTTTATAATGATAAAATTAGAAAGGATGATTTTATAGGTCCTATTTTTTTAAAAACAATTCCAGAAGAAACTTGGGAACCTCATTTACAAAAGCTCACCGATTTTTGGGAAACCAATTTGTTTTTTGTTAGAAAGTTTAAAGGAAACCCTATGAAAGCACACAAAGACGTAGATAGAGATTTTGAGTATTCTATTTACCAAGAACACTTTGGACGCTGGCTACAATTGTGGTTTGAAACGGTTGATGAACTTTTTGACGGAACAAAAGCGCATGAAGCTAAAGAAAGAGCACGAAACATAGCTTCTATGCTCTTTTTTAGAATGTTTGAAGCAAAGCCGAAGCCTACATCTACGACATAAGTAGGTAAAAAATCAACGAAATATTACCTACTATATTAATAATAAATGCCCAAGCAATTATTTTAAAAGGGCGTTGACTTATGGCGGCAGCATTAGCTCCCATAGCCGTTACACAAGCAAAAATTAGGGCAAATAAATTAACATCACCGTTTACGGCTAAAGCAGCTGTTATGGAGGCAATCATAGAGCCTACAGTAATTAATATAATAGATACACCAATGCTATTTCGTTCTCCTTCAGCAATTTTTTTATTGATGTAAGCTGTAATTCCCATACTATTTGTTTTTTGAATTGTTTTTTCAGCGGTTAAGTTTTCAGTAGTTACCATACATACTAGTTTTTGATAAAATTATGTAGCTGATAACTAGTTTTTTATGATTCAAGTCATAAATGAAAAAGAAGAAAAGGTCTTTTTATTTGTTAGATATTTTTATCTTCACATACTAAAATAAGCTGAGTGGAGTCAATAACTATAATTTACATTGTATTAGCCGTATTCATAAGCGTAGCCATTGCTTTTTTTCAATATTTCTATAAGGTAAATAGAACTCCGAAAGTACATATCTTACTTTTTAGCTTAAAGGCACTGAGTCTCTTTTTAATTGGGTTGCTATTGATTAATCCGAAGATAACAACTCTTGAAACGGAAAATATAAAACCTGTGTTATCTGTATTGGCAGACAATTCGTTATCTACTCAATTTTTTAAAGAAGAAAAAAAGGTTCAAAAATTAATATCAAAAGTAGAAAACAACGAAGAACTTCAAGATAAATTTGACGTACAGTATTTTTCGTTTGGGAATGATATTAAGGTGTTGGATAGTTTATCTTTTGCTGAAACACAAACAGATATTTCAAAAGCAGTTGAAGCTGTTAATGAATTGAATAAAGATAAAAATGCAGCTACTATTTTAATAACCGATGGAAATCAAACCCAAGGAAATGATTATGAGTTTTCATCAACAAAGCATAAAGTATTTCCTGTAGTTATAGGTGATACTATTAAGTATCAAGATATTCAAATTTCGCAGTTAAATGTGAATAAGTATAGCTATGTAAAGAATAAGTTTCCAGTTGAAGCATTGTTGTATTATGAGGGAAAAGAAACGGTGAATACTACTTTTTCAATCGTAAAAAACGGGAGCAGAGTTTTTTCTAAAAGAGTGCGCTTTTCACCAGAAAATCCTGTGCAAACTGTTACAGCCAATTTAGTGTCTAATACCAAAGGAGTACACTATTACACAGCGTCGATAAGTAGTATAGCGAATGAAAAAAACACGAAGAACAATTATAAAAGCTTTTCAGTAGAAGTTTTAGATGAGCAAACCAAAGTTTTACTATTAAGTTCTTTTTTACATCCAGATTTAGGAGCGCTGAAAAAAGCGATAGAGAGCAATAAACAACGCAAAGTAGACATTGCTTTGATACAGGATAAGAATATAAACTTAGATGCGTATCAGTTTTTTGTTTTGTATCAACCTAACAGTTATTTTAAAACCACTTTAGAAAAAATACAATCTAACTTTTTACTGGTTTCAGGAACTAAAACAGATTGGAACTTTTTGAATAGTCAAGGTTTAGGAATTCAAAAAAGAGTAATCAATCAAAAAGAAGAATATACAGCTATTTACAATCCAGATTTTCTAACTTTTTACCAAGAGGATATAGGTTTTGGTCAATTTCCACCACTAAAAGACAAGTTTGGAGAAGTACAGACTAAAAAAGAGTCTCAAAGTTTGTTGTATCAGAAGTATGCAGGGGTAGAAACCACTCAACCGTTATTATCAACCTTTGAAGAGAATGATAAAAAGTATGCAGTACTATTTGGTGAGGGTATTTGGAAATGGAGAGCAGCCAGTTATTTAAAAGAGAAAAATTTTGAAAGTTTTGACACGTTTGTAGGAAATTTGGTTCAGTATTTAGCATCCACTAAAAAGAGAAGGCGTTTAGATGTAAAAGCACAACGTTTGTATGCAGCTAATGAGCCCATAACCATAAGTGCTTTTTATGTTGATAAAAACTACCAATTTGATAGCAGAGCATCTTTAGAGTTAACAGTTACTAATTTAGAAACAAAAGCTAAAAAGAGTATTCCGTTTTCGTTATTTAACAACTCGTATCAAGTTGCTGTTGAAGGATTAGCCTCAGGTGAATATTCATATACAGTAACAGTAAAGAACCAAAATATAAGTAGTTCAGGTAGGTTTAAAATTGAAGATTATCAGATAGAAGAGCAGTTTACCAATGCCAATTTTAAGAAATTAGAACAGCTAGCGTTAAAAACAGATGGAGCAATTGTTTATGCAGATAAAGTTGACGATTTACTAAAAAAGATACAAGAAGATGCATCTTTTTATACCACACAAAAGTCTATTACCAAAAAACAAAGTTTAGTTGATTGGAAATGGTTGTTATTACTAATTATAGTTTTATTGTCAATAGAATGGTTTGTTAGAAAATATTATGGTAAAATATGATGTATGAACACTTTTTTCAATGTCCGCATTGTTGGGAAGAAATTTCCATGTTGCTGGATGCTAGTACATCTGAAACCTATGTAGAAGATTGTGAGGTATGTTGCAATCCTATACAAATAACATTTACCTTTGTAAATAACGATTTAGTAGCTTTTGAAGCTAAAAATATAGAACAATAAATACGATGAGATTTCACACACGTAAATGGGTAAAACCAGAAGATTTAAATCCTAACGGAACACTTTTCGGAGGACGATTATTACAATGGATTGATGAGGAAGTAGCGTTATATGCTATTATTCAGTTAGAAATTCCAAAAACAGTAACCAAGTTTATGTCTGAAATAAATTTTGTTAGTTCAGCAAAGCAAGGAGATATTGTAGAAATAGGAATTGATGTAGTAAAGTTTGGTACAACGTCTATCACCTTAAGTTGTGAGGTTCGTAACAAAATAACCCGAAAAACAATTATTGCAATTGATAAAATTATCATGGTGAGTTTAGATGAAGAAGGGAAGCCTTTTGCACATGGTAAGACAAAAATTGAGTATGTTAAAGATAGATTGGATAATGAAGATTCATAAATTTTTATAATTTTGTAACCCTAAACAGTATTCGTGAAAAACAGTATCATCATATTATTAACCTTATTATTAGTTGTGCCTCCTTTACAGGCACATACTGATGCTGTGGTTTTTGTTGCTGAATCAGAAGTACATCACGATGTGTTAAATGAAGATCATCAAGATGAGCATCATCTACATGATACTGAAGAAGAAAAAAACAAAGAACATCACCATCATTGTAACGTAATTACTGTTACAGCAGATTTTATACCAACCGATTATAGTTTTGATATTCCTATTTTTTTAGAAATAAGAAATAGTATTAACTTCTATCAAAACACATACTACAATTCATACTTGTCGGCTATTTTTCAGCCACCAAAATTTTAAATTAATTATTCTCGGTTTGCTTTCGAAGATATACGAAAGTAGTTCTTGCATCTTTTTTATTAAAAAGTTGTCAGCTTACAAAAACATATAATTAATTTAAAAGAAACACATGTTAAAAAATATAGTGTTAGCGGTAGTTATGGTACTATCTGCTATTCAAATAAACGCGCAAAATTCAGTAGAATTTAAAGTGATTTCTGATGAAAAAGAACCAGTTATTGGTGCATCAGTATATATAAAAAACACCACATTAGGAGAAGAAACTAATTTAGACGGAATTGCAATTATCAATAATATCCCTGACGGGAAGCAAACTTTTGTAGTATCGTTTATGGGGTTTGAAACGGTTGAAAAAGTCATAACCTTTCCAACAACAAAGAAACAATTTGTGATAGAGCTTCACGAAGATGAAGAAACTTTAGAAGCGGTTGTAATTCAATCAACAAGAAGTAAAAGAGCAATTGCTGAAATTCCGACTAGAATAGAGGTAGTAGGAGCTGAAGAATTGGGTGAGAAAGCGATTATGAATTCAGCAAATATAGCCATGGTTTTACGTGAAAGTACAGGGATACAAATGCAGCAAACATCTGCAAACTCAGCCAATCAAAGTATACGTATTCAAGGGTTAGATGGGCGATTTACGCAATTACTAAAAGACGGATTTCCTTTATTTGGAGGATTCTCTAGTGGATTGAGTATTATGCAAATTCCACCGTTAGATTTACAACAAGTAGAAATTATTAAAGGAAGTTCATCAACCTTATATGGAGGAGGAGCTATTGCAGGTTTGGTAAACTTAGTGTCAAAAAAGCCAAAAGACAAACGAGAAGTTAGCCTAATGTTCGATCAAACTTCACGTAACGGAAGCACCATAAATGCTTTTTATAGTGAACGTTTTAATAAATTTGGAATTACTTTGTATGGTTCAGCAAACAGACAAGAAGCAACCGATGTAAACGATGATCATTTTTCTGATATTCCAAAAGTTAGAAGTTTTAGTATTAATCCGTCGTTATTTTATTACCCGAATGAAAAAGAAGAATGGCGCTTGAATTTTGGGACAACTATAGAGAATCGAATAGGTGGAGATACTGATGTAATAGCAGGAAATATGACTCCTGATCATAGTTTTTTTGAAGAAAACAAATCGGAACGTTATTCAACACAATTGTCATATTCTAATGATATTTCAGAAGATAAAAGCTTTCATTTTAAAAACAGTGTAAGCTATTTTAAAAGAAATTTAACCTTACCAGATTATGAATTTGATGGAAAGCAGTGGGCTACTTTTACTGAAGCAACATATAACTTATACAACCTTACTTCTGATTGGGTTTTTGGAGGGAACATCATAACTGAAAACTTTATAGAAAACCCAACAACAGATTTAGATAGAAGTTACAAGCAATTTACCTTTGGAGGGTTTACTCAAAATAACTGGCGACTTTCAAACAATTTAACGCTGGAAAGTGGTTTACGAACAGATTATAATGATCATTATGGAACATTTGTACTGCCTAGAGCTTCATTGTTTATTAAATATGATGAAAAGATTTCAAGTAGGATAGGAGGAGGTTTAGGTTATAAAATTCCTACAATCTTTACAGAAGATGCTGAATTACGCTCGTATCAAAATGTAATGCCAATTAACCTGACTGATTTTGAAGCGGAAACTTCTATTGGATTTAATGCAGATGTAAATTATAAAACAAGAATATTTAATGATAATGTGTCATTATCTTTTAATCAATTAGTGTTTTACACACAGTTGAAAAACTCTCTTTTATTGGAAGAGAACGGGACGAATTATGAATTTATAAATGCTAGCAGTTCACTAAATAGTTATGGAGCTGAAACCAATTTAAAGTTGAAATACAAAGATTTTATACTTTTTACGAATTATGCTTATAACAATGTTGAAATTGATAATAATCAAAAAGCATTAACACCAAAGCATAGTTTTGGAGGAGTATTAATGTATGAAGTACATGATAAGTGGCGAATAGGTTATGAAGCTTATTACAAGAGTTCTCAGTTGAGAAACAACTTAACAGAAACTCCTGATTATTGGACAATGGGCTTTATGGCAATGAGAACGTTTGGTAAGGTTAGTTTGTATGCAAATTTTGAAAATTTTACAGATACCAAACAACAAAACTATCAAGATATGATAGAAGCACCACATAACGATCCTTCTTTTACAGATATTTGGGCACCAACAGACGGATTTATTTTCAACGCTGGTATCTTAGTTAAGTTATAAGAGAAAGAGGAGTTTTAACTCCTCTTTTTTGCATCTTTTTTATACATTTAAAGTCAATTAATAAAAACATGGGACACAACCATCACCATCATTCACACGGAAGTTCTACAGAGAATATAGCCGTTGCCTTTTTCTTGAATTTAGCATTTACAATTATTGAATTTATAGGAGGTTTTTATACCAATAGTTTGGCAATTATGTCAGATGCCTTGCATGATTTAGGAGATAGTTTAAGCTTGGGGTTGTCTTGGTATTTTCAAAAAAAATCGACAAAAAGAGCAAATAAGAAATATTCATACGGGTATAAAAGGTTCTCTCTTTTAGGAGCTGTAATTAATTCAATAGTACTAGTTATTGGTTCGGTATTTATAATAAAAGAGGCGATTCCTAGAATTATTAATCCAGAAAATGCAGATGCTAAAGGAATGATGTGGTTGGCTGTTTTAGGAATTATAGTAAATGGGGCTGCTGTATTAAAATTAAAAAAAGGAACCTCAATTAACGAGCGAGTAGTTTCATTACATTTATTAGAAGACGTGTTAGGTTGGGTAGTAGTACTACTAGCAAGTATTGTAATGCAGTTTTGGGACGTTCCGGTTTTAGATCCAGTCTTATCTATTGCTATTGCTGGTTTTGTGCTGTATAATGTGTATAAAAACATTAAAGAGAGCCTTAGAGTTATATTGCAAGGAACTCCTGAAAATGTTTCTGTAGAAGAAGTTCAACAAAGAATAGTTTCTATAGAAGAGGTAGAAAGTATTCACGATTGTCATTTATGGACGATGGACGGCCAGTATAACGTGTTTACAGCTCATTTAGTAATAAAAAACAGCAAATTATCTTGGGAAAAAAATCATCAAATAAAGCAAGAAGTTAAGCGAGTTTTGCATGATGAATTTCACTTAGAACATATTACTCTTGAGCTTGAGTTTGCATCACAAGAATGCGATTATGAAAACTGCGGTTCATAAATTTAATTGTACATTTGAGTATAAAACATAAAAAAAAATGACAAGAAATCAAGTAGAGTTAAAGTTTCCAAAATTTGGATTGTTAATTCCAGTAGTTGTAGTTCTAATAATTTTCATAGCAAAATCAACTGTAACAATTAATTCAGGAGAAGCAGGAGTGTTGTATAAAACGTTTGGAGGAGGAGTTGTTACAGATGAACCACCATTAGGAGAAGGTTTTCATGTGGTTGCTCCTTGGAATAAAGTACATGTATATGAGGTAAGACAACAAGAACTTTTTGAAAAAATGAAAGTATTGTCATCTAACGGATTAGAAATTCAAATAGATGCATCAGCTTGGTATCAACCAGTTTATAAAGATTTAGGAAACTTACATCAAACACTAGGTGAAAATTATTTACAACGTGTAATTCAGCCAGCAATTCGTTCAGCAGCGCGTAGTGTAGTAGGCCGTTATACACCTGAACAATTGTATTCAAGTAAAAGGGATGCTATTCAAGATGAAATATTTATAGAGACAAAGAAGATATTAGAAAAGCAATATGTTCAGTTAAATGAAATTTTAGTTAGAGATGTAACGTTACCATCAACTATTAAAGAAGCAATTGAACGTAAGCTAAAGCAAGAGCAAGAGTCATTAGAGTATGAATTTAGATTAGTTACGGCTCAAAAAGAAGCAGAAAAGCAAATTATTGAAGCAAAAGGTAAAGCTGATGCAAATAGAATTTTAAGTGCTTCATTAACAGATAAAATTTTGCAGGATAAAGGTATCGAAGCTACCAATAGATTAGCAAATTCTAACAATAGTAAAGTGGTTATTATTGGTTCTGGAAAAAGTGGAATGCCAATTATTTTAGGAAATCAGTAAGAAAATAAAATAGTCTTATATAAAAAAGCAGCTCAATTGAGCTGCTTTTTTTATTGTGATTTGTTTATATTTTAATCTCTTCTGCGCTTTCTACCAAAACCAGCAGCAGGTTTGTTATCACTTCTTCTAGAAGAACTATTTTCACTACGTCTTCTACCAAAACTTTTTTTGTTGTCAGAAGAAGGTCTATCGCTTCTACGTTTTTTACCATTGAATCCACCACCACTGCTTCTGCGTGGTTTTCTTCCACCACCGCCACTACGGTCGTTTTTAGTAATTTCAATATTTACTGATCGCCCATTAAAATCAGGGTCGTTAGCAGCAAAAGCATCTAAAGTTTCTTTTTCGAAATTTTTATCGATTTCAAAGAAAGAAAAAGTATCTAAGATGTCTATAGCACCAATTTCAATCTTATCACCAATGTTTTGATCGTTGATTAAACCAATTAATTTGGCAGGATTTAAACGATCTTTTCTTCCTAAATTGATGAAGAAACGTGTCATATTCTCACTAGAAGAACGACCTCTTGAGTTATCTTTTGATGATAAATTATTTAAATCAGCAGCATTCTCGTAGTATGATAAGAAAGTGTTGAATTCTAATGATACAAATTTTTGAATTAACTCTTCACGAGTTAAGTCTTCTAATTTTTCATAAATACCAGGTAAAAAACCTTCAATCTGATCCGTATTTACTTCAGTATTATGAACTTTATCAATTAAATGAAATAATTGATTTTGACATATTTCTTTACCAGAAGGAATAGGAGTGTGAACAAATTGTTTTTTTATAATACGTTCAATAGGACGTAATCTACCTTGTTCTTTTTTACTAACTAAAGCAATAGAGATTCCTTTATTACCAGCTCTACCAGTTCTTCCACTACGGTGGTTATAGTTTTCAATTTGATCTGGTAATTTATGGTTAATAACGTGTGTTAAGTTATTAACATCTAATCCACGAGCAGCAACATCAGTAGCTACTAGTATTTGAATGTTCTTTTTACGAAACTTCTCCATTACAGAGTCACGTTGAGCTTGCGATAAGTCACCATGTAAAGAATCAGCATTATAACCATCTCTAATAAGATTATTGGCTACTTCTTGCGTTTCTCTACGTGTTCTACAGAAAACGATTCCGTAAATATCAGGATTTAAATCAGCTACTCTTTTTAAAGCAGGATAACGAGTTTTTTCGTTTACTAAATAATATTCATGACTTACATTATCTGAACCTTGATTCTTTTGTCCTGAAGTTATTTCAACAGGGTTAGTCATGTAGTTTTTTGCAATAGCCTCAACTTCTCTTGGAAATGTAGCAGAGAATAATAAAGTTTGTTTGCTATCTGGTGTTGCATCTAATACTTGGTCTAATTCATCTTTGAATCCCATATTAAGCATTTCATCTGCTTCATCAAGAACTAACCATTGTATGTTTCCTAACTTTAAGGCTCTTCTTTTAATTAAGTCTACAGTTCTACCAGGAGTACCTACAACTATTTGAACACCTTTTTTAAGTTTTCTAATTTGTTCATCAATATTAGCACCACCATATACAGTTGCTACTTTCAGGTTTGGTAAATATTTTGAAAAATCTTCAATGTTTTTTCCTATTTGAACTGCCAGTTCACGAGTAGGAGATAAGATAATTGCTTGTGTGCTTACGTTCGTTTGATCTATAAGCTCTATAATAGGCAAACTAAAGGCTGCAGTTTTACCTGTACCTGTTTGTGCAAATGCTTTTAAATCTTCTTTTGAAGAAATTATTTGTGGAATTGCTTTTTCTTGAATTACTGTTGGCTTTTCATAACCTAGATCGGTTAACGCCTTATTGATAGGTTCTTGCAAACCTAAATCTAAAAATGTTGACATACTGTGTTTTTAGAGAACCCACAGATGCCCCTCCGCGAATTCTATAATTAATATTAATTAAATCGTTTAGTACGATTTTTTTTGGACGGTGCAAAAGTACACTAAATAAAATGAATAGAGGTTAACTATTTCGTTTTTTGTAAATTACTGATTTCTAAGTTTATATCATTAGCAGATAAACTAGTATAACCATTTTGAATAATTCCGTATTTATCAACTAAAATCATACGAGGAAATTTACTAGTTGTAAAATTACACACAGCGCTTTCACTTGGTATGGTGTATTGATACTTTACATCTACATTTTTAGTAAACCTTTTAGAAGAATCACATAGGTTAACCAATACAAAGTTAACGTCAGGGTTTTTCTTAACTAAGTAATTGAAACGTGAAGATACCCAATCATCTGAAGCGTATTGATAGTTTTTTAATAAAACAACAGTGTTTTTATTCTTAGAAATACTAGAGAAATCTTTAAGTTCACCATCTGCTGCAATTAATTTAAAAGAAGGTAATCGTTCTCCTTTATTTAATATTTTTAAATCATTAATTAAACGTTGAACATTTTTTTTATGCTCGTTATTAGTATTTAACTTGAAAAATGTAAAAAAAGCTTCACTTTTCATTTCACTGCTAGGTTCTTCATAAAAGTTGCGAATAACAGCATTATACAGCATTTTATTTTTAACAGTTTCAAGCTTTACATTTTCATCAATAGCTTGCAGTAAATTTTGTGTGAATTTCTCTGTTTTTACTCCATTATCTTTTAAGTAAGCATCATTTTGTATTTTCTTAATAATAAACCTATAATATGGTCCATAGAACATTAAAGAGTCTTTATTTATTGGAGCACTTTTGCGATAATCAAAGTAAGAATTATTAATTTTCTCTGATGTTTCTTTCTTTAAACTTTGTATAGCATACTCTTCTAGCTTTGCATACAAAGGAAAATTTAAAGAAATATTTAAAATATCTACAAAGCCTGAAGCATCATTGCTACGAGTTTTATAGCTCTCAAGAGTAGCACTTTTTATAGATTTCATAGAATCTATTTTAGCTAAAAATTCCTTTTTTGGTAATGAAAGATATTTAGATGAGTTTTTATAGTCTTGCTCGTACTGTAAAAAAGACTCAATTAATAGATTATTTCGTTCAGCATTAACACCACTAAAAACAAGAGATTCGTCAAAATCCCAAGTATTTAATCTAATTAATAAACTATCAGAAGGTTGCATGTACACATACTGAAGTTCATTACCATGGTGAAAAATATATAGACCCTCTTTAAATTTATCGTAGCTTCCTAAAAATGTATTATTCTTACTAAGAGGAATAGTATCGTTAAAGTTGTAATTATCAGATAACACAACGAAGTCACATTTAGGATTGATGATTTTACCCCCAAAATAGGTAGGCTTATTTTTATTAGACTCGTTACATCCAATAAATAGAATTAATATGAGAGGTATAAAATACTTAATCATGATTTAAATTACCCTAAATATTAGAGTTCAAAAATAGATAACTCTTTAATATTAGGCTGTTAATTCGTTGTTAAAAAGAATTAAAACGAGCCAAAAGTAAGATGTTAAAAACTTTCATGCAAATTCTTTTATAGTCTTTAGTTTTTATACTTTTGCACGGAATTAAAAAAAATATACATGTTATCAGTTTCTAATTTATCAGTTCAGTTTGGAAAACGTGTTTTGTTTGATGAAGTAAACACTAAGTTTACACAAGGAAATTGCTACGGAATTATCGGAGCAAATGGAGCAGGGAAATCTACATTTTTAAAGATTTTATCAGGAAAACAAGAACCTACTTCTGGTCAAGTTCATTTAGAACCAGGAAAAAGAATGTCTGTATTAACACAGGATCACTATGCTTTTGATGAGTATACTGCCTTAGAAACTGTGTTAATGGGAAATAAAGAACTACATAAAATAAAGTCAGAAATAGATGCTTTGTATGCAGATTATTCTGATGAAAATGCAGAGAAAATAGGAGAATTACAAGTTCGTTTTGAAGAAATGGATGGTTGGAACGCCGATGCTTCTGCAGCAAGTTTATTATCTAACTTAGGTATTAAAGAAGAAGATCATTATACTTTATTAGCAGAATTAGACTCTAAAAAGAAAGTACGTGTGTTATTAGCACAAGCGTTATTTGGTAATCCTGATGTATTAATTATGGATGAGCCTACGAACGACTTGGACTTCGAAACCATTGCTTGGTTAGAAAACTTCTTGGCAAATTATGATAATACTGTAATTGTAGTATCTCACGACCGTCACTTTTTAGATGCTGTTTGTACACATATTTCTGATATTGATTTTGGGAAGATAAACCACTATTCAGGAAACTATACATTCTGGTATGAGTCATCTCAATTAGCAGCTAAACAAAGAGCGCAACAAAATAAAAAGGCAGAAGATAAAAAGAAAGAATTAGAAGAGTTTATTCGTCGTTTTTCTGCTAACGTTGCAAAATCTAAACAAGCGACTTCTCGTAAGAAAATGATCGAGAAATTAAATGTAGATGAAATTAAGCCATCTTCACGTCGTTACCCAGCAATTATTTTTGAAAGAGATAGAGAGGCGGGAGATCAAATTTTAAATATTGAAGGTCTTTCTAAAAAAGATGCAGAAGGCGAATTATTATTCTCTAAAGTAGATCTTAACCTAAATAGAGGAGATAAAGTAGCTGTTATTTCTAAAAACTCTAAAGCAACTACAGCTTTTTATCAAGTAATTTCAGGAAATGAAGAGCCAGATGCAGGGAAATATAGTTGGGGTGTAACTACTACACAGTCTTATTTACCGGCAGATAACTCTTCGTATTTTCAAAATGGAGATTTAAACTTAGTAGATTGGTTACGTCAATATGCACAAACTGAAGAGGAGAGAGAGGAAGTGTTTTTAAGAGGATTCTTAGGGAAAATGATTTTTTCTGGAGAAGAAGCCTTAAAGAAAAGTAATGTATTATCAGGAGGTGAGAAAGTACGTTGTATGCTATCTCGTATGATGATGACTAGAGCTAACATTTTAATGTTAGATGAACCAACAAACCACTTAGACTTAGAATCTATTCAAGCACTGAATAACTCTTTAATTAACTTTAAAGGAACTGTGTTGTTTACTACACATGACCACGAGTTTGCACAAACAGTAGCGAACAGAGTTATTGAAATTACACCTAAGGGTATTATTGATAAATACGCTACTTTTGATGAGTATTTAGATGATCCTAAAGTAAAAGAGTTAAGAGAGAAAATGTACTCTTAAAATTATAAGATATAAAAAAGGGAGCTAATTAGCTCCCTTTTTTATTGTGCTTTTATTTAGAGGAAGCACCCCAAAACGTTGTTTATATATTTTAGAAAAATGTGTTGAATGTAGGTAACCTACTTCCAAGGCTAATGTTTTTAATAATACAGAAGGATTTTGTTCTACAATACTTCGAGCCTTTTGTAATTTAATTTCTGTAATAAATTGATTAGGGGTTAACCCGGTAGCTGCTTTTATTTTTCTATTTAAAGAACTTCTTGAAGTATTGAGATGTAGAGCAATATCTTCTTGTGTCATGTTTGGATCAGAGCATTGCTTGTTAATAAACTCTTCTACTTTTTTTATCCATAAATCACTTTCATTCAATTCTTCCTTTTTAATAGTATTTTCTTTAATATAGGTTGTTCTGTTTATGCTATTGTTTAAGGCATTTTGTATTCGAATAAGTAACTCATCTTTTTCAAAAGGTTTATTTAAATAATCATCAATACCTAATCGTAGAACTTCTAATTTACTTTTAGTTTCAGTACGGGCTGTAAGCATTAAAATAGGAACATTTATTTTCTTTGCCTTAATTTTTTCTATCAAAGCTAAACCATTCATTACAGGCATCATATAATCGGTAATAACAAAGTCAATTTTTTCTTTAGAAAGAAAATCTAAAGCTTCTTCTCCATTTTCAGCTTCAAAACAAGTGTAATTGCTTAGAATCCTCTTTAAATAAGCTCGCATTTCAAAATTATCATCAACAATAAGAATTCTATAGTGACCTGATGTAGGTTGTTTAATTTTGTCTTTAGAAATTAAAGTACTTTTATGTGCATTCTTTTTTGAGGGTTTTTCATGTTGTATTTCTTTGTCAATTTTAGTTGTTTCTGGTAAAGAGATTATAAATGTGCTGCCTTTACCCAATTCACTTTTTACAGTTAAGTTTCCTTGGTGTAGCTCAATAATTTCTTTGCTAAAAGCTAAGCCTATACCGCTACCCCCAGCTTTATTAATATCATTTTTTACTTGATAAAAACGGTTATAAATGAGTTTAATATTTTTTTCAGAAATTCCTATACCAGAGTCTTTGATAGAGATAATAATTTGTTCGTTTAGCTTGTTTAAAGAAACTGTAATGTTTCCTTTTTTAGGAGTGTATTTAATAGCATTGAGAATAATGTTATTTAACGCTCTTTCTAAAAAAATAATGTCAGATAATACCCAGCACTCATCTTTTTCTTTTTTAACAGTTAAAACAATGTCTTTTTGGTTGCATAAAGGTTCAAAAGAGGTATAGAGTTTATCAATTAACTTATTTATTAAGTAGGGAGTAGGTGATATTTTAAAATTAGCTTCCTTCATTTTGGCTAAATCAAGCACATCGTCAACTATGTTTTTAATTTTATTAACCTGTTTGTTTAGGCGGTTTTTAATATCAAAACCTTCTTTTTCGTATGCGGATCCCTTTAGAAGTTCTAATTGGTCTATTTCACCTTTAATTAAGGTAAGAGGAGTTCTGATTTCATGAGAAACATTGATGAAAAACTGAGATTGAAATTCATTTAGTTCTTCCAGCTGTTTTCGTTGGTTCTCTAGAGTTTCCTCACTTTTAATATTGGCATTTTTAAAGTACTGTACTAAAAAAAAGAAAATAATGAATTGAATTAAAATAAGTACAGGAGAACCAAATGTACCTTCCGGATAAATAGGAAAAATATGTATTGGAATAACAAAAAGCAAGTAAGAAATAATAAAAACACTATAAAGTAAGTATTTGTTATTGGTAAAAAGTAAGAGAAATACAGGTACAACAATGTAAAAGTATTCAATATAACCACCTCTTTCAGCAAAATTACAGAACATAAAATTACTGTATAGAATTAACGAGAAAAATAAAATACGTGCTACCATAAATTTACGTTTGTATTGTAAAAATAAGGTAACCAACAACCCTGTTATACTACCTATATGTATTAAAACAGGAAGTGAATAAATTCCCTTTTTCAGAGTGTCTTCTGTGATTAAAATAAGTTCAATTAAAAACCAATTAGAAATAAAGATATTAAGTAAACGAACCCTCTTCATTTCTAATTTAGAAAGTTTATCTGTTACACCAATATTAGTTATGTTAGTATAAAGTTTAGCTATTTCCCCCATTAGAATAATTAAAAGGTCAAATATATTAATCTATCTATAAACAACATCTTTTTTATGATTTGTTACCAGTGTTTTAGAATGTTTGACACAATAGTGAGTGTAATTGAAGTAATATTGACTCAGAGAAAATTTATGTTTGCAATTCGGTTAATGAGTCATGTTAGGTCAATTCTTTTTTGAACCATAATCGAAACTTTTATTATCAATTTATTTTTAGAGTTTCAACAGAAAGAAAGTAGAATATGAAATTAAAATTATTATACATATTTTTATTATTAAGTTATTTAGGTATAGCAAAGTCTATAAAAGAAGAAAAAAAGGGTTCAAATTTTGAATTAACTAGCTTTACAAAAACGAATAATAAAAAAGCACTTTCAAAATATAATTATTTGAATGCTTACAGAATTAATGTCGGACTTTATTATGAAAGTGAGCTAACTCCAATTACCCCAGATACCAACAACATTTTGTATGTCAATAAAAACGTAAGTGGTGGCGATGGTTCGGGTGACTCTTGGGCGAATGCCGTACCCGAGCTTGCCGATGCTTTGCTATGGGCAAGAACCCAGCATGATGCAGACAATAATTGGTTACAAAATGATAGCTTACAGGTTTTTGTTGCCAAAGGAGTTTACAAGCCTTTATATAATGCGGCCGACGGGAACTATACCACCAACGGCAACCGCGATAACGCTTTTGTAATGGTGAATAACGTACAATTGTACGGAGGTTTTGCTGGGAGTGAAGTCAATCTTAGCGATCGTGATCTTAGTCTTGCCGGAAACGCTACAATTTTAAGTGGTGATATAGGGGGGCTTAATGATCTTAGTGATAATGTATATCACGTGGTAGTGGATGCCGGTAATGTGGGTGCAGCCCTGCTAGACGGTTTTACCATCACCGGCGGAAATGCTAATGATAATGTTAGTAGTATAGCTGTCAACGCAAATAGTATCAGAAGAGATTATGGTGGCGGGATGTATAATGCTTTTTCTTCTTCTTCAAGTTTAACCAATGTAACCATCACCGGAAACACAGCAGCAGGTTATGGTGGCGGGATGTATAATGCTTCTTCTTCACCAAATTTAACCAATATAACCATCACCGGAAATACAGCAAATTATGGCGGCGGGATATATAATAGTCAATATTCCTCTCTGAGCTTAACCAATGTGGCGATTGTTGGAAATACAGCAAATTATGGCGGCGGAATATATAATTATTTTTATTCCTCTTCCAGCTTAACCAATGTAACCATCGTAGGAAACACAGCGAATTCTGGCGATGGGATACATAATGAATATGAGTCTTCGCTAACGATAAATAACAGTATTGTTTGGGGAACGATATTTAACATAGGTCTTCTTTACACACCAAATTATTCTTTAATACAAGACAACACTAATACCGCTAACGGCAATATCGATGCTACAGGGCTTACAGCCGAAGACATTTTTACAGACCCTGCTAACGGAGATTATACTTTAAAACTGAGTAGTCCTGCGATTAACGCCGGTAGCAATACATTATATACCGATGTCGGGGGAGACCTAAATAACGATACAGATTTAACCGGCAACCCGCGTTTGTTTGGTAACACCATAGATATTGGTGCTTACGAGTATGATGGAGTATTGGCAGATTTTACAATTTCAGGAGGATATTGTATTGGTAATGTAGTTACTTTTACAGACAATTCTTCGTCTCCTAATGGAGCTATTGTAAGTTGGGAATGGGATTTTGGAGATGGCACAACTTCTACCGAACAAAGCCCAACTCATAGTTACGCTGACTTAGGTAACTTTACAATATCATTAAAAGTAACTGATGTCATTGGAGAAACAAATTCTATAACTAAATCCTTTAATGTACAATCACCAAAAGCTAGGTTTGTTGCTAACCCTACAAGAGGGCAAGCAACACCACATACTGTATTCTTTACAGATCAATCAACGTTGCCGGATTTATGGTTTTGGGAATTTGGTAATGGAAATACTTCAACAGCGCAAAACCCAATACATACATATACTGCTGCAGGAGATTATACGGTAAACCTTACAGTAAGAGATACCATAAATGGGTGTGTTGACAAAGCAACAAGTTTAATAAAAATAGTAATTCCAAAAGCTCAATTTAGTGTAGATGATACTTTGGGTTGTGGTCCCTTTACGGTAAACTTTACAGATGAATCTACAATAGAAGGAAATGATACGGTGGGAGAATGGTTATGGAATTTTGGGGATGGTAATACTTCTACCGAACAAAACCCTACTCATACCTACGAATCAGCAGGAGTATATAATGTAAGTTTAACTATAAAAACGGCTATAACAGGATTTACAAGAACAGATACTAAAGCAAATTTTATACAAGTTATAGGTCTCACTCCTGATTTTTCTTCAGACGTAACAACTGGCTGTACACCTTTAACAGTTAGTTTTACTGATAATACTGTTTTTTATGGTCCATCATCCGACTGGTTTTGGGATTTTGGAGATGGTACTACGAGTAATGAAACAAATCCTAAACATACATATACAACAGTAGGTGTTTTTGATGTGAGTTTAACAGTTTCTGATATTGACGGATGTAGTAAAACAATTATAAAAAAAGCATATATAAACACTACAGAAACTATAGCACCTATGGTCTTAATCCAGAATGTAACAGTACCGTTAGATGCTTCAGGAGTTGCAACGATAACTGCTGCTGATATAGATAATGGCTCTTATGACAATTGCGAGGTAGCCTCCATGAGTTTAGATAAAACTTCTTTTAATTGCTCAGAAGTTGGTGATAATACGGTAACATTAACAGTAACAGACACAAGTGGTAATAATAACACAGCTACGGCTATAGTAACCGTAGAAGATGTAACTCCACCCGAGGCGATTTGTCAAGATATCACAGTGCCGTTAGACGCTTCAGGATTTGTAACTATTACAGCTGCTGATATTAATAATGGTAGTAACGATACTTGTGGAATAGCTTTAATGAGTTTAGACAAAACAACGTTCGATTGTACCAATGTAGGCGTAAATAATGTAATCTTAACTGTTGAAGATACCAATGGAAATACCAATACATGTGCGGCTAATGTAATCGTAGAAGATGTAACTCCACCCGAGGCAATTTGTCAAGATATTACGGTACAATTAGACGCTTCAGGAATTGCAACAATAACGGCTGCTGATATTGATAATGGTAGTACAGACACTTGCGGGATAGCTTCAATGAGTTTAGATAAAACAACTTTTGATTGTAGTAGTGTAGGAATAAATATAGTAACCTTAACTGTTGAAGATACCAATGGAAATACTAATAGTTGCGCAGCAACAGTAACCATAGAAGATGTAACTCCACCCGAGGCAATTTGTCAAGATATTACAGTGCCGTTAGACGCTTCAGGATTTGTAACTATTACAGCTACTGATATTAATAATGGTAGTTCAGATGCTTGTGGAATAGCTTCAATAAGTATAGACAAAACAACTTTTGATTCTACTAATGTGGGAATTAATACGGTAGCCTTAACTGTTGAAGATACCAACGAAAATACAAATACTTGCACAGCAACTGTAACTGTAGAAGATGTTACCCCACCAATAACTATAACAAAAGATATTGTAGTTAGCTTAGATAGTAATGGAAACGCTATTATTAATCCAGAAGATATAGATGATGGATCTTATGATGCATCAGGAATAGCAAGTATGAGTTTAAGTCAAACAAACTTTAACTGTCCGAATTTAACAGACTATACGGTTACTTTAACAGTTATTGACTCCAATGGTTTGTCGAGTTCTGAAGAAGCTGTTGTAACTTTTATATCAGATGATTTAGATAATGACTCGATAGCAGATGTATGTGATAATGATATAGATGGTGATGGAGTATTAAATATAAATGATAATTGTCCAAGAATGTCAAATCCTGATCAAAAGGATTTGGATAATAATGGAATAGGTGATGTATGTGACTCATCAGAATTGTCAGTATATAATGGGTTTTCTCCTAATGGTGATGGAGTAAATGATGTATTTGTGGTAGAAGGTTTACATAACTACCCAAACAATAAATTAGAAATCTATAATAGATGGGGAAACAGAGTTTACCATTCTTATAATTATCAAAACGATTGGAATGGTATAAGTAAAAACCAAGGAAAAAGATTACCTGCAGGGGTCTATTTTTATATGCTTACAATAGAAGAAAATTCAAGAAACTTAAAAGGTTGGGTTTATATTATCTATTAATTATCATAAAGTAGTTAGAAAATAACTAGTGAAACAAAAAGCACCTTATTTAAATAAGGTGTTTTTTAGTTATATAACCTATTTGATGTAATGGTGAGTATGGTTGACACAATATTGATTATGATATTGTTAATATTTGTAAAATGAGGTTTTATCAATTTCTTTTTGGTAACTCCTAGTATAAAATTTAATCAATTAACACATAACTTAAAAACAGAAAAAAAATGAGATTTAAAAATGTATTAACAGGAGCAAACATTAGAGTAGGGTTCTATAAAACTACAGATGGAAAACCATATTTAGGTACAATCCCAGGAATGGAGATTGATATTAATGAAGGAAGTATAGGAGAGCTTAGAGATGATTCTTATCCAACAGTTAAAGTTAGAGTCTGGAAAAAAGAAGGAATAGGGCTTCCTGTAATTATAGAACCAGGTACTATTTACAATATGACAGATGATTTTTATGTGAATTGGAGCAGTGATAAAGGGCACTTTTTACAAAAGGCTGAATTAAAACCAACAGGAGAAAAAATAGAAGGAGAGAATGTGAGAGTATATTACTTTTTTGATTTAAGAAATTTTAATGAAACTGTAAAAAGGACTATTAAAACAACATTTCAAACAGCTTTTTCACAATCGTCTTCTTTTTCAAAATCACATAGCGAAAGCTCTGAATTTAGCATCAATGGAAAAATTGGAGGCTGGATTGGAGGAAAAGATGATCCAGCAGGAGTTAGTACAGAAGTTTCTGCAGGATTTAAGTCAAAAATAGAGGACTCATTTACTCAGAAGTATGAAAACTCAATAACTAGAATTTGGAGCCAGTCTATAGAAGATGAATACACTCTAAAGCCAGGAAAGATTTATGCACTAACCAGTGTCTGGAATATTAAGTATGCAACAGGAGTAATAGAATATTTTAATGAAAAAACAAGCTATAAAATTCTTGATTCTTCTGAAAGTAAATTAACAGAGCCAGTAGCATACGATAATGTATCTCAAATGGATGATAAAACAAGAAAAATGTATGAAGAGCAATTAAAACTTAATACCGTTTTATAATAATGCAGTATGTATTTAAATAATAGAGTAATAAAAAAGGGAGCTAATTAGCTCCCTTTTTTATAGAATGTTTTATTCTTCTTCGTCATTCTCAACGATTTCAAAAAAGCTAAAAACATTACCTCCGTAACGTTTTTCATAGCTATAAAAAGGGTGTTGAGATAAGTCTGTATGTTTAGAGTGTTCAATAATTAAAAGACCATCTTCATTCAATAAACCGCGATCAAAAATAATATCAGCAATTTTTAAAAACTGACTTTCTTCAAAGTCATAAGGAGGATCAGCAAAAATAACATCTGTTTTAAGAGGTGTTTTTTCTAAAAACTTATATACGTCACTTTTATAGCTATTGATTTCCATGCCTAAATCTTTAGCTGTTTGATTAATGAATTTTATGCAAGCATAATGAGCATCAACAGCATAAATACTTTGTGTTCCTCTTGAGGCAAATTCGTAACTAATATTTCCAGTTCCAGAAAATAAATCTAATACTGAAATGTTTTCAAAGTAATAGAAGTTATTTAAAATATTAAATAAAGACTCCTTTGCCATATCAGTTGTAGGACGTACAGGTAAATTTTTAGGAGCTGTAATTCTTTTACTTTTATATTTTCCAGAAATAATTCGCATTAGGCTATAAGTATAAAATTAGAATGGTTCGAAAAGTCTTCACTATCTGCAAAAAAGCTATTCACAGGATTCATAAAATGAATATTTCGAACGTATGTGTAAGTAATAGAGTATGTATCTGATTCTTTTTCAATATCACCAATAAAAGTTAACTGAAAGGTGTTAGGATCCATTTGTAACTGTTCAGCAGTAAAAAGAATGTAATAGATGAAATCTTCTTTTGTATTGTAAGAAAATGAGTTGTAAAACAATAGTTTACCTTCTTTGCAAACGACAATATCTAAATGAGAAGAAGAAACATGCACAAAAAATTGTTCTTCAGAGTCGTTTTCAGAATAAGTAAGTAGTTTATCAATTAAAACTGTTGAATGGTGTTTATACTCAAACTCACCAAAGTTTTGAAAAAGATAATTGTTAATATTTACATAAGGTATATAAACCGTATTAGCAGCTATAACATTATGTAAATCATAAGTAATAAAGTCTGTTTTTAACGTTTTTACATCATACTTTAAATAAGGGACTAAGTTATTTCTATCAAAAAGCTTGTTGGGAACCAATGTGGCCAAATTATTTTGATGAATAGCAAAAACAGATATAAAATCTTGTTGTAAGTCTTTGTCTGTGTCAAAAACACGGATTATTTCCTCTAATAAGAGTTCAGGAGAAGGAGTAGCGCTAGAGAAGGTGTACTCAGTAAAAAGAAGAGGTTCTTTAGTTTCTGAGTTTGAAATACAAAAAGAAAATCCATCCAAACTAAATTGGATGGATAGACTTTTATGCTGCGCAAAAGCGCTATTTTTTTTACTCTTTTTTTGCAATTGCATCACCTTTATCGTAATAAGGAGGCCAGTTACCACCTACAGTTACTTCAGTTAAAGAACCAACAGAAACAAATTCACCTTTAATTTGGTCTGTTTCAATAGCTTCTAATTCTTGTTTTATTAAAGAAGGATTCATTCCTGTTAAAATAGGCTTCTTAGAAACTTTAGCTTCAAAAACAGGAACTTCTAAACCAGCAACTTTTTCAACTCTACCAGTAGCTAATTCAAATTGCTCTTTAGTACCAGGTACCTCAAACATGGTAGAATACTCTTTACCTTCGAAATATTTTAAAACAGGCTCATACCCAACTGTATCAATAACTTTAACAGATATGTCTTTAGTAATACCTCCACCTAATTCAATTGTTTTTTCAACGTTTTTAGTTTCAGTAATAGCTAATTGACCATTTTTAATAAAGGTAAGTAAAGTGTCTTTATTATCAGTATATGTTCCGTAAACTTCTTTATATTTTACTTCAGCGTCTCGAATCAACTTTAAATTCTTAATAACCTTAGCATAACGTACTCTCTTGTCTTTGTTAAAATTGATAGGCTCCATAACACCATTATAAATTTTATATACTAAAAAGACAGTTGCTCCTAATAATAATAAAGAGACTAACCATCTCATTTTTAGAGGAACAAACTTAACAACAAGTAATGCTAAAAGAACTGCAACTACAACAGCTGCTAAAATCATTAATAATAAACTCATTTTTTTAATTTTTAATGTATGATATTCGCAAATCTACAATTTTTTTTCAATGATGAAAATAATTAATTTATAAATAGACTTATCTTTGAATATTATTTGAAATATGATACAAACTGCTTCGAAATTTTATAAAGAAATACTACAAAAGTTCCCATATACACCTACAGAAAAGCAAAATGAGTTATTAGATGTCTTAACAGACTTTATTTTTTCGGATGATAATCGTGCTTTATTTTTGTTAAAAGGGTATGCAGGAACGGGTAAAACTACCATTATAAGTACCGTGGTTCACAATTTATGGAAGATAGGACAAAAAGCAGTTTTACTAGCACCTACAGGGCGTGCAGCAAAAGTAATTTCAGGATATTCTAACCGACAAGCATTTACCATTCATAAAAAAATATACTTTCCTAAAAAACAAAGTAGCGGAGCTGTGAATTTTGTAATGCAACCCAATAAGCATACCGATACCCTTTTCATTGTAGATGAGGCTTCTATGATTTCTGATGAAAAACAGAATGCTAAACTATTTGAAAATGGTTCTTTATTGGATGATTTAATCTCGTATGTATACTCAGGAAAAAATTGTAAAATTATTTTTATTGGAGATACTGCGCAGTTACCACCTGTAAAATTGACGATGAGTCCAGCTTTGGAAGCCGATAAGTTATCTTTTGAGTTTAACAAAGAAGTTACAGAAATTGAATTAGATGAAGTGGTTCGACAAGAAGAAGGTTCTGGAATTTTGGCTAATGCAACAGACTTACGCTTATTAATTCAGAACGATTCAACACATTTTCAATTTGATGTAAATTATCCTGATATTATTCGATTACAAGACGGATATGATATTCAAGATGCTATAACAACAGCCTACGATGGTGAAATAGGTGTGGAAGACACCGCAATAATTGTGCGTTCAAATAAACGAGCAAATCAGTACAATCAACAGATAAGAACTAAAATTCGCGGACAAGAAAACGAGATTTCTACGGGAGATTATGTGATGGTGGTAAAAAATAACTACTACTGGTTAAAAGACTCTTCTTCAGCAGGATTTATTGCTAATGGTGATATTTGTGAAGTAATGCGTATTAATGCAATTAAAGAATTATATGGGTTTAAGTTTGCCGAAGTAGAAGTTCGTATGATTGATTATCCAGATATGAAACCTTTTGAAACCGTTTTACTCTTAGATACTCTTACAAGTGAAAGTCCATCATTAACGTATGAAGAATCGAACCGTTTGTATGAAGCTGTAAAGGAGGATTTTGCGCATGAAAAATCCAAATACAAGCAATTTATGGGAGTGAAGAAAAATAAGTATTTCAATGCGCTTCAAGTGAAATTTTCATACGCGATGACTTGTCATAAATCACAAGGGGGACAATGGAAAACAGTTTTTATAGAGCAGCCATACTTACCAGATGGAGCTTCAGTAGAATATTTACGATGGTTATACACAGCTGTTACTCGTGCCCAAGAAAAATTATACTTAATAGGTTTTAAAGATGAGTATTTTTTAGATTAGGAATATACCTGTGTTCTTTTTCTCTGGAGAAATAAGTGTTGTTCTCCAGAATGGAAATGTTAGCATTTTGTTAATGTACTTCATACTTTAGTTAAAAAAGCTACATTTGTGTATTACTCAAACTATTAAAAATGCACAAAAAAGTACTTTTATTGCTGTCTTTTTTATTGATTTCACTAACAATAAATGCACAAAAACCACAAAAACTTACTTCAAACCAAATTTATGAGAAAGTTCAAAAATTAAACTTTCTGGGTTCAGCATTATACATCGCTGCACATCCAGATGATGAAAATACACGTTTAATTGCTTATTTATCGAATCATGAAAAAGCAAGAACAGGATATTTGTCGTTAACTAGAGGAGATGGAGGACAAAATTTAATAGGCCCTGAAATGAGAGAACTATTAGGAGTTATTCGTACACAGGAATTATTAGCAGCAAGAGGTGTAGATGGAGGAGAACAACGTTTTTCTAGAGCTAATGATTTTGGGTATTCAAAACACCCTGATGAAACGTTAAAAATTTGGGATAAGGATAAAGTATTAGCCGATGTAGTTTGGGCAATACGTACTTTCAAGCCGGATGTAATCATTAATCGTTTTAATCACAGAACACCAGGAACTACACATGGTCATCATACTTCATCGGCAATGTTAAGTGTGGAAGCTTTTGATTTGGCTAATGACAAAACAAAATATCCTGAGCAATTAGAATATACCAATACATGGAAACCAAACAGGTTGTTTTTTAATACTTCTTGGTGGTTTTACGGTAGTCAAGAGAAGTTTGCAAAAGCAGACAAAAGTAAAATGTTAAGTTTTGATATTGGAACGTATTATCCTTTAAAAGGGTTGTCAAACAATGAATTAGCATCTATTGCAAGTAGTCAGCATTTATGCCAAGGCTTTGGTAGATTAACTACTAGAGGAACTCAAACAGAATATGTAGAGTTCTTAAAAGGAGATTTTCCTAAAGACAAAAAAGATATTTTTTCAGGAATCAATACCACATGGAATAGAGTAGAAGGTGGAGGAGAAATAGGAGATATTTTATATGATGTTGAGCAAAATTTTGATTTTGTAAATCCGTCGAAACATCTTCCAGCGCTATTAAAAGCATATCAAAAAGTTCAAAAATTAAAAAGTGAACACTGGAAGAAAGTTAAAACTAAAGAACTAAAAGAAATTATTGAAGCTTGTGCCGGTTTGTATTTAGAAGCTTCCGCAGAAAGTTCTAGTGCAACACCAAATAGTTCAGTGAATGTTGATTTTGAAGTGTTAAATAGGAGTGGAGTTTCAATGGAGTTATCTTCCATAAAAATACTTCCAGAGAATAAAAAAATAGTAAAAGACTTAGATTTAGCGAATAACGAAAAGAAAACGTTTACAGAAAGTATTTTGATACCTGAAGTTTCGTATTCATCGCCATATTGGTTAGAAAAACCTTGGGGCTTAGGAATGTATACGGTAGAAAGTCAACAATTAAGAGGAAAACCTGAAACTCCTAGACCAATTCAAGTACAATTCAATTTAATGATAGAAAATGAGTCTATTTCTTTTGTAAAATCAATAGTGCATCGTTATTCAAAAAGAGATAAAGGAGAAATTTATGAGCCTTTTGAAGTATTACCTAAAGTAACAACAAAGCTATTGAATAAAGTATTAGTTTTTTCTTCAGAAAAATCTCAAAAAGTAACTGTAGAGGTACTTACAGGTGCAAAAAACATAAATGGAAAAGTTGCTCTAAAAGCACCAAATGGATGGACAGTTACTCCAAACGAAGCAAAATTTTCCATAGCTCAAAAAGGAGATATTCAATTGATTGACTTTATGGTTACTCCAACAAAGAAAGAATCAGAAGGAGTATTAAAAGCTATAGCAAAAGTTGAAGGAAAAAATTATGATAAAGAATTGATAGAAATCAATTACAATCATATCCCTAAGCAGTCAGTATTATTACCATCACAAGCTAAAGTTGTGCGTATGAATATAAAAAAGAACGGTACAAGAATAGGGTATATACAAGGTTCTGGAGATGCAATTCCAGAAAGCTTACAACAAATTGGTTACGAAGTAACAGAATTGAATGTAAATGAAATTAATGGTAATTTAGAGCAATTTGATGCAGTTGTTGTTGGTATTAGGGCATATAATACTATAAAAGAGTTACAGTTTAAGCAAAAATACTTGCTAGAGTATGTGAAAAATGGAGGAAATGTAATTGTACAATACAATACAAATAGAAGAGTAGATGTACAAGCTCCGTACAATTTACAGTTATCTCGTGATAGAGTTACTGATGAAAATGCAAACGTAACATTCTTAGCTAAAGAACATTCTATTTTAAATTACCCAAACAAAATCACTGAAGCTGATTTTGATGGTTGGGTACAAGAACGCGGATTGTACTTTCCGAACAAATGGAGTAAAGAATACACGCCTATTTTATCAATGCATGATAAAGGAGAGTCAGCTAAAGATGGAAGTTTACTCGTAGCGAAATATGGAAAAGGAAACTATATCTACACAGGCTTAAGTTTTTTTAGAGAGTTACCAGCGGGTGTTTCTGGAGCATACAAACTGTTTGCTAATTTATTGTCAGTTAAAGAAAATAAAACTGATGAGAATTAGAATAGTTTTTAATTCAGTAAAAATTAAAGAAAAGCAAGGTTTTAAACCTTGCTTTTTTTATTTAAAATATTAATAAAAATAGATTTCTAAGTAAGTACAAACTAAACGAAAAGTAATCTTTTGTGATTGAGATAACTTTAATTACTTTTGACGCCAAATATTAAAAAAATTATATGAAAAGACTACTACTTTTTACGCTAGTCCTTTTTGGCGTAAATGTGAATGCTCAAGAAATTTCTCAAAGTGATAAAGATGCTTTAATAGCGCTTTATAATGCTACAGATGGAGCAAATTGGACAAACAAATGGGATTTGAATGACTCTCCACAGAATTGGTATGGAGTAAAAACGAATGTGGTTTTTGGTGCATCGGGTGCCGAAAGACATGTTGATGAAATTAACCTACCTAATAACAACCTAGTTGGGACTTTACCATCAGAATTAGGAAGTTTGAAGAGTTTGAATTTGTTAAATCTTTCAAATAATTCAATTTCTGGAGCTATACCAGGAGGCTTAGGTTCTGCAAAAGATCTTAATTATTTATATCTTCAAAACAACCAATTATCAGGAGATATACCTGTTGAACTTTTTACGCTTACTGAAAGGCATTTTGTAGAAATAAATCTAAGTTCAAACTTGTTAACGGGGAAATTACCGGTGGAAATAGGGAATGCAATTGCAAACGTGGGTGATGTTTATGTATCAAACAATTTGCTTACAGATTTACCAGATTATACAGCGAGTACTTTATTTAGAATAAATACATTAGATATAAGTAATAATAATATTCCTTTCGCTGTGTTTGAAAGAGCTTCTTCTTTTGACAACATAGCTAAAGTATTAGAAGATAATGTAGCAACGCTTACTTATAGTCCACAGAACAAAATCAACGAGGAAGAAAACATTGTTTTTGAGGAAGGAACAAATGTTAGTTTTTCGGTAACAGGCTTGTCAAGTACTAATAACACCTATCAGTGGTTTAAGAATGGAGCTTCAATTACTGGAGCTACTAGTGCTACTTACCAAATAACTAGTGCTAGTTTAGCAGATGCAGGTACGTATTATTGTGAAATACAAAATTCAAGTGTACCAAACTTAACTTTAAAAAGGAATAACATTGTTTACAGAACTGTAGAGTCTATTAATGATAAAAATGCTCTTATAGCATTGTACAATGCTACTAATGGGGTTAATTGGACAGATTCTTGGGATTTAAATGAAGACATAAGTACTTGGAAAGGTGTAACTGTAAATACTGCTGGTAGGGTAACAGAATTAAATCTAAGTAATAGAGGACTTAATGGAACATTGCCTGTAGAGATTGGTAATTTATCAGAATTAAAGAGGTTATTTTTGTACAAAAATCAATTAACAGGAATCATACCTTTAGAAATTAAAAACTTAACCAACTTGACTTATTTATGGTTGAATAGTAATAATTTAAATGGTGTTGTGCCTGAAGAAATAGGAAATTTAACCAATTTAGAAAGTTTGAATTTAAGTTATAACGAGTTAATGGGAAGTATACCTTCTGTAATAGGAAACTTAACTAGCCTAACCAGTTTAAATTTAAGAATAAATAAGTTAACAGGAAACATACCTTCAGAAATTGGTAATTTAATTGATTTAACATCTCTAATTTTGAGCTCTAATCAACTAACAGGAAGTATACCATCAGAAATTGGTAATTTAATCAATTTAACAGATCTAAGTTTATCTAGTAATCAACTAACAGGAAGTATACCATCAGAAATTGGTAATTTAATCAATTTAACAGATCTAAGTTTATCTAGTAATCAACTAACAGGAAGTATACCTTCTACAATAGGAAACTTAACTAGCCTAACCAGTTTAAATTTAAGTACAAATAAGTTAACAGGAAATATACCATCAGAAATTGGTAATTTAATTAATTTGACATCTCTAAATTTAGGTTTTAATCAACTAACGGGAGTTATACCATCAGAAATTGGTAATTTAATCAACTTAAAAGTTATATACTTAGGTTATAATAAATTAACTGGGGGTATACCTTTGGAAATCAAAATGTTATCTAATTTAGAAAGAGTGATCTTAGGTTACAATGAATTGACAGGGGTAATACCGTCAGAAATTGGTAGTTTAATAAATTTAACAGATTTAATTTTATCTAGTAATCAACTAACTGGAGTTATACCATCAGAAATAGGAAACTTAACTAAGTTAACAAATCTAAGTTTATCTGGTAATCAATTAACAGGAAAAATTCCTGTAATTTTCAAGGATATGATAAATCTTAGTAGTTTATCTATCCATAATAACAATTTTACATTTGTCGATTTAGAAGATAATTTTTTATTGTTAAAAGACAAATTGAGGAGTTATGACTATCATCCACAATCTGATATAGGTGTTCCAGAAGTACATAACATTGATCAATATGAATCTATTACTTTTACAATAAATAGTACTTCTAATAATAATAATTATCAATGGAAGTTCAAAGGAGAAAATATAATAGGAGCAACCAATAAAAGTTATACTTTAAATAGTGTAAATGCATCTAATATAGGAGAGTACAACTGTGTTATTACTAACAGTATAGTTTCTGGTTTAATATTATCTAGTGAACCTATCACTTTAAATGTTAATATTATTGATACGGATAAAGATGGAGTAAATAATACTATAGATTTATGTCCAAATACACCAACAGGAGAATCGGTAAATGCTTACGGATGTTCGGGTAGTCAATTAGATGATGATAATGATGGAGTAAATAATGCTATAGATTTATGTCCAAATACACCAATAGGAGCGATTGTAAATGAAAAAGGATGTTCAGAAAACAATATTGATAAAGAAGCACTTATAGCGCTTTATAATGCTACTGATGGGGTAAATTGGACAGAAACATGGGATCTTAATGCTCAAATGAGCACATGGAAAGGTGTTACTTTAGATGCTTATGGTAATGTTACGGGATTGGACTTGTATGATAATAACTTAAATGGAACATTACCGCCAGAAATAGGGAACTTAACTAATTTAAAATCTTTAAATATTTCTTCGAATAAGTTAACGGGAGAAATTCCAACACAAACAGGAAACCTTGCTAATTTAAATCAATTAAGATTAAGTTGGAATCAGCTTGAAGGAAAAATTCCGTCAGAAATAGGTAATCTTATCAATTTAAAAGAATTAAGCTTTTCAAATAATCAACTATCTGGAGTAATACCTAAAGAGATTGGAAAATTAACCTTTTTAGAGGATCTAAGTTTAAGTAGCAATCAATTCACAGGAATGATACCAGTTGAAATAACTAATTTGACTAAACTAAAAGACATCTCTTTATCACAAAATCAATTATCAGGAGAAATCCCACTAGAAATAGGCAATCTTACGAACTTAACAGGTTTAAGTATAGGTAATAATAAATTGACAGGAGCTATTCCAAAAAGTATTGGGAATTTAATAAAATTACAAAACATTTTTATGGGAGGAAACCAATTTACTGGTGAATTACCAGTAGAAATAGGTAATCTTATTAATTTGAGGTTTTTATTTCTAGGATCAGCGAATTTAACAGGAAATTTACCTTTAGAGTTGGGAAATCTTATAAGCTTAGAAATCTTATCGTTAGATAATAATAAGTTAACAGGGCTGGTGCCATTAGAACTTGGTAATCTTATAAATTTAAAAAGATTAGATTTAGGAAATAATACTTTAACAGGCACAATACCGCCAGAATTAGGAAACCTTATTAATATAGAAGATTTAGGGCTAGAGGAAAATAAACTAACCGGAGAAATACCATCTGAATTTGGAAACCTGTCAAGCTTAGTAAGTTTATATCTCTATGAAAATAATTTAACAGGGGGGGTGCCAGTTGAGTTAGGGAATCTAAACAAATTAGAAAATTTATATTTAAATAATAATCAATTATCAGGAAAAATCCCAACAACTATAAAAGAGATACCAAATCTTTATCTTTTTACAATAAATAATAATCGTTTTGTTTTTGAAGATTTAGAAGAAGGACATTTGTTATTGAAAAGTAAATTAAAATATTATGTATATGACTCACAAGCGCACTTAGGTGTATCAAAAGAAATAACAGTTAAACAAAATGAAAGTATAACTTTTAGTGTTGAAGGAACTTCAAGTCCAAATAATATTTATACTTGGCGTTTAAATGGAAAAAACATTCTAAATACTAAAGATAAAACGTTTACTATAAGTAAAGCTGACATTGATGATAATGGAGTATATGATTGTCTCATAACAAATAGTGTGGTTACGAATTTAACATTAATTAAAAAAACAATCACCTTAAATGTAGAAATAATAGATGCAGACAATGATGGAGTTAATGATGATATTGATCAATGTCCGAATACAGTTGAAGGTAGTGTCGTTGATGCTAATGGTTGTGCTCAATACCAATTAATTGATATAGCTCCTAGTGATATTCAGGTCATGGTAAGCAGTACCACTTGTCCTGATAAAAGTAACGGTGTTGTAAACCTTTCATTTAATAAAGATTATACCTATAAAGTAATTTTGGTAGGACAAGGTGTAATAAATAAAACTTTTGATAATGTAAATCATACTTCTGGATTAGAAATTACAGAGTTACCTGTAGGAAGTTATGAAATATGTGTTACTGCGTCAGAGTTACCTAGTTTTAGCCAATGTTACAATGTAATGGTTAGCGCTCCAGCAGCCTTAAAAGTTTCTCAAACTAGTTTAAAAGGCACTTCACTTACGTATCAAGTTTCAGGAAGTGAAAATTATAAAGTAACCGTAAATAGTAAAGAATATTTATACTCTTTTAAAGATGCTGGTAAACAAGAAATAACAGTAAGTTTAGATAAAGGAAACAACTCTGTAGAAATAACTACGAATAAACCATGTCAAGGTGTTTATAACAAGAGCGTTACAGTTAATGATATTACATTGTACCCTATTCCAGTTACAAATTACCTAAACATTTCTGGTGTTACAGATAATTCAGCTATAGTAACCGTAAGAAGCCTTGAGGGAGCTACTGTATTATCAACTAAGCTTGATGTTTATAACGGAGTAGCTAAACTACCAATGAATACTATTGCTACAGGAATGTATCTTGTAACAGTTACTACTTCAACACAAACTGTTAATACCAAAATATTCAAAAAATGAGAAAACTAATATTTATACTATTTATACAATTAATATTAACTTCTTGTGGAGGAGGGGGAAGTGAAGATCCAGTACCAGTACCATCAGAACCAGAATTAGGAGCTTTTGAATTAATCTTTCCTGAAAACAATACGCTTTGCACAGAAGGAACTGAAATATCCGATACCGAAGTTTCTATTCCTCTAAAATGGAGTAACTCTACAAATGCCACATCTTATGAAGTAGTGCTTACTAACACTGAAAGTGGAAGTAGAATTGAAAAAATGACTAGTACTAATTCTATTAATATTATTTTGCCAAAAGCAACAAAATTTTCTTGGAATGTAACTGCTATTTTACAAAATAAAGGAAAGCAGAGTAATAGTGCTTGGAATTTTTATACAGAAGGAGTTTCTGTTTCTAATCATGCTCCATTTCCTGCGAGTATAACATTAGAAGATAATAAAGATGGTACAATTAATATCAGTTGGGAAGCATCTGACCTTGACAACGACATTTTAAAATACAAAGTATATTTAGGGGAGTCAAAAGATACAGTTGAATTGATAAAAGAAACAGAAAGTACTTTTATTGAAAAGCAAAGTATTGATTATAACACGACTTATTTTTTAATGGTCGTGGTCTTAGACAAAAATGGAAATTCATCGTCTATTTATAAGGAGTTCCGGTTTAACAGTTAAATAAACGGGACTTATATCTTATAAGAGCTAGAGTAAGTAAACTACTCTAGCTTTTTTACTTAAAAAGATTAATAGAAACCGTTGCCAATTCTGAATTTGGAAATTTTCTAAACGTATTTTTATCGTAAGTCAACCCAATAGCTTCCATAGCGTTCATATATTCATCAAGTTCAATGATGTATTGGTCAGAATATCCGTGTGTAGCATCATAAGCAGTTGCAGCTGTTTTTCCTATGTTTTTAGCAACCGATTCTGGTTTTGAGGTATGTAATTCAATTAATAACAATCCAAATTTACTGATATAGGGCTTCCATTTGTTGAAATGTTGTTTTAATGATTCTATCACAAGGTTATTATTCAAACGTTTTCCTTTGTAAGCATAAGCTCCAGTTGAATTGGTAATAGTTAAATCATCATTAGGTGCGGGCTCCTGCCAAATTCTGTTGTGATCTAAGAAGGTGCGGACATTCAATAAATCAGAAAGGTTGATACCATATTTATCTTGTAAATCTTTTGATAACGCTTTAGGATTCCCAATATCTCCCCAAATCACTTTTGCCCAAATATCGGCTTGTACCAGATTTTTACGAGTAATTTTTAATGCAGCTTCGTTATAGTCGACACCAATAAGTAAGAGCGGGTAGTCTTCTAACATGGTACCTCTCAAAGTTTGATGCTCAATTACGTTAAATAAATGTTTTAAAAAGGCACCGTTACCACAACCAACATCTAAAATTCCTTTAGGTTGCTCATTAATAGGTTTATTGAATAGGTTGATGATAATTTCATCAATTACTTTAAAATAGGTAGAATGCGCGCCACCGCTTCCCCAAACGTTCATTTCTCTATCTACATGAATTTCGTCATTACCTATGTCAGAAGTTCTAAAAATATCAGGGTTTCCAAATATAAGTTTGTCTAATTTTCTAAGGGTAGGAATGTACGATACTGTAACTCCATAAGCACTTGCTCTTCGTGCAAAAAATAAGCCTTCATCAGTAAATTCATACGAGTCATTTGTTTTGGAAAACCAACCTAAACTGGTTAATAAATCAAGTAGTCGACTAAAATTATCAGCGTCTTTATGAAATTCATCGGCACTAAACTTAGTTTGCATAAAGTATTTATGAAACATACCGCTCATTCCTAATAAAACTATTGTTGGACCAACGATAATTCCTTCAATGTGTGTAAGAATTTGCGCTATAATTTCTTTCTCTTCGGAAGTTGATGGAGGCTTAATACCGAAGTCACTAGTGAAATTTTTATAGAGGTTTTCTAGCTTAACAAAAGGTTCAATTTCAAATTTTCGTGCGCTATAATTTTCAGAAAACTTCAACAATGAAAAAGCTTCTTTATATAAGTGAAAATAAGAAAAAGCAATAGCAGAAGCTTTATTTACTTCAAACTGAACTTTATTTTGAGTATTGTCTACATGTTGTGTTAGCCAACCTTGTGAGCAGAGTGTTCTTAAGGCGACATTTAAGTAACCTTCATTGGCTTTGAAATGATTGGTGATTTCAGTTAAACTAACTGATTTTTTATCTAACAAGTATTCTGTAATTCCTTTTTCATGTAAAGTGTAGGCTGTAGGACAAGTTACAATTCCATCTAAGTGACGAAACAACCTACTTCTTAATGCAGATTTTTCTTGTTTTGTTAACATATAGAGAGATTATTTGTCTTAAATATAGCTATTTAAGTTTAAACGTACTCTATCTAATTTTAAGTTTTTGAGAGCTATTGATAGGTGAATGTAAAAGATGTAATTATGATAGTATCTGAACTTGTAGATTCCTGCTTTTGCTCAAGGCAATTTCCTTTGTAGTCTTTAGAGAGACATTCAAACTTGATTGTATTTACAAGATTGTTGTATTTATCAGTAACTAAAATTTTTGAAAGTTGACCATTTGTGTATTGGTATTGATGTGTGTAAAACGTAGAGAAATTATCTACTATCTTATCAATTAATCCTTTTTGAGTATAATAAGCAATGACTTCATTTTGCTTATACTGTTTTTGGGTGTAACAACTAATACGTTCTCGTTGTTTTGGTTTCCAGCGTGTTTTACAGTAATAAGGAAGTTTATTTGGATAAGAGCGTTTTTCAAACCAAAGACGTTTTTCGGTTTGTTCGATAATATTGCCTAGGTTATCAGTGGTTTTTGATGATTTTACACGTCCATTTTTAGTAAAATGTAGTTTTTTAGTTTGAATTAACTTTTTTTGATTGTTTTCTATTACATATGTCTCTTCTACCAAGCTCTTAATATCACTTGAAAAACCATGTTTTTTCAAATATTGTTTAGAGGCACAGGATTGAAGTATGCAAACAAATAAAAAGAATAGTAACTGTTTCATCTTAAATGAAATTTGATACTATAATATACTAAGTTTTTTTACAATTTGGTTATGCACAAACGAATAATAGTCTTGATATTGAGGTAGTAGTACGTTTTTGTAGTTTTTGGTGTGTAGAATTGTTTCTAAAGGAAATAATTTAAGCTCGGCAACTTCTTCTTCTTGAAGGGTTAAATCCTCAACAGAAACTGTTAATTCAGCAATAAATACATGATGAAACTCATTATCGATAATTCCATTCGGATGATTTACCATATGTTTTCGTGTACCTATTTTATGTAAGTTTTCAGAAAGGATATCAAAACCTATCTCTTCTTTAATTTCTCTAATAGCAGCAATTTTAATGTCTTCTCCAGCGGCTATATGTCCTGCTACAGAAATATCCCATAAACCAGGAAACACTTTTTTTGTTAATGCTCTTTTTTGAAGTAGTATTTGTTGATCTGGAGTATATAACCAAATATGAATAGTAGGGTGGAAGTAGCCATTTTTGTGAGCTTCGGATTTTAAGCAGGTTTTACCTGTGTAGTTTCCGTTTTCGTCAACAATATCTATTAATTCATCCATAAAAGGTCGGTAAAAAAAACGTCATTACAGGGAAGTAATGACGTTTAATTATTTCTATTATTTGAAATAAGAGAAATTTTCTCCGTCTTCAATTTTTAATAAACTTTCGTAAATCATTTTAATTACGTTTTCAACATCTTCACGGTGTACCATTTCAACGGTAGTGTGCATGTAACGTAATGGTAAAGAGATTAAAGCAGAAGCAACACCACCATTGCTATATGCAAATGCATCAGTATCAGTTCCTGTAGCTCTTGATAGGGCAGAGCGTTGGAAAGGAATTTTGTTAGCTTCGGCAGTATCAATAATTAAATCTCTTAATTTTTGTTGCACAGCAGGAGCATACGCTACTACAGGACCTTTACCTAACTCTAAATGACCTTCTTTCTTCTTGTCGATCATAGGTGTAGTAGTGTCATGTGTTACATCGGTAACAATAGCAACATTAGGCTTAATTGTTTCAGTAATCATTTGTGCACCACGTAAACCAATTTCTTCTTGAACTGAGTTTGTAATATACAGTCCGAAAGGTAGTTTTTTCTTGTTTTCGTGTAATAAACGAGCTACTTCAGCAATCATAAACCCTCCCATACGGTTATCTAGAGCACGACAAACAAACTTATTTCCGTTTAAAATATGGAATTCATCTGGATATGTAATAACACAACCAACATGTACACCTAATTTTTCAACCTCTTCTTTAGTAGAGCATCCCAGATCAATAAAAATATTATCAGGTTTAGGAGCTTCTTCTTTAGCTTTATTACGTGTATGAATTGCTGGCCATCCGAAAACACCTTTTACAATTCCGTTTTTAGTGTGAATATTTACAATTTTACTAGGAGCAATTTGGTGGTCGCTACCTCCGTTACGGATTACATAAATTAACCCGTCATCAGAAATATAATTTACATACCAAGAAATTTCATCAGCATGTCCTTCAATAACTACTTTATATTTAGCATCAGGGTTTATAACTCCTACAGCAGAACCATAAGTATCTGTAATGAACTCATCAACATAAGGTTTTAAATAGTTCATCCATATTTTTTGCCCTTCCCACTCGTATCCAGTGGGAGCAGCATTATTTAAATATTTTTCTAAGAAGTCTATCGACTTTTTATTTAAAATAGATTTATCAGCCATAACTTAAACGTTAATTTTAATGTTATTAATCTTTCTTTTCTTTTTCTTAAGGTTTATCAGCTCCCCAAAAACGTCTTTTTTCAATGAACTCTTCTTGTTCTTGAAGTTGTTTAGGTGTTAACACCTTTAAAAAAGATGGATGTTGCTCTATAGCATATTCAATTTTTTCAACAATGCTAGCTACATCCTCATTTTCGTAATCAATTTCTAAAGGCTCTTTAATAACCATAGATTGTAGTACGTTACGTTTTTTTATCATCAATCCTTTTTTGTCAAAAGAACGTCTAAACCCGTCAATCACTATAGGAACTACAATAGGCTTATAGGTTTTAATAATATGAGCTGTACCACGACGAATAGGCTTAAAAGGGGTAGTTGTACCTTGTGGGAAGGTGATTACCCAACCATCATCTAATGCCTTACCTATATTAGAAATGTCAGACATTTTTACTTGTCTGTTTACATCTTTACCTGCACTTCTCCAAGTTCTTTCAACAGAAACAGAACCTACATAAGCAAAAATTTTAGGAAGTAAACCAGAACGCATGGTTTCACCTGCAGCAACATAATAAATGTTTAGTTTAGGTTTCCATAAATAACCTACGTTTCTAATATTGTCGTCTCTACCTTTTAAAGCAGCGTTAAATACATGAAACATGGCTGCTACATCGGCAAAGTAAGTTTGATGGTTAGAAATAAATAGTACTTTTTGGTCGGGGAGACTTCTTAAAACATCCATTCCCTCTATTTGTAGGTCATTAAACTTACGGTAACGTCCGTGAGAAATAACTCCGAGAACTTGTATTAAAAATCTTTTAATGAACAATATATGTCCAAAAGGATTCCTTTTAAATAAAGGCATTTTTATAATCAGGTTTTATTAGTGTAAATGCTAAATTACAAAAGAAAACCATAAAAAAAACTATTTAAATAAATCTTTAATTTCTGAAAGCATCATGGCAGTTGCACCCCACACAATGTAATCGTTTAATTTAAAGCATGGTACCTCAATGTTTTTCATATATGAGGTTTCCATTTCTACTGAAGTTAAGTTTGAATCGTCTAATAAATCAGCTAATAAAACTTCAATAATTTCTGCAACTTCTTCATTTGGAGTAAAATGAGGTGTTTTTTCTGAAATACCTATAAATGGAGCTACTAAAAAGTTACTAGGAGGAATATAGGCGTCTGAAGTTTGTCGTATTATTTCAATAGATTTATAGTGTACACCAACTTCTTCAAAAGTTTCACGTAAAGCAGTTGTTTTTAAGTTATTATCCTCTTTATCGAACTTACCTCCAGGAAAACTTATTTGTGATGAATGTGCTCCATTATAACTGGCTCTTTCAGTAAGTAAAAAACGTGTTTGGTTATTATTGTCAGGATAAAATAACGCTAAAACAGCTGCTTTTCTAGGATTTTTACTTTGTATTAATTCTTCTGAAAAACGTGTTCTTAACTTTGGAGCTAATTTAAATTGAGATGTTAAACCACCCAGTTGCTTTTGCTGCAATCTTTCTATTTGATTGATGAAATCAGAAAAAGTCATTCGTTTTTAGTATTTTAGGACAAACTTATCAATTTACAAGATAAAAGTTATAAATTTTGGCTTGAATTTTGATTTGTTAAGTGTGGAATTAATTTAATACTAAATGAATAAAGAAAAAAAGTACCAAAAACTAGCATTAAGTTTATTGTTTGACGCTATTGGGTATGTATCTTATTTGATACCTGGGCTTGGAGAGTTGTCTGATATTGTTTGGGCACCAGCATCTGCGTATATAATGACAAAAATGTATAAAGGAAATAAAGGTAAAGTAGCAGGAGCTATTGCTTTTATTGAAGAAGCAATGCCGGGGTTAGATGTTGTACCAACATTTACTCTTATGTGGTTATATACTTATGTGTTTTCTTCAAAAGAGTCAAAAACTACAATTGAAGTTTAGTCTTTTAAATTGTATAAAAAAATAAAGAGCTTCCAATTTTGGAAGCTCTTTTTGTATTCTATAGCTATAAACTATTTTTGATAATCTTTTTAGTAAACGATTTTTGACCGTCGTTTACTTCAAGAATATAAATTCCGTTATTTAAGCTTGAAATGTTAAGATTGTTATGAGTAACTTTTCCTGTTAAAACTTGTTGACCTGTTAAGGTTGTAATTTTAAAAGTAGCATTTCTGTCATCTGCTAATTTAATTTTTACGAAATCAACACTAGGGTTTGGTAAAACACTAGCATCAAAGATAGAAGCTTCATTTCCTAACTTTCCATCAATAGTAATATTGTTGTATCCAATACCTTTTGAGCTACCACCTATGTTAACAGTGTAATCTTCAACTTCACCATAAGAAAATGTTTCACAAGGTGAAGGAGCTGCATTCCATTTCATTGATACACGCATTCTTGTAGCACCTGCTAAAGCAGAGGTAGGTACAGAAAAATTATATGATAAATTACCAGAGCTAGATGAAGAGCCACTAACAACTTCTTCAGAAGACTCAAAAGTTCCGTTTTGGTTAAAATCAATCCAAACTTTCCAATATTCAGTGTAAGAAGAGCTAGAAAAACCTGCGCTTACTACTATAGTATTGCTTCCGTAAGGTAAATTACCAGTTAAAGAAGTAAAGTCTGCATATCCATTATTAGCACTAGTAGTATTTGAAATACCTCCAATAGCAACATTGTCAATCCATTCATAATTTACGTTATTTCCTTTAGTGCTACAGTAAGAAACTGTGTTTGCTAAAGTTGTTACATTTACCGTATTACTAGCTGAAGAAATATTATTAGCAGCATCTTTTGCTTTTACGGAAAATGCATAGCTTGTTGAAGCTGTTAACCCACTAACAGAATAGCTTGTAGCAGTGACAGTTGTTATTTTTGTGCTTCCTTGATACACTTCATATCCTGTAACACCAGTATCATCTGTTGATGCCGTCCAACTTAAATTAACAGAAGTTTGTGTTATGCTAGAAGCAGCAACGTTAGTAGGAGTTGATGGAGCAGTAGTATCTGGAGTAGTAGATCCGCCATTAATGTTGTGGTTTCCCAGGCCGCTAAATGTATCTTTAGCTAAGATATCCCATTCAGAAGTTGTATAAGAACTGTTAGGAGATGTAACAGAAGATTTTCTTTGCATTGTTTTGTCTTGCGCAAATGTAGAAGAGCTATTAGGATCTCCAATTAAGTCGATAAGGGTACTTCCTTTAAATAAACCAACAGCGTCGTTTCCGTTAAAAGAAATTACACCTGTGTCTGTTCTGTCAGCTTTGTTAAGTATTGTGCTAGAGGCACTGCTATTAGCAATTACATAAACATTTCCATTTGTTAATTGGCCACTTAAAGTTAAAGTATTAGTCCACCCGCCACCATTAGCAGCTTTTTTTAACGAATATCCAGATAAGTTTACAGTAGCTCCAGTAAAATTAGCAATTTCAATAGCTTTATTATTTGAAGAACCTTCTACATATTCAGAAATTAATAAATCTGTTGCTGTTCCACTTCCTCCACCTGAACTAGCGTTAGTTGTTACAGAAACTGAATTACTAGAAGTAGATTCATTACCTGCTGCATCTTTGGCTTTTACAGAAAAAGTATAATTAGTAGCTGCTGTTAAGTTTGTAACAGTATAGGAAGTTGAAGAGGTTGTGGTTATTTTAGTAGCTCCATTATATATATCATATCCTGAAACACCAATATTATCTGTAGAAGCAGACCAAGTTAAATCAACTGTAGTTTCAGTAATGTTAGAAGCAGATAAGTTAGTAGGAACAGTAGGAGCTTCGGTGTCAGAACCACTACCACCTCCAAATAAATCTTCAGCTTGAGGGCCTCCCCAAATTTCAGTAGCAAAAGCAGGATTGTCAATAAATGGATTACGATTTCCTTGAATTCCTTCTAAAATAGGATTACGTTGTTTTTCAAAGTCAGATACAGGATCATCTACATTCCATTGAATAAACAAAGCAAGCATGTTAGAGTCTGAAGCCATAGTAGCTCCTGTACCAACACCAGTAGGTAAACATTGGTTGCCATAACGTAAATACATATACATCATCATACGGGCAACATCACCTTTCCATTCATCACCAGGGTACCAACCACCAGAAACATCACCAGCATTACCAGAGCCATCTGCAAATTTTTTGCTGCTTCTTTGAGAGTTGAAAGAAATATCAGCAGCTCTTAAATGATGCGCATCTGCACCAGGACCAGAAGTTCCTAAATTAGGATTTCCTAATGATTTAGCATATACGTGTTCTCTGTTCCATTGTGTACCAGCTGTACCACCGTTAGCATCCTTGTCTCTAGTTCTGTCGGTAACATAATTACCGTCAGTGTCACTATATCCGTAAATTAATAAAACTTTACTAGGATCGTTAGGATCTAAATCGGTTTGTTTTAAAGCATTCCACACACCAGGAGTATAAGATAAGTTAGTGGTATGTGTATTAATAATTTTTGTAGCCAGTTCATTTTTTAGAGCAGAACCTGATAAATTCAAGTTTACGTCGTTATAATATGAAGGGGCTTGAGAAAAAATTGATAGAGATACTATCAAAAAAAAGAAGAGTAGTTTATGTTTCATAATATTTTTCTTGAAATGTTAAAATTTTGTTAACTCGTTACAAATCAATAAAAAATATAATTTCCCAATGTTACCAAAAGGTTAATAATCAATCGTATATCTTTTGTAGATAACTAGTTTATAGTTTTTCCTTTATTTTGCGTAAATTTGCACGCTAAAATTAGAGATTGATTATGAAGATATCATACAATTGGTTACAACAATTTTTACAGACAGACTGGGAGGCAGATAAAACAGGTGAGTTATTAACTGATTTAGGTCTTGAAGTTGAAGGAATAGAAACTGTAGAGAGTATTAAAGGAAGCCTTAAAGGAGTTGTCGTAGGTGAAGTTAAAACTTGTGAAAAGCATTCAAATGCAGATAAGTTAAAAGTTACCACTGTAGATTTAGGAGATGGTAACCCTGTGCAAATTGTATGTGGCGCACCAAATGTTGCAGCGGGTCAAAAAGTACCTGTAGCTACTGTTGGTACTATGTTGTATGATGAAAAAGGAGAAGGCTTTAAAATCAAAAAAGGAAAGATTAGAGGAGAAGAGAGTCACGGAATGATTTGTGCTGAAGATGAATTAGGTTTAGGACAAAGTCATGACGGAATTATGGTTTTAGATGAAAGCTTAGTACCAGGTACTCCTTGTTCAGAAGTTTTTAATATAGAAACGGACCACGTTTTTGAAATAGGTTTAACACCAAACCGTGCGGATGCAATGAGCCATTACGGTGTTGCACGTGATTTAAGAGCTGGATTAATTCAGCAAGGAACTAATATTGAATTAATATCTCCATCAGTATCAGACTTTCATGTTGATGAGCGTACTCACAAAATCGATATCGAAATAGAAGATAAAGATTTAGCTCCTCGTTATTGTGGTATTACAATAACTGATGTAGAAGTAAAAGAATCACCAGAGTGGATTCAAAATAGGTTAAAAGCAATAGGGTTAACACCTAAAAATAATATCGTAGATATTACAAATTATGTATTACACGAATTAGGACAGCCATTACATGCTTTTGATGCTTCTAAAATTAGAGGAGGTAAAGTAGTAGTAAAAACTTTAGAGGAAGGAACAAAATTTACTACTCTAGATGATGTAGAAAGAGAGTTGTCTTCTGAAGATATTATGATTTGTGATGCAGATGATAATCCATTATGTATAGGAGGTGTGTTTGGAGGAGCAAAATCAGGAGTAACAGAACATACAACTTCTATTTTCTTAGAAAGTGCTTACTTTAATCCAGTATCGGTTAGAAAAACAGCAAAACGTCACGGATTAAATACGGATGCTTCTTTCCGTTTCGAAAGAGGAATTGATATTAATACTACAAAGTATGCTTTAAAGCGTGCTGCTTTATTAATTGAAGAATATGCAGGAGGAAAAATGTCTTCTGATATTTTAGATTTTTACCCAGTAAAGGTGGAAGATTTTGAGGTATTCTTATCGTTTGATAATGCATATAAATTAATAGGTCAAGAAATACCGAAAGAAACTATAAAAAAGATTTTAGCTTCACTAGATATTAAAATAAATAGTGTTACTGAGGCAGGTTTAGGGTTAGTGGTACCTTCTTATAGAGTAGATGTACAACGTGAGTCGGATATTATAGAAGAGATTTTACGTGTTTATGGGTATAATAACATAGAGTTTTCTCATAAACTAAACACATCAATTTCTTTTGATAGTGATAAAAACGTTAAGATTGAAAACATTGTAGCTGACCAATTAACGTCGATAGGTTTTAATGAAACTATGGCTAATTCGTTAACGAAAGCTGATTATATTGAGTTATCTGATAACTTAAACGCTGACTTTAATGTTGAAATGCTTAATCCGTTGAGTAACGATTTAAAAGTAATGCGTCAATCGTTACTATTTAGTGGTTTAGAGTCAGTTGCTTACAATATTAATAGAAAGAATAATTCATTAAAGTTTTATGAGTTCGGAAAAACGTATCATAAATACGAAAGTGGATACCAAGAAGACAAGCATTTAACATTGTTTGTTACAGGAAATAGAACACAAGATAGCTGGAAAGTTGCTTCACAAGCATCAGACTTCTTCTATGTTAAAGGAGTTGTAACAGCTTTATTAAGTCGTTTAGGAATTGATAAATTAAAGACTACTCCAACAAAATCAGATGTGTTTTCTGAAGGAATTACGTTAAGCTTAGGGAAAACTAAATTAGTAGAGTTAGGAGTTGTTAAAAGAACAATTTTAAAAGAATTTTCAATTAAACAAGAAGTATTATTCGCTGATTTTAACTGGCAAAATATTTTAGGTTTAGTTGGTAAGAAAAAAATAAAAGTAGCTGATTTACCTAAATTTCCAGCTGTAAAGCGTGATTTAGCCTTGTTATTGGATAATAAAGTTGAATTCAAAGAGATTTATAACTTAGCATTTCAGTCAGAAAGAAAGCTTTTAAAAGAAGTGGATTTGTTTGATGTATACGAAGGAGATAAATTACCAGAAGGTAAAAAATCTTATGCTGTAAGTTTTGTTTTACAAGATGAAAACAAAACATTGGCAGATAAACAAATAGATAAAATAATGCAGAAACTACAGCAAACATTCGAAAAGAGTTTAGATGCTGTATTACGATAATTCAGAAGCTCCATTTATGGAGCTTTTTTTATATTTAATAAATAAGACAAACTAAAATAAACTGATGTACAAATTACTTATTCGTCCAATTTTTTTTCTTTTTGATCCTGAAAAAATTCATCATTTTACATTTTCATTGGTAAAGTTTTTATCAAAAATACCAGGAGTGCCTTCTATTTTTAGAGGAATGTATCAAATAAAAGATAAAAAATTAGAACGTAACTTATTTGGGCTAACTTTTAAAAATCCTGTAGGATTGGCAGCAGGGTTTGACAAAAATGCAGTGTTGTACAATGAGTTGGCTAATTTTGGATTTGGTTTTGTTGAAATAGGTACCGTAACACCAAAAGGTCAAGTAGGAAACCCAAAAAAACGTTTATTCCGTTTAAAAGATGATAAGGGAATTATTAATCGAATGGGTTTTAATAATGAAGGTTTAGAAGCAGCAATTGAACAATTAAAAAAGAATAAAGGAAAAATAATTATTGGAGGAAATATTGGTAAGAATACGAATACAGCTCCTGAAAATTATACACAAGACTATGTAGCGTGTTTTAAAGGATTACATCCGTATGTAGATTATTTTGTGCTTAATGTAAGTTGTCCAAATGTATCTAGTCATGCAAAACTTGAAGATGCTGATTACTTAAAGGAACTAATTACTGAAGTTCAAAAGTTAAACAACACTGAAGCGCAACAAAAACCAATTCTATTAAAGATTGCGCCAGACTTAAATAATCAACAGTTAGATGAAATTATTGAATTAGTTGCTGAAACAAAGATTGATGGAGTAATAGCGTCGAATACTTCAGTAAATAGAGATAATTTAAAAGCTTCTAAAGAGCGTTTACAAGAAATAGGTAATGGAGGAGTAAGCGGACAACCAGTTAAAGATAGAAGTACGAGGGTGATTAAGTATTTAGCAGATAATTCTAATAAAGCATTTCCTATCATTGGAGTAGGAGGTATCCATTCTGAAAAAGATGCTTTAGAAAAGCTTAAAGCAGGTGCAGACTTAGTACAAATTTATACAGGCTTTATTTATGAAGGACCAAGCTTGGTAAAAAGAATCAATAAAGCTATTTTAGCTGAAAGTTAATTTATGCTAGAAACTCTCATTTCTTTTGTATTTGCTACGGCTACTTTAGCTATTTCGCCAGGACCTGATAATATTTTTGTGTTGACACAAAGTATCGTCAATGGAAAAAAATATGGGTTAGCCACGGTTGCTGGTTTAATGACGGGATGTATTATTCATACAACTTTGGTTGCTTTTGGAGTTTCAGAAATCATAAAACAAAATCCCAATTTATTTTTTATTATTAAGTTATTTGGAGCAGGATATTTACTGTACTTAGCTTTTCAAGTGTATAAAAGTGATGCTAATATTGCTTTTTCAACAGAAAATGTACAGAAAAAATCAACACTACAATTATTCAAAACAGGTTTTTGGATGAATGTGCTAAACCCCAAGGTTACAATTTTCTTTTTGGCGTTTTTCCCACAGTTTTTGTTTTCTGACACCTTGTCAAACGTTATTCAGTTTTATGTATTAGGAGGTCTGTTTATACTAACGTCATTTTTTATATTTTCTTCAATAGCTATTTTAGCAGGAAAAATTTCCGATTACATCAAACAGCACAATAAAGTAGGAATATACTTAAAGTGGGCTCAGATTGTAGTGTTTGTAGGTATTGCTCTGTTGATTTTATTATAGTTAAAGCTTTTTTGTAAAAAATAGGATAAATACTAGTTGTTATTACTCCTGTATAGGTATTTATAATGTATCTTTAACTAATTTTAAATCAGGTATTTACTAATAAAACACGATGAAGCTATATGTAAAGTATATGGTAAGTTTAAGGTGCAAACTAATGGTTAAACAAGAGTTGCAAAAACTTGGACTTCATTATACCAATATTGAGCTTGGTTTGGTTGAAACTCAAGAAAAACTTACTGAAAAACAAAAAGAACAGTTAAAATCTAATTTAGCAGTTTCTGGCTTGGAGTTATTAGATGATAAAAAAAGTATTCTCATTGATAAGATAAAGAACACAATTATTAATATGATACACTATTCAGAGGAAGTACCTAAGGTTAATTACTCTGATTTTATTAGTGAAAAATTAGGATATGATTATACGTATTTATCCAATTTGTTTTCAGAGGTTAAGGGGATTACAATTCAGCATTTTATTATAAAACATAAAATAGAAAAAGCCAAGGAACTTATACTTTATGATGAGTTAAATCTTACTGAGATTTCTTACAGATTGCACTATAGTAGTGTGGCTCATTTATCTAATCAGTTTAAAAAAATAACAGGACATTCACCTTCTTATTTTAAAAAAACAGGAAAAAAGAGAAGTAAAAATCTTGAAAATCTGTGATTTATGTAATATAATACTTTGATTATGTAATAGAATTAGTGTTATTTAGAACAATCTTTGTATAAATGTAATTCAGCATTATTTTAAATTATGTAATCATGGAAACCGAAAACAAAGGAGAGCAGAAAAAAACAAATGAGTTTTTTAAATTTAGTGGAGATTGGGGTAAACAGTCTAAAGCATTAAAGGTTAAGTATCCTAAATTAACAGAAGAGGATGTGAAATTTGAATCAGGAAAAGAAGTAGATTTATTTAAAAGACTAGAAACTAAACTACATAAGGATCGTGGTGAGGTAATAGGTATTTTAAAGGCTAACTACCAAGCTACTCTTTAAAACTAGTTTTTATAATGATCATTAATAAAAGAATCGTTTTAGCTCAAAACGATTTTTTTTATATAAAAATCTGTGATATATGTAATTTAAAGTAGGTTTTATGTAATAAATAATAGACCATTTCAATGTAACTTATAGTTCAATTTTAACCTTTATATTACATGAAAAATGATGAATTTAAGAAGTTGATAAGTTATAATATAAAAGATAAGTTACATTATGTTTCAAACACCATAGTAATTGAACATATATCATACGCTGAAACAAACGATATTATAGTACTAGCTTTGGATTATGGTAAAATATATAAGCCAGAGCCAACTCCTTTTTCAACATTTATTCAAGTTATAGAAGGATCAGCAGAAGTATTGGTAGATGAAGTATTTACTAACTTGCAAAATGGAGACTCTATGATTATACCAGGAAATACAGCAAGCACAATTGAAGCTCATCAAAGGTTTAAAATGCTCTCTATTATTTTAAAAAAATAACAAATGATTTTTTATCATGTCTTTTAACACCAGCCTTTTCTAATTAATAATTGTTCAATATGTGCATAATGATGGTTACAATGCCAAGCATAAATACCAATGTTTTCTTTTAAACTTACTTCTTCATTTCCATCTGGATGGATAAACGACTTGTTTAAGTCATCCTGAGTTAACCCTTTAATGAAGTAAACCCATTTGGCATGTAATGCCTTTAGAATATCTAACGAAAGTTGAATAGGAGCAGTTTTAGAATCAAATAATTCAGCCCAACGATCTTCAAAATAAGCCTTTATAACTGGTTTATCTTCAGTAAGAGCCCATTTAAAGCGAGTATAAGAATTATGATGACTATCAGCACAGTGATGTATCACTTGCCTAATTGTCCAACCTTCTTCTCTGTACGGAGTATCTAATTGTTCTTCGGATAAATCAGAAACTAACTTGTTTAGTCTTTTTGGGAAGTCTTCTATGGTTTCAATCCATTTAGCAATATTTTTAGAAGAAATATTGTTTGGTATCTCAGGTTTACCAATAGGGTATTTTAGCTTTTCCATTATTCTTCATTTTTTGAAGTTAGTTTTTCTAAATTTCGTTTAGAACTACTATTTTCAGGATTGATAGCTAGTGCTTTTTTATAGTATTCAATAGCTTTTATAGTATCTTTCATTTTAGCGTAAGCATCAGCAGTACTATCGTAGGTATTAGAACTATTAGGATACAATTCAATGTTGATTTTAAAAACATTAATTGCGTTTTCAAATTCATCTTTTCTAAGATATTGATATCCCAATCTGTTTAAGTTTCTCTCTCTAATTACAGGATTTAAGCTATCTTTTTCTTTAATAGCTTTATAACCTTTTAAAGCAGCTTCAAAGTTACCTTCTGTTAAATATTCACTAGGTGTTCTTTCCCCTTTTTTTAGCTTCTTGAAAACATATTTTTCACCATTGTGTTCTCTTTTTTCAGCTAATTCTATTTTGTTTTCAGATGTATTAAAAATTAGTTTCTCATTCAATTCTCTAACATAAAAAGAAGAATCGTTTACTTTTAAAGGCTCTAAATCTTGATTACGCCATTTTATAAGCAATTTATTATCTTCATTAAAAGTAACTTCTATAATTTCATCAGCATTAAAATAATAACGTCCAGCTGCTTTTTCTGTAAACTCAGGAGAGTTTGTTTTAGAAGAACAACTAGCAAATAATAGTATAAGTGAAAGAATTAAAAATTTAAATTTCATTTTTCTGGTTAGTTTTTGTTGAAATAAGATATTAATAAGACGATTCAAAATAAAATAAGTTACAAATTAAGTTATTTATAGCTTTTGTTGGCATAAGAATTGAAATATAGATAGTATGATAGATATTAGAGTGTTTATATTCTTTTGTTTATCAGTGGTTTATGATTTTAAAAAAGTGGTTTTATTTTAAGTAAAAAATTAAAAGTGCCACTATGACAGAATAAATAAGATATGAGCAAATCAAAAATATTACATTTAGACAATTTGTCGCTTCAAGATGTTTTTAATGAAGATTCTGAGTTAATCCCATTACTAACACCAGAAGATGAAGAGTTAATAAATAGAGAAAGTATTCCAGAAGAGTTACCAATTCTTCCATTACGTAATACAGTTTTATTTCCAGGAGTTGTAATACCAATTACAGCAGGTAGAGATAAGTCTATTCAGTTAATTAAAGACGCTAACAAGGGAGATAAAGTTGTAGGAGTGGTAGCGCAAAAAGATAGTGAAGTAGAAGATCCAGGAATAGATGATATTTATCAAACAGGTGTGGTTGCACAAATATTACGTGTGTTAAAAATGCCTGATGGTAATACAACTGTGATAATTCAAGGTAAAAAGCGTTTTGAAATTGAAGAAATTACGCAAGAAGAACCTTATTTAAAAGCAAAGGTAAAAGAAGCTGTTGATGAACGAGAAATTGACGATCAAAAAGAGTTTGATGCAATTATCGATTCTATTAAAGACTTGGCATTAGAGGTTATTAAAGAAAACCCTATGTTACCTTCAGAAGCATCGTTTGCAATTAAAAACATTCAGTCAAGTTCATTTTTGGTGAATTTTATTTCATCAAATATGGAGTTAAGCGTATCGCAAAAACAAGTATTGTTAGAGAAAGACAATTTAAAAGAGCGTGCGCTACTAACGTTAAAGAACTTAGATAAAGAGCTTCAAAAATTACAATTACGTAATGATATTCAATCTAAAACACGTTCTGATTTAGATAAGCAACAACGTGAATATTACTTAAACCAACAGTTAAAAACCATTCAAGATGAGTTAGGTGGTGTTTCTCATGAACAAGAGCTAGATGAAATGCGTGCTAAAGCAAAGTCAAAGAAATGGAATAAAGAGGTTGGAGAAACTTTTGAAAAAGAGTTAAACCGTTTAAGACGTATGAATCCTCAAATGGCCGAATATGGTGTTCAACGTAACTATTTAGAGTTAATGTTGGAGTTACCATGGGGAGAGTATTCAAAAGATAAATTTGATTTAAAAAGAGCTGAAAAAATCTTAGATAGAGATCATTTCGGATTAGAGAAAGTAAAAGAACGTATTATAGAACATTTGGCTGTTCTTAAGTTACGAGGCGATATGAAATCGCCTATTATCTGTTTATATGGACCTCCAGGAGTTGGTAAAACATCGCTTGGTAAATCGGTTGCTGAAGCACTAGGGCGTAAGTACGTACGTATGTCTTTAGGTGGTTTACGTGATGAAGCTGAAATTCGTGGACACCGTAAAACTTATATAGGAGCGATGCCAGGTCGTTTAATTCAAAATATTAAAAAGGCCGGGACTTCAAACCCAGTGTTTGTATTAGATGAAATTGATAAGTTAAGTCAAAGTCATCAAGGAGATCCTTCTTCTGCTATGTTAGAAGTTTTAGATCCAGAGCAAAATACATCGTTTTATGATAATTATTTAGAAGTAGGGTACGACCTTTCTAAGGTATTATTTATTGCTACAGCTAATAACATTAATCAAATTCCGTGGGCATTGAGAGATCGTATGGAAATTATTAATGTTACAGGTTATACTATTGAAGAAAAAGTAGAAATAGCAAAAAAATACTTATTTCCTAAACAGTTAAAAGAGCACGGATTATCTAAAGAGCATTTAACGGTAGGTAAAAAGCAAATAGAGAAAATAGTAGAAGGATATACAAGAGAATCTGGAGTTCGTGGTTTAGAGAAACAAGTAGCAAAAGTAGTTCGCTTCGCTGCAAAGTCTATAGCAATGGAGGAGGAGTACAATGTTGTTTTAACGAATGAAGATATAGAAACTATTTTAGGACCTGCACGTTTAGAACGTGATAAATATGAAAGTAATGATGTAGCAGGAGTAGTTACCGGATTGGCTTGGACAAGTGTTGGAGGAGATATTTTATTTATTGAATCTATTCTTTCTAAAGGAAAAGGTAACCTTTCAATTACGGGTAACTTAGGTACGGTAATGAAAGAATCTTCAACAATTGCAATGAAGTATATTAAATCTAATGCGGAGGAGTTTGGAATAAACCCTGAAGTATTAGATAAGTATGATGTACACATTCACGTACCAGAAGGGGCAACTCCAAAAGATGGACCAAGTGCTGGTATTACTATGCTAACTTCTTTAGTATCTTTGTTTACGCAACGTAAAGTGAAAAATAAATTAGCTATGACAGGTGAAATAACGTTACGTGGAAAAGTACTTCCAGTTGGAGGTATTAAAGAAAAAATATTGGCTGCAAAACGAGCAAACATCAAAGAAATTATTTTGTGTGCTGATAATAAAAAAGATATAGAAGAGATAAAAGAAAGTTACTTAAAAGGATTAACATTCCATTATGTAACCGATATGAGTGAGGTAATTGATATTGCACTTACCAAACAAAAAGTAAAGAATGCTAAGAAACTTGTATAGTTTATAAAAAAAGCCACTTATTAAGATATAAGTGGCTTTTTAATTTTAACAAGTTACTTGATTATCTAGTAGCTATTTCATCACCTGGTTGAAAATAAGGTTGACACCAACAAGATACCATAGGAGGTGTACCTATACATGTATATACTGTATGATCAGGACATTGTAGTATTCCCCCATTAATTTCTCTTTGTTCTGATTTATTCAAAACGTTTCCTAATTTTGAAATTGAGTTTAACATAATTAATTAGTTTTAGTTATTAATTTTTTAATGATCAAAGTCTTTTGGAAGTTCTACAACAATTTCTGGTTGGCACCAGCATCGTCCAAACTTACAAACTAGTATTTCATTTACTCCGCATGGTATTTGGCCTCCATTGATTTCTTTTTGTTCTGTTTTGTTTAAAACGTTTCCTAAGTTTACAATTGATTTTAACATGATTGATTAGTTTTAGTTATTTGTTTTTAATGATCAAAATCTTCAAAAGGTTTTTCAGTATATTCTGGCTCACACTAGCATCTTATCCAGTCACATTTTAAATAAGTTCCTCTAGGACATACAATTTGACCTCCATTAACTTCTCTTTGTTCTGATTTATTCAAAACGTTTCCTAAGCTTGAAATTGATTTTAACATGGTTAATTAATTTTAATTTTCCTTACTCTAAGTATATGCTTTTCAGGTTCCGCATTTAAGAATTATGTATCACAAATATTAGGAGATTAGCAAAGGAAAAGAAGCATATTAAGTGACTATTTAAGAAAAAAGCAGGTACTATTTAAAAAAAATAGCACTATAAAAAAGTGTTTAAGTGCTTGTTTATGAGTTATTTGTTGTTGTGTTTTGGAGTGATGTATGTGTAAGTGAAAAAGAACTGATAAAAAAATTAACTTTACCTAAACAGAAAAATTAAAACTTATGAAATGCTTATCTATTGAGTCGTTAATGAAGTATGAATTAACATCAGAAGAAAAATTTAAAATATTTGCAGGAGACCCAATTGCAAAACCAAACACAGAAGTATTTGGTGGACCTGATACAGATGGAGAAGAAGATTGTTTACCTCCACCTCCTGGAGAGGATAGTAAAGATAAATGCTATGAGTACAAAGTTTTTAGTATTTACAAATAATTATAACATTATAACTCTTTATTAATTTTTTCTATAAATTGATAAGGAGTTATACCTATATGTTTTTTAAAAATTCGAGTAAAGGACTTAGAGTTCTTGTATCCAGCTATTTCTCCAATAGCTTGAGTTGTATAAGATCTCACTTTCTTGTCATTACTTAATACTCCAATAATATAATTAATTCGTAACTCATTTGTATAATCATTAAAACTCATCTTTTTATAATCCTTAATGATTTTTGATAGGTAGGTAGTATTAGTGCCTATTTTTTTTGCCGCATTATACAGGTTAAACTCTTCTTTTAAAAAGTATTTTTTCTCCTCTATTTTTAATAAACCATTAATAATTTGTTGATGTTGTTCATCTTTTATTTTTACGGTATTAGGTGATGAAAAAGATTTTTCATTTAAGTCTTCTTTTTTTGAGATTTTAGCTAATAATTCATCTAGTTTTTCATTAGCTTTTCTTTTTTCTTTAGAGTTTTTAACAACTAGGAAACTAATAATTAATAGGGTGAGGATTAGTATTATAAAAATTGTTCTATAATAAAAACTTTTGTTAGCAATGTATTCTTTTAATTCTTTTAACTCTTTTATTTTTTTATCAAGATCTATCTTGTAAGCTCCATTGATTTGCTGTTTTTTTCTTGAAGTAAGTTTATCATAATCAATAATAAAAGTGTTTAAATGATATTTAGCAGAGTCTATTTTATTTTGCTTAGAGTGAATTTTAGAAAGATAATAATGAGTGTGTAAATAATTGTAATCTAGAATTGTGTCTTTTTTTATTTTTAAAACCTTTAGAAAGTTCTCTTTTGCTTTGTTTAGATTATTAGACATGTAATAATTATAGGCATTATTATAATAACCTTTATACAAGTATGACTGTGATTTACTTTTTTCAAATAACTCTAGGCTTTTTTCAAGGAAAGAACTGGCTTTAGAGTATTCTTCTTTTAAGGTATAAACAGTTCCCTTGCCATAATAAACTTTGCCAGTGTAATAGCTATTAAGATTAAACTCTTTTGTTTTTAGTATGGAATTATAGTAATGTAATGAAGAGTCTGCATATTGTTGTTTCTTTTTATCATTTTTATATAAGGTAGCATAAATAGCGGCAACATTAAACATTCTTTTATACTTACTACTATAGTACTTATTAGAAAGAGCTTCTTTATTTATTTCTATAAGTTCAAGAGTTTCTTTTGCTTTATTAAGAGCTTTGTCTAACTCTCCCATATCTTGATAAATGAGCGCTATATTACCTTTAATTTTAATAGTTCGCTCAATATCTTTAGCTAAAAAAGCGTAGTTTTCAGCTGCTATATAATTTTGTAAAGCAGATTTAATTAACTTTTTTCTTTTATCAGAATTACCTAATAATATATGGATATCGAATAGTAAGGGAAAATTTTTATTGGTTTTGGCTATCTTGGGTAGATACTTATTTATACTATCTTTAAAAGGAATGTTTATAGGCTGTTTTTCTCTTACTTTTAAATATTCTGTAGCAGCATATCCAAAAGTCTTGTAAGCAACATTATTACTTTGTAAAAGTTTGTTCATGTAATATAGAGAGCTATCAACACCAATTTCTCTATTCAAGTAGAACTTTTTTTTAAAATCTTTTAAATCACTCTCGCTATACTTCTTTGTTGTTTGAGAGAAAGAAACAAAACAAGTAAAAAATACTAAGAAGAGAAACGAAATTTGTTTTAACATGATTTATTGGAGGAGTTAAAGAATTAATAGGAACTGCAAAATAAAAAATATTTAAATATTTTGAGCTATTAATCAGCAGCTTGTTTTGTTCTTTTTTAATGGTTTATAGAGTGTTATTAGTCTATATACAGATTACTTTAGTAAATAATGTCCAGATAAAAGAAAAGAACTTAGACGATAATTAAAAAGATAAAATACTTTTTATAGGTAAAAAACGTTGTTGTTTTAGTTATATTTAAAAACTTAAAAACAATATCAAATTTAAACCCTTGAATTTTATGAAAAAACTACTTTTATTAACAGGTCTTTTATTCTCTGTAGCTTCGTATTCTCAAATTGAATTTATTGAAACTACTAAAACAGAAATAGTAGGAAAGATAGAGTATGTTTATTTAGAGAAAATAGGAAATGAAGCTTATAACTTTTATTATAAGAATATTAACGATCCTATTCACGAGTATGTTCATTTTTCTTTTAAAAACTTAGATAATGATGTGGAAAAACTACATCAAATAATCGTAAAAGGTTTTGAAGAAAACCCAAGAGATCCTTATAAAATTAAAGCAAACGGGGATGTAATTTGGTTAAAATATACAAAGGTTGACGGAGTTGTTATGTTGCAAATTCAACAATATGTAAGCAGAGATCCAGATATTATGACAGTTTCTAAATTACTTACTTATGAAGAAGTAAATAAGTTATTTAGTAAATAATAATTAAGATGATAAGTTAAAAAAAGCAGCCTTTAAGGCTGCTTTTTTTATGACTAGGTTTTTGTAACCTTATTAATTTTTTGCTTTGTTTTTAAAAGCATCAAATTTGTTTGTTGTTTGTTTAGGCCAGCTGTTGTTTGAAGTATCAATATCAGCAGTTTCTAAATCTGGATCTACAACAATACTTTTAATTTCTTGTGATGAAGTAAATACTCTGAATACTTTACGTTCATCTTTCTTCCATATTTGAGCAGGGAAGGTTTCACGTTTTTTAGTACCATCAGCATATGTTAACTCCACAATAATAGGCATTACTAAACCTCCTGGTTTTTCAAACTCTACCTGATACATGTAGTTAGGAATCTCTTTTAAGCTAGCTTTTTTATCAGAAGGTAACCCTTTGATGTATGCTTCTACCTCAGATTTATCAGCATCTTTTTTATCAGTTGTTAAGTATATTAATTTACCTAATTGAGCAAAGTAAGAAGGGTATTGCTGTTGTATTTTCTTAGTTTCTTCATTTGGTTTATTAGTTAAATATAAAGGCTTAACCTCTTTAATTCCAATATCAGTATAATCAGTTGTATAGAACCAACCTCTCCAGAACCAATCTAAGTCCATACCAGAAGCATCTTCCATTGTTCTAAAGAAATCAGCAGGAGTAGGGTGCTTAAACATCCATCTTTTAGAGTATGTTCTAAAAGCATAGTCAAATAATTCAGGTCCCATAATTGTTTGACGTAACATATATAAACCTGCTGCTGGTTTAGTATAAGCATTAGGTCCAAAATTATGCACATAATCACCTTGAGACATAATTGGGCTTAACTTATTCTGATCTAAACTCATGTAACGAACAATATCTTTAGGTAAATTACCAGTATTAAAGTTAGGATCGTAATCTAATTCAGCTAAAATTTCTACAAAAGAGTTTAACCCTTCATCCATCCAAGTCCACTGACGCTCATCAGAATTTACAATCATAGGGAAGAAGTTATGACCAACCTCATGAGTAATTACTCCAATCATTCCGTTTTTAACTCTATCAGAATATGTTCCATCAGGATTTGGACGTCCGTAGTTAAAACAAATCATTGGATATTCCATTCCTTGACGTTTTGCGTGTACAGAAATAGCTTTAGAATATGGGTAATCAAAAGTCATTTTAGAGTACTCTTCTAAAGTATTAGCAACAACACGAGTTGAATGCTCTTCCCATAAAGGATTTCCTTCTTTTGGATATAATGAAATAGCCATCACATCTTTTCCGTTGATGTTTACTGCCATTGCATCCCAAATATATTTTCTTGACGAAGCAAAAGCAAAGTCACGAACTTTGTTTGCTCTAAAATGCCAAGTTTTAGTTTTTGTAGTTCCTTCTTTCTCGTTTGCTTCAGCTTCAGCCTGCGTTACAATAAATACAGGGTTTTTATACGATTTTCTAGCTTTTTCAAAACGCTTGCGTTGTTCTTTTGTTAAGACTTCTTTTTCGTTTTGTAATTCACCAGTAGCCTCTAAAATATGATCAGCAGGAACTGTAATTTTTACATCGTAATCACCAAATTCTAAAGCCCATTCACTACGACCCCAGAACTGCATGTTTTGCCATCCTTCAACATTATTATAAACACATAACCTTGGGAAAAACTGAGCAATGGTGTAGTTTTTATTTCCGTCAGGGAAAGATTCAAAACCAGAACGACCACCGTCTTCAACAGAATTGTTGATTAAGTAGTTCCATTTAATTCTAAACTTAAAAACTTCACCTGGTGCCAATGGTTTAGGTAAGTTTATACGCATCATAGTACGATTAATAGTATGAGGTAAGTCTCTACCATCAGCATACTTTACTGCTTCAATATTAAAACCGAAAGCTTTTGGCTTGTCCATGTTTTCACTCACAAATTTATCAGGAGTTTGAAAACCATTAGCTCCTTTAGATTCTGCCAAAGGCGATTTAGAATCTGGAGCTCTCATATTTTGATCTAACTGTAACCATAAATACTCTAAATGGTCTTTAGAGTTATTGTGGTAGGTAATATCTTCATCTCCGTATAACCTGTCTGTAGCTTCATCTAAACGTAAGCTCATTACATAGTCCACTTTTTGTTGCGTGTATGCATGACCTGGCGCTCCTGATGCTGTACGTTGATCGTTAGGAGTTGCTAAAACATCTTTTAATTGTCGAAATTTGTTTTGGTCGGTATGACCTTGCTGGCGTTCTTTTTTAGGAGCTTCTTGGGCAAATAAGGAAGCGGATACAAAGAGTGCCGAGAATAATAGCGTAGAATATTTTCTCATTATATGCTTATTAGTTTTTGAATAAATAAGCGGAAAGTTAATGAAATCTTATTACTAAAAAAGAAGGTTTATTAAAAATTTAACAAACCTTTATCATTATCACTCGATAAAAACAAACTTTTACGTTCTTTTTTAACAGTTGCTTTAATAAGGTTTTGTTGATCAGGGAAATGATCTACTAAAATATCGTTTTCTACTTTTATTGTTTTTGGGAGTGAAACATTTTCAATTTCTAAATAAAAATAAACAATGTCACCATCATATTCTTTACCTATAAATTTATAGGCTTTTTCATCATCATTTATATTAATCTTAAAATGAGCTTTTAAGTATTTATAAAAGTATTCGTTAATAGATGGTAACTCATTTTTAGTAGCAATTTGAAGATTAGTGTTATAATCTTTGTTTATGGCTAGTTCAATATCATCCATAAAAACATTCATAATCATTTGTACACTTTGAGTATCTTCTCTGTATTCAATTTCAGTTAACGCAACATAGTATTTATGTAAGGTAAATGATAGTAGTAATGGAAGTACTAATAAAAGGATGATAACTTTCTTCATGGTTGATTAAAAATCAATTATTGCGCCAAATTAGTGTTTTCCAATAATTTTAAGGTATTCTGTATGCTCTTTTCTAAAAATTTTAATCACTTTTAACACTTCGCGGTTTTGGTAGAGTTTTTCTATGCCTAACGGATTGCAATACTCTAAAAAGTGATAATACTTATCTACAGGAATTTCAAGCTCAACAAAAAAGAAGTCTTCACCTAGTTCATTAAGTAGTTTTGCAGGCATACTTTCTTTAAAAGCTAATTCTTTACGAAGTTTCCATAGTTTTTCTGAGTCTTTTACAGGAAACGTATTGGTAGTACCCATACCTTCAAAAGCTTTAGTAGGATCTACTCTAACCACATTAGGCTTTACATGTTTGCTTATATAATCGTCTGAGTGATAATTAGTATAGTTAACATTAGAAAAGTTGGTAGCTTTACTTGCGATTTCTAAGTTTTTATCTTGTTTTACTTTTTTAAGGTCTTTGGCTAATTCTCCTGAAAGTTCATTGTTTCTTAGTAAAACCTCATCTAACTCATAGTCTTGCTTTTCAAGAGTGGTTCTTTTTCTATAAGTATTAAAATCAGCTTTGGTAAGCTTTTCATATATGGTTTTATAACCTATACTACTATACCTTATAGAGTCGGTAGGTCTGGCAAAAAGTTTGTATTCTCCTTTATCATTAGAAAATGTTGCTTGGTTTGTTGAAAAGTTAACAATATGAGCATTTTCTAACACACCGTTTTCATCATAAACAATTCCAAAAAGTGTTTTTCGTTCTTCTTGAGAGAATACTAATTGAGATAAAAACAATAAGGTTATTAGAACTTTTTTCATGGTACTTTATAAGGTTAGATTAGTATACACCTAAAGGTACAAAATATTTTAAGAAAGCGTAACTTAAATAACCAAATAGGGAAGAGGTATTTTAATTGTATTTTTTAGGATTTAGCTTTTTAAATTCTTCTGATTTCTGCTGTAAAAATGTAATCATTGCTACTTCATTATTTAAATAAAGAGTATTGAAGTCATCGGCAGATTCGACAAAGTAAATGAATCTGTCAATATCCTCTTTTAGTATTTTTATTTCATGCTCAATAACTATATGGTAGTTGTTACGTATATTTTCTATTCTTTTTTCTCTGTCTTCAATAGCTTTAAACTTTTTAAGTTTTTTTATTCTACCAGAAATCCAATTTAGCAAAGGGTCAATTGCTATACCTCCATAGCTTGAAGTAGCAGTATGTAACCTCCTTTCAGCAGGAGTAAGTATTCTAGAACCGGCAAAAGGTAGGTTTAGTGTTTCGGCATTTATTTCTTTTTCAGACTTTATGTGTTTTGTGTCCGAAGAAATATATCCAAGCAAATTATGTTTTTTTATCGCTACTTCATCCAGTTCAATAGGTACTTTTTTTAGCTGAATATAACTTTTTTGTATTCCGAAGTTATTTATACTTACCACAACGTTTTTGGTTTCATAACCAACAAACGAAATTTGTAAGGTATCACTTACTTTGGCTAAAATCCTAAACTCACCATTGTTATTAGTAAAGGTTCCTTGCTTAGTGTTTAGGTTAATAACATGTGCGTTAGAAACGGCACTTACTTCATCTTGTATGGTAGCGTAAAAGAATTTTCTGCTTTCTTGTGCTGTAGCTTTTATTATAAAAAACAGACAAATAATTGAAGGGAGTATATTTTTCATGTGCTTAGTTATTACTAATTACTTTTAAATAGCTCTTACTTTCTTGCTGTAAGATGGCAATCACTTTTAAGAGTTGTTGTTCTTTATATAATTTTTCTATACCTAAGGGATTACAATATTCTAAAAAATGGAGATACTTATCTTTAGGTATGTTAAGTTCTTTATAAAAGAAATGTTCTCCAAATTCTGAGAGCAGCATTTTAGGAAAGCTTTCTTTAAATTTTATTTTTTTTCGGGTTCTTTTTAGCTGTTCAGAATAATTATCTTTCCCTAAACTAATTGCGCCTCCAACACCAGCAAATTTAGCAGTAGGGTCAGTTACTTTTCTCATATTAGGAACCCCCATTTTATCAATCTCATCAATAGGCATAATAATAGGGTCTTGAAAATCAATCATAGAAAAATCCAAAGCTCTTTTAGCTTTTTCCATGCCAATATCTTTGGGCGTTTGTTTGGCATCAATAGCAATAGAACCTATTAAGTTATGTTTTTTAACTTCCACTTCATCTAATTCAAAAGGAACTTTAATCAGTTTAATCTCGTTTTCTTCCATTCCAAAATGAAGACTCGTAACCTTAACTTTTTTGGTTTCGTATCCTACAAACGAAACCTGTAAGGTATCGTTAGGCTTTGCCAATATTCTAAACTTACCTAAATCGGTACTAAATGTACCTTGTTGGGTATTTAGGTTGATAATATGAGCATTGGGTATAACACCAAGTTCATCATTTAAAACCCCGTATAAGAACTTTCTTTTTTTCTGGGCAGTAGCACCTAACGTAATAAGAAGTAAAAGTGTGATGGGTAGTTGTTTAATCATGCAATTATTTTTTGGTAACTCTTATATTTTCATTTTCTAATAGGTAAGGGGAGGTTTTACTATTTTCAATTAAAACAGCTGTAAGCTCTAAAACTTTATCTTTATTATATAAGTTTATAATTCCTTTTGAAATGCATGCTTGCAAAAACTGATTAATGCTTTCTCTCTTTATTTTTAGTTGTTGTACAAAAAAGCCATCGGTAAAGTGCTTCCTGATTTTTTCAATATTTTTATCTTCAATAGTTGCCTTTTTTAATTGTTTTTTTAGCTTGTTCTTTCCATTTAAAGCATTAATAAGGCCAGTTAAATTAATTGCTACTCCCGATTGAATTTTTACTGTTTTTTCATCTTTTGGTTGTATAACATTAGCATAGGGGAGTTTTAGGGTTTTTGCATTAACAATAGGAGCATTGCTAAGAATATCGTTATCAATTTCTAAAATACTTTTTTGTCTTTCTAGCACAACTTCATCTAACATGTGTGTTTTACTATCAACAAAAATTACAATGTTTTTAGCTTTTATATGCTCTTTAGTAATAGTAACCTCTTTATACTCTAGGTTAAGGTGAGAAATTAATAAGGTATTATTTTCTGCAGCTAAAATTTCAAAACGTCCATTTTCATTAGATACCGCACCAATGGCCATTTTTTTATTAATAATATGTACATCTTGTGTAGCAATACTATCTATAAACACAGTACCAGTAATAATTTTAGGTGTGTTTTGCGCGATAGCAATACAAGAGAAACAAGTAAAAAGAACAAGTAACAATTTTTTCATATCACAAATAAACCACCAAGCAGTCTTAAAAATGTTTTAAGAACATGGTAAATTTTTGTTAAACAAAGAAAAAAGACCGTTTGAAAAATAACTTTCAAACGGTCTTACGGCATTTAATAAAAAGTATAAAATGTTATCTTTCTAAAACAATTGTTGCTGTTCCTTCTGTTTTAATAACATCATTATCTACAACCTTATTTTCAGATAAATCTTGTTTTAACACCATTCTGTTTTTAGAAAATGACTCAACAGTAAATTTTGATTGTATTACATTACTATTACCGTTTTTAAATATTAGTTCATTTCCTTTCACTTCCCATTTACCAGCACTTAAACCTTGTATAGCAGTTGCATTATGGTTTGTAGTTTCTACCTTATCATTAATCTTTGTTTTAGTTACTATTTTCACAGCTCCTTTGGTTGTATATTTATTAGAGCTTTGTGAAAAGTTAAACGAAAAGTTATAATCTTCTCCATGAATGTTAGACTTGCTGTCGTATGATAAAACACGCGAAGTAACTTTAGTTGTATACTCAGAAGTTAAACTAGTTAAATTCCATGTACCTTCAAGTTCTATAAACGAAGTGTTTTCTGTAATAGGAATTTCAACAGAATCTGAACAAGAGAATAATAATGTAATTGTAAAAAGGAAAAATAAATTTTTCATAGTTTTATATGCTTTTGATTTATAAAATAACACCTACAAAAACAACTAGGACTTGAATAACCCTACTTTATTTATCAAATAATTTTACGGTTTATTTTTAACTACATATTTTAGCCATAAATACTCGCAAAGCATAGTGTTTATAGTAGGTTGTAAAACATACGTTTAGCACAAACAAAAAGTAAATTATTAAACATTTAATAAAAATAAAAAATGAAAAAACTAATTGTAGCAAGTACATCTACCGTTCATGGTAGTGGGTACCTAGAATATATTTTACCCACCTTAAAAAACTTTTTTAAAGAAGCAACTACCATACTATTTATTCCGTATGCACGCGCAAGCGGAAAAACATATGATGAATACACTTCTGTAGCTCGCAAAGCTTTTGCTACCATTGGTAAAGAAGTAGTAGGGATACATGAGTTTGATAACCCGAAGGATGCTGTTTTAAAAGCTGAAGCAATTTTTACAGGTGGAGGTAATACGTTTGAACTGGTAAGCCAATTATATAAAAATGATATACTACCAGATTTAACAACGGCAGTTGAAAACGGAACTCCGTATTTAGGTACCAGTGCAGGAAGTAATATTTGTGGGGTAACTATGATGAATACGAACGATATGCCTATCGTATATCCACCGAGTTTTAAAACCTTAGGGTTTATTCCGTTTAATATTAATGCGCATTATTTAGATCCTAATCCAGACTCTACCCACATGGGCGAAACACGAGAAACGCGTATTAAAGAGTATCATATATTTAACGAAACTCCTGTGTTAGGACTACGTGAAGGTAGTTGGTTAGAGGTTAACGGAGCAACTATTACGTTAAGAGGAAGTTATACCGCACGTTTATTTAAACAAGGAAAAGAACCAGTAGAGTTGCCTACTGATACTGAGGTTAATCAGTATTTTTAATACGATTTTATAGAGAATAACTTATAAAAGAGAACTCCAAACAGCAGTTTGGAGTTTTTTTATTCATAAAGGTTGTTGATTAACTATTTTCTTGTCTTCACTCATAAGCTAATATGGTGTTTTTTGGAGGTGAAAATCTACTCACACAAGTTTACTGTATCTTATTAAACTCTATAGGTTCTTTTTGAGAGTACATTTTTAATGATGTAATTTTTCCTTTAATATTATTCATAAATTGAATGTCAAATTGAGGATTAAATACGTCTTTAAACTCTTTAGTAGTTTTTAAGAAAAAAGAGTCATAGTTTAAATGCTCCAACTGAAATTTATAGGTAGGTAAAATAGCATATAGTTTACCATTTTCTTTTACAATATCTATCCTTCCAAACCCTTTAGCCTTATAAGAACCACAAAATGAATTTAAAGAATGGGTTGGCATTTTATCCTTATTAAATTGCTTATAAGGCATAGGCTTATATATTTCTTTTATATTAACCGGATAGTTAGGTTCTGGGGTAATATTGAATAATCTTCTTGTAATAGTGTCCACTATCATATACGGTAAGAGAGAGTTGTCTTGGTTGGTTAAAACCACAATTCCTATGTTTTCAAAAGGAAATAGTGCCAGATCTGAACTAAACCCGTAGGTGTTTCCTCCGTGTTCAACTCTAAAACGTCCGTAGCTAGATCGTAGACGCCATCCAAAGCCTTCTCCGAATAAAAAAGCGTCTTTTTCATAATTTCCTTCGTTAAAATTTTGAAGAGTTGTTGCTTTCTTTATGTACTCTTTAGGAATGATTTGAGAGTTTTTATATACGCCGTTGTTTAACCAAGTTAATATCCAATTGGCCATATCATTTACAGTACTCTTAATAGCACCTGCAGCATTAATGGTGTTAAATTCTTCGAAGGTTACTTTCTCAATTTCTCCTTTATATATACCATAAGGCAAAGAGTAATTAGACGTTTTTTTCATTTTATCTAATATGGTATATGAGTTAGTCATTTCTAGTGGAGTGAATATCTTTTCTTTAATATTGGTTTCCCAACTATCTCCTGTAACTTGCTCAATAATTGTTCCTGCAAGGGTGTATGCCATATTACTATAGGCAAAACTATTTTTTACTTCAGCTTCAGGTTTTAAATATTTGAGGCGTTGTACCATTTTTAATCTGTTTTTCTCTGGAAAGAATATTTGTGTAGTTCCTTGATTCCCTATTCCGCTTTTATGGCTTAAAAGGTCTTCAATGGTTATTAAATTGTTCATGGTCTCGTTATAAAACTCAAAATTTGGAAGATAAAATGCTGGTTTGTTTTTTAGAGATACTTGATTTTTAGATTCTAAAATACCTAAAACAGATCCTGTAAATGATTTAGTAACAGACCCAATAGGAAAAATAGTATTGGTAGTAATCGGTAGTTTATTTTCTAAATCTCTATAACCAAATCCTTTTGAGTATATCACTTTATCATTCTTAACTACAGCCACAGATACCCCGACTGCCTTATATTTCTTCATCAATAGATTAATCTCACTTTCAATACCCTTTAGTTCTTTTGGTGTTTGTTGGCTAAAGCAGAATTGAATAGATATTATTAATATCAGCGTGTTAATAAACTTCATGTTTGTACAGTTTTAATTTGAGGCAAATATGAATCATTACGCATCTATAAACGTCCGAGTAAAGAAAGTCGGACTCATTTTTATGTAAAAAAGAGTACAATTAAAAGTAAGACCAAGTTTAAACTCTTGATTTTCTGTATTGTGTTGGAGTTTGGTTTGTTGCTTTCTTAAAAGCACTATAAAATGAAGACTTAGAATTAAAACCTACTTCGTATAAGATTTCTAATACCGTAAGGTCTTTTTTAGAAGGGTTTTGTAGTAGTGTTTTTGCATCATTTATACGGTACTCATTTATAAAATCAAAAAAGTGTTTTCCTAAATGATGATTAATTAATAGCGATAATTCTTTTTCTGGAATCTTGGTTTTAACAGACAGTTTTTGCAAGGTTAATTCAAAATCTAAATACGGTTTTTTATCATTCATAAACGTGATGAGTGTTTCTAAGTACTGGCTTTCAACCTCGCTTTCTTTCGCACTTAATGCCTTAGTTTTCTTTTTTGAAGTAGTACTAAGTGGCTCTAAGTTGATGTTTATACCCGTAAAAAGTTGTGGATAGTACAACGCTTTTAACACAAAAAAGATAGTAATAGATAAAACCGAAAAACTTATTAATAGATTAATATTTAAAACGTATTCTTGATAGATAGAGTTGGATAAAAACCATCTTACCAGCACAAATGAGTGAGCTATGCAAGAAAATAATGTAATTTGAAATAGCCATTTATAAACGGCATAATTGGAGTTTGAATAGTTTTCAAGATAGATTGTTTTGTATTTTTTCAAAACTATAAATATGGCAATGATGTAACTAATAAATTGTATTTCACTGACTATTTCATAAAGTAATAAGCTCTGATTAGATGCATCCGTAATATAAAAAATGACTAAAAAAACGATAAATAAGAAGAAATGAATAGCATGCTTTTTTGTAATCTTAAAATTTGAATAACAAGCTGATAATACATAGAGATAGAACAAAGGTAATTGCAGTAGGCTAGAGGCTACTTTTAAATTTTGAATAGCAGGATATTGTAGAGTTTTGTTTGTAAATAAGCCTATTAAATCAAATGTAATAACCAGTAAGTAAATACCAAAAATTGTATTTGGCACTTTATTTTTTGTTTTAACAGTAAAAAGAAAAACAGAAAGAAGTATCATCATAAATACAATAATCTTTCCAATACTTTCAATAAGTTCTATTTTACTTTCCAATAGCCTTGTGTTTTTATGAGTAATCTCTCTGTACGCTACAAAAAACAATATTCATATTTATTGTACAATCGTAGCCAAAGGTGGCTAATATAACAAAAAAGGTAATTAAACAGGTGTTTAAGAAGTAGAGGGTTAGAAAGGAGGAGAGTAGTAGTTTTATATTTATTGCACGTTGACTTTTTATTTAATCGCAACAGCAGTTTTTATCGCTTTTAGCTTTTTCAAAGCATTCTCTTCCTTCTTTAAAGGCAAAGTAAGAAAGTCCAAGTGTTCCAATACTGTCTATGTAAGGAATATTAAACAATTCATAAACTCCGCTACTCACAAGTAAAATTATAGACATATAAATACAGACCATTGTACAATTTGCATCGGCTAAAATTGGTGCGGAATTAAGTTGATTACCAACCTTTCTTTTCCAAACAACCAATATCCACATTATTAGGATAGAAATTATAGAAATAACAACTCCCCAAAAAGTTGTAAGTGGTTTATGTCTTGTCCAGATATTATAAATACTAGTTACTACTAGTCCAAAAACCAATATATAAAAAGCAATTCCAGTAATTCTTAAAGCCGTTCGCTCAAAATCATCACGTTTACTATTAGGATTTTTTTGAATTCTTACTATCATATGGGCAATTCCAAGTCCTGAAATAACCTCTATAAAACTATCTGATCCAAAACCAAAAAGAGCAAGACTTTCATCTTCAAACCCTAAGTATGTTGAGATAATTCCTTCTGCAATGTTATAGATTATTGTAAATATTGCAAGTCCAAATGCTATTTTATATAGTTTTTTGTTATCTGCCATTAAAATCTATTTTATTCTGTTTCTCAAGACTTTTACAACTTGATACTAAACAATATAACAAAAAGATAGTTAAATATGGTTAACAAGTGCTTTTAACTGATATTACAACAAAAAAAGACTGCTTTTAAAGGCAGTCTTTTGTATTATATATAATGTGTTTTTTAATCTTCTTCTTGTCTACGTTCACAAGCTAATAAGGTGTTTTTTAGCAGCATTGCAATTGTCATAGGTCCTACACCGCCTGGTACAGGCGTAATGTGAGATGCCTTTTCTTTTACCTCATTAAAAGCAACATCACCTACTAATCTAAATCCTCTTTTCTTAGAAGGGTCGGCAACTCGTGTAATACCTACATCTATAATTACTACATCGTCTTTTACCATATCACCTTTTAAAAACTCAGGAATACCAATAGCAGCTATAATAATATCTGCTCTTTTAGTAACCTCTTTTAAGTTTTTGGTTCTACTATGTGTTAGGGTAACGGTTGCGTTTCCTACTTTTCTTTTTTGTGATAGTAAAATACTCATTGGGCTTCCTACTATATGGCTACGACCAATAACTACTACATCTTTACCAGAGGTTTCAATATTATAACGATCTAACAATTCTAAAATTCCAAAAGGAGTTGCAGAAATGTAGGTTGGTAGGTTTAAGGCCATTTTTCCTACATTCATAGGATGGAAACCGTCTACATCTTTATCAGGATTTACAGCCATTAATACCTTTTGTTCGTCAATATGATCGGGTAGGGGTAGTTGTACTATAAAACCATCAATATCATTATCAATATTTAAAATAGCAATTTCGTTTAATAATTCTTCTTCAGTAGTTTCTTCAGGAAGACGAATTAAAGTAGATTCAAACCCTACGCGTTCGCACGCTTTTACTTTTGCATTTACATAGGTTAAACTTGCTCCGTCGTTACCAACGATAACAGCTGCTAAATGTGGTGTTTTTTTATCGTTAGCTTTTAATGCTGCTACTTCTAAAGCAATTTCTTCTTTAATGTCTGCTGATGTCTTTTTACCGTCTAGTAAAATCATAGTCTTGTTAAGTTTTCAGTATACAGTTTTCAGTATACAGTTGTTGTGTTGTAATTGTTGTGTTGTTATATTCCAAATTTATTAGGATTTTTAATCATATAATTGATTAGTTTCCCAACTTCTTTGCTTTTGTTTTCTAGTTCTTTCTTTTTTTCAATATCAATATAGTTACATGCTAAAGCAAAATCTAACCAAAGTTGTGTTTCAGAGTTTTCGCTATCTGCGTCAGAAAGTTTACTCTTAAAATGTTTTGGATATTGTCTTTTTCTGTAAGCTTCAGTGATTGATGAACATACAGACCTGCTTGAGCGAATAATTTGCGAGGTTAAAGCAAATTGTTCAGTAGCAGGGAAGCTTTTAGTTATATGAAAAATTTCCATAGCTAATTCAAATCCTTTTTTGTATGCTAATAAAGTTTTAAAACCCATAAATGCAGCTTACTGAATACTGTTTACTTTGGTACTGTAAACTAAATAAAAAAAAGACAGGCAGAAGCCTATCTTTTTTATATTATCTCATGCCTTTCATCATTTGCATCATTTTTCTTCCGCCACCACCTTGCATCATCTTCATCATTTTGCTCATTTGATCGAATTGTTTCATTAACTGGTTAACTTCTTGCACCGAAGTTCCGGAACCTTTAGCAATTCGTTTTTTACGACTCGCATTAATAACAGAAGGAGTACTTCTTTCTTCAGGAGTCATAGAGTGTATAATGGCTTCAATTCCTTTAAAAGCGTCGTCGTCAATATCAACGTCTTTTAATGCTTTACCAGCACCAGGAATCATACCTACTAAGTCTTTCATGCTACCCATCTTTTTGATTTGATTGATTTGATTTAAGAAATCATCAAAACCAAACTGATTTTTAGCAATCTTCTTTTGTAATTTTCTAGCTTCTTCTTCATCGTATTGTTCTTGGGCACGTTCTACTAATGAAACAACGTCTCCCATTCCTAAAATACGATCAGCCATACGACTTGGGTGGAATACATCAATAGCATCCATTTTTTCACCCGTACCTATAAACTTAATTGGCTTATTTACTACCGATTTAATTGATATTGCAGCACCCCCACGTGTATCACCATCTAACTTGGTTAAAATAACTCCGTCAAAATTTAAAACATCGTTAAAGGCTTTAGCTGTGTTTACAGCATCTTGCCCTGTCATAGAGTCTACCACAAATAAAGTTTCTTGTGGTTTTACTGCTTTATGGATGTTAGAAATTTCGGTCATCATTTCTTCATCAACAGCTAAACGACCCGCGGTATCGATAATTACCACATTTTTACCGTTTGCTTTTGCATGCTTAATAGCATTTTGAGAAATTTCTACCGGATTTTGATTTCCTTCTTCTGCATATACCTCAACTCCAATTTGCTCTCCAACAACACGTAACTGGTTAATTGCGGCAGGACGGTATACATCACACCCTACTAATAAAACTTGTTTAGTTTTCTTAGTTTTAAGATAGTTAGCTAATTTACCAGAAAAGGTTGTTTTACCTGAACCTTGTAAACCAGACATTAAAATTACAGTAGGTGAACCTCCTAGGTTTATACCAACAGTATCACCCCCCATTAACTCGGTTAATTCATCCTTAACCAATTTTACCATTAATTGCCCAGGGTTTAACGTTGTTAATACGTCTTGACCTAAGGCTTTTTCTTTTACTGTTTTGGTAAAATTCTTTGCTATTTTAAAGTTAACATCGGCATCTAATAAAGCTCTACGAACTTCTTTTAGAGTTTCCGCAACGTTAACTTCAGTAATTTTTCCGTGTCCTTTCAGCGTGTGTAACGCTTTATCTAACTTTTCGCTTAAATTATTAAACATGTATCGGCTTCATTTTTTAGAGGCACAAATTTAGTTATTAGTTGTTAGTTTTTAGCAATTTGTTTACAGATTTTTTCTGCTTAATAGTATAAAAGTGTGTGTTTTTTTATGATTTGTAAGAATAGCAGTCTGTTTTTTTAGTTTTTCTATTGGTGTGAATAGGAGTAAATGCTATAAATCATCAGTAAAATGTTTGCGACTTTTTTCTTGACTAAATTTTTCTTGATTGAAGTTTTTTGAAGCATTTTTAGGAATGGATAAGGATTCCCACTTTTCGTTTTGTAACATTTTCCCTAAAAATACAATTTGACCAATATGGTATGGGTAGTGACAAATTTGACGATTAATTGCTTCGATTACAGTATGTCCTTGGTTTCTTATGTAGATGATTTTTTCTAAATCGGTTTCTTTTAAAGAATTAATAGTGTTTAAAAAGCAATTCCATCCTTTTTCCCAATAGGTAATCATTTCTTCTTTGGTTGAAAAGGTATTTACAAATTCATCATCTCTATTTCTCCACGATTTTTCTCCATCTTCAGTAAAAAAGTTGGTCCAACGTGATAGCATATTACCCGCAATATGTTTAGCTATTACAGCAATAGAGTTACTTTCTTGATTATATTGGTAAAATAGTTCTTCTTGAGTAAGTTGATTAAAAGTTTTATCACCTAAACTTTTATAGTAGGTTATTTGTTTTCTTATACTTTCTAAATAGGAGTTTTGCATGGCATATTTTTTAATAAAAAAGACTGGTTAAAACCAGCCTTAATTTACAATTTTATTTTTTAGGAATAAACTCTAAAGCAACTCCATTAATACAGTGACGTTTACCAGTAGTTTTTTTAGGACCATCATTAAAAGAATGCCCTAAATGTCCGCCACACTTATTACATTTTAACTCTGTTCTAGCATAGCCTAGTTTATAATCTGTATCAAGCTCTACATTTCCCTTAATTGCTCTATCAAAAGAAGGCCATCCACTACCTGAATCATATTTGTTTTCAGATTTATATAGCGGGGTTTTACAGGCTGCACATACATAGGTCCCTTCTTTCTTGTTAAAGTTTAAAGGACTTGAGTTTGGACGTTCTGTACCTGCTTCTCTAAGAACATAATATTGTTTTGGCGTTAACAACTGTTTCCACTCACTATTGGTTTTATTTATCGGGTATTTTTTCTTTTTTTGAGCACTTACAGTAGTACTAACCGTTACTATTAAAAGGAATAAAACAACTAATTTTCTCATGGTTCTTTAATTATAAAATCAACAATTTTGGAAGCTACTTTCGGGTTACGAAGAATTCTAGTGTGTCCTAAGCCTTCAGTAATTAAAAGTTTTCCATTCTGTAAGTTTTGACGTATTGCTATAGCACAACTTACATCAACATCACCATCAAATGAGTCATGGACTACTAGAGTAGGTATTTTTACACTTTTAGCTTTTACACTTGAAGAGTGAGTATCAATATCTCGTTGCCATTTTTTATCAAACAAGCTCTTCATTTTATGAGCTATGATAGGTTTTACTTGTAAGTTTTTAGTAAAGTTTAAAATAACATCTGATATTTTATCTGCTGCTCCTACGGTAACCAATTTGTTTACAGTAAAACCTTCTGAAAAGGCATTATAAAGGCATATACCTCCGAAAGAGTGTCCTATAGCAGCTTCAAATGGTCCAAATTGTTTATTGATTTCAGTAATGGTTTCTAAAAATTCAGGCATTTCAGTAGTTTTTCCTGTAGATTTTCCATGTGCTGGTCCGTCGAAAGAAATAACCATATAGCCTTTTTCTAGTAACTTATCAGCAATCATATATAATTGAGTACTTCTTCCTGCCCAACCATGTACCCATAATACTTTTTTAGTAGAGTAACCATACGATAGTACTTGAACATCTCTTGAAATAGATGGCACATTTATTGTTTTCTTTTGAGCACTTTCTAACATTACTTTTTCCCTTTTAGGAATAGGGAAGTTAACAGGAGTCGTAAAAAGCCTAGCCCCAAATTTAGCAGCTTTACTTACAGATATAAACTGCAAAGCTTTAGCTGAAAATATTACAGGTTTAGGAATTTTAATACTAGGTTCAGCAGTTTTTGAATGCGTAAAATTCATGAATTGGTTTTTAAGATAAAGATAGAATTTGTAGCTTTAAAGACATAATATATTATCAAGTTTGTGACAAATAAGTTAATTTCGTGTCATAAAATATACAACCAAGAACATAGAACTTTAAACTATTAAACAATGAAAAAAATTATAGCCCTAACATTTTTAGCCGCTTTTTTAGTAGAGTGTAGCACTGTGCCAATTACGGGAAGAAAAAGATTAAATTTTGTGAATGATGCTCAAATATTACCAGCAAGTTTTGCACAATACAAGGGGTTTTTAGAAGAGAATAAACTATCTACTAACACTGCTAAAACGAATGAGATTAGACGTGTAGGGAAAAATATTTCTACAGCTGTAGATCGTTTTATGCGAGCTAATGGTATGAAAGCAGAAGCTGATGCTTATAAGTGGGAATTTAATTTAGTTGAAGATAAAACTGTAAATGCATGGTGTTTACCTGGTGGGAAAGTAGTTTTTTACACAGGAATTCTACCAATTTGTGCTAATGAAGATGGTATTGCAGCGGTGATGGGACACGAAGTTGCTCACGCATTTGCAAAACATGGGCAAGAACGTATGTCTACAGGTCAGTTACAACAATTAGGAGGAGTAGCTTTAGCTTTAGGTACTCAAAACAGTGAAAATGCTGAAATGTGGAATATGGCTTATGGTTTAGGAACTCAAGTAGGGGTAATGTTACCATTTAGTAGACAACATGAAACTGAAGCTGATAAATTAGGGTTGGTTTTTATGATTATGGCAGGGTATAAAGGAGAAGAAGCAGCAGAAGTATGGGTACGAATGAGTCAACGTTCAGGAGGAGGAGCTCCACCAGAATTTATGAGTACACACCCATCTAATCAAACGCGTATTCAGACTTTAAGAAATTTTTTACCTGAAGCTAAAAAGTTAGCGGCAAAATACAACATGCCTACGAGTAAATAAGATTGATAAATTATAGTATATTGCAAACCGTTCATTTTAAATGAACGGTTTTTTTTATTAGAATTTATATGTACAAAATAGGAGACAAGAAGTTAATTAATGGATGGGCATTTTACGATTGGGCCAATTCAGTATATTCATTAGTAATTAGTACAGCCGTTTTTCCGTTGTATTACAGCGGAGTAACGGAAGGTAAAATAGTAAGCTTTTTGGGTATGGATTGGGAGCATCCAGATAGTTTATATAGCTATGCTTTATCGTTTTCTTTTTTAGTAGTAGCTTTTATTTCTCCAATTTTATCAGGTATTGCAGATTATACGGGAAGTAAGAAAAAGTTTATGAAGTTTTTCTGTACACTAGGATCATTATCGGTAATGAGTTTGTACTTTTTTGATGGAATAGACACTGTGTGGATTGGAATTTTATTTACTGTTTTGGCAAGTATAGGTTTTTGGGCAAGTTTGGTATTTTATAATGCTTATTTACCAGAGGTAGCTCATCCAGAACAGCAAGATAGAGCCAGTGCCAAAGGTTTTGTATATGGGTATATTGGTTCTGTTATTTTGCTACTAATAAATTTAGCTATGATTATGTTTCCTGAAACTTTAGGTATTAGTGCAGGAATGGCGTCTAGAATTTCATTTGTTATGGTAGGTTTATGGTGGTTAGGATTTGCTCAAGTTACCTTTAAACGTTTACCAGGTAATGTATATAACAAGAAACCTGAAAAAGACTATATATGGAAAGGGTACAGAGAGTTACAAATAGTAATTAAAGAGCTATTAAATTACCCAACCTTAAAACGCTTTTTAATTTCTTTCTTCTTATTGAGTATTAGTGTACAAACTATTATTTTAATGGCAGCTATTTTTGGTTCATCAGAATTAGGGTTGTCTTCTACGAGTTTAATTATTACCATTTTATTGGTGCAAATTGTTGCAATTTTAGGAGCTGTTTTATTTTCAAGGTTTTCAGAAAAATGGGGAAATATAACTGCTTTAAAAGTAACAATTGCAGTGTGGATGTTAGTTTGTTTTTGTGCTTTTTCTTTAGATAAATCTCAAGAGTATGTTGATATCTATTTTTATGGATTAGGAGGTTTATTAGGGTTAGTACAAGGAGCTATTCAAACCTTAACACGTTCTACGTATTCAAAATTATTGCCAGAAACAGAAGATCATGCTACGTATTTTAGTTTTTATGATGTTACTGAAAAAATAGCCATTGTTTTAGGAACAGCTGTATATGGAGCATTAAATGCAATTACAGGTTCTATGCAATGGAGTGTGTTGTGTTTAGCTATTTTCTTTTTAGCTTCGTTTATTATTTTAAGCACACTTAAAAAGACAAAATATGTAGTATAAAATTGTGCAATATTAGCTACACAAATAATACTTAAAACTATTTTAAAATAAGTTTAAGGAGTTTTTTGGCTATTGCCCTGCGATTAAAAAGGTGCAGAAGCAATAAAACTTACTTGTTCTTTTGAAGTTGGATGTACAAATGTGATTTTTTCAGCATGTAAATACAACCTGTCTGCTTTCTTACCGTATAAATCATCACCTATAATAGGAGTGTTTAGTCCTAAAATGTGTGCTGCATGTACACGTAACTGATGTGTACGTCCTGTTACAGGATAAAAGTAGACTTTGGTTTTATTGTCTAGAGTTTCTATAGTTTCCCATTGAGTCAAAGCTTTTTTTCCATGTTTATAACAAACAAGCTGTTTAGGACGATCATTTAGGTCTACTCTAAGTGGTAACTCAATAATCCCTTTTTTATCTTTTAAAACACCTTCTAATAAAGCTACGTAGCGTTTCTGTATAGTTTTATTAATGAATTGAGCCTGTAAAGCTTTATAAGTGTCTTCATTTTTTGCTATTAATAGTATTCCTGAGGTTGACATATCTAAACGATGTACAACTAACGGACCTGTAGCTTTTGGATATAATTTTTGAATACGACTAAAAACAGAATCTTTAATTTCTTTACCAGCAACTGACAATAATTCATGAGGTTTGTTGATTACTAATAAATCTGCATCTTCATGAATAATTGTAATTTCTTTTTCTTCTTTTAATTGCGCCACTAATGGGTTTTCTTCTACAGTTACTCCTTGTAACATGTGTGTTAAAATAGGTTTACATTTACCAGTGCAAGCAGGGTAGTAGTTTTGATGTTTTCTTATAGAGGTTTGCAAAGGCTTACCCCACCAAAACTCGGCCATACAAATAGGTTTTAGTTGATGTTTGTATGCATATTGAAGTAATTTAGGAGCGCAACAATCACCAGCACCAGCAGGAATATTTTGTGTAGAGTCAGTAAAAATATCTAATAAGTTTTTAGTTTCTCCTCGATAATTAAGAAAAGCATACTTTTTAAATATTTCTTGTTGAGCCCAGGCTGAAATATTTGCTCGTTTCTGCTTTAACTCCTCAATTTGCTGCTGTTTTGTGTCGTATACTTTTTTTAAAGGAGCTATTTTATCGTTTAAATACACTTCATATTCACGTAAGTAAAACTCTTCGTTAATATTTAACTGGTTGTTTTGTTTTGCTAATTCTTTTCTGAGTTTTCTACGTTGTTTAATTTTAGACTGCTCTTTTGTTAAAAGGTTGTCGTGTAGTTGTTGTGTTTCTTGATATACTTTTTTTATTTCAATAAAATCAGAAGCGTTTTCTAAGCTTACTATTTTATGAGTTAATTCATTAAGCTGTTCTTCTGTTTTAATATAAAATTCATTTGTATCTAACACATCAAATACTGGCGGAACAAAATATTTATGTTGTGTGCTTTCAGCTAGTTTTCCTGAAAAAGCGGCTACATATCCTAAACTTCCATCTTGTTGCTCTATAACTAATACTCCAAACATTTTTCCAAGCGCTTTTACATCCTCAGGTTTTTTGATTCCGAAGTTGTGAGAAAAATCGGTTTGATTTACTAAATACTCTTGTAATTCTTTAGTAGCTATTTGAGCTAAGGTGTGAGGTGAATAATTGTATGGATAATCGAATTTTTTAGGTAATTCAATATTAGATATATCCGAAGAAAAAGAAATTATTTTTGTCATCTTAAAAGAAAAAAGTGTTGCTTTCACAACACTTTAAATAAACGATTATTCTCTATAAATTTTATCGTATAAATCTTTATACATTTCTCTAATAATGTTTCGTTTCATTTTCATCGTAGGGGTAAGGTGACCACTATCAATAGACCATTCTTCTGGAGTTAATTCAAACTTTTTAATAGTTTCCCATTTACCAAATTTTGTATTGGCATAATCAACTTCTTCTTGAATACGTTCTATGACTTTAGGATTACTTACCAAGTCTTTATTATCTCCTAAGGTGACGTTATGTCTTTGTGCCCATTCACGTACAAACTCAAAGTTTGGTTGAATAAATGCAGCAGCCATTTTTTCACCTTCACCAATAACCATTACTTGTTCTATAAAACGAGATTGTTTTAACTGACCTTCTAATAATGGTGGAATAATATACTTACCTCCTGAGGTTTTAAACATTTCTTTAGTACGTCCAGTTATTTTTAAGAAACCATCTTCACTTAATTCACCTTTATCACCTGTATGGAAATATCCGTTTTGTAATGCTTCAGCGGTTTTTTCTGGGTCTTTGTAATACCCTTGCATTACGTTAGGACCTTTTACTAGGATTTCACCGTTATCAGCTATTTTTACTTCAACACCATCAATTAACTTACCTACAGTCCCTATTTTAAAACCACCATTACGCATATCATTTACTGAAATAACAGGAGAAGTTTCAGTAAGACCGTAACCTTCCATTACAGGCATTCCAGCAGCTGTAAATACTCTTGTTAAACGAGATTGTAATGCAGCAGAACCAGATACCATTATTTTTAATTCTCCACCTAAAGCAGCTTGCCATTTAGAGAATATAAGTTTTCTAGCAATACTTAATTTCTTCTCATACCACCATCCGTTAGCTCCATATGGCTCATATTGTAAACCTAAGTCTATAGCCCAAAAGAATAATTTCTTTTTAATTCCTGTTAAGTCAGCTCCTTTGGCATATATTTTATCATATATTTTTTCATATAATCTAGGAACAGCGGTCATTACATTAGGCTTTACCTCTTGTGCATTTTCACTTAATTTATCAATAGCTTCTGCAAAATAAATAGAGATTCCACAATATTGATATAAGTATAATAGCATACGTTCAAAAATATGACAAACAGGTAAAAAGCTCAAAGCTCTTCCTTGTCCATTTTCAAGCGGGACTCTTTTTTCACTACTCAATACATTTGAAACTATGTTTTTATGACTTAACATAACTCCTTTAGGGCGTCCTGTTGTTCCAGAAGTGTAAATTAAGGTAGCTAAATCGTCAGTTTTAACAGCAGCTTTACGCTCTTCAACTTCATTTTGATTACTGTTATCTTCTCCTAATGCTAAAACTTCTTTCCAACTTTTTTCTCCTTGAATATCATCAAAAGTAAAAACTTCTTTAAGCTTTGTATTTCCTTTTATTTGATTTAGCTTTTCTAAGATGGTATCATCTGAAACAAAACAATAAGTAGCTTCAGAGTGGTTTAAGATATATTCGTAGTCTTCTTTTGAAATGGTTGGATAAATAGGAACGTTTTGAGCTCCTGTTTGTAATATTCCAATATCACAAATATTCCATTCAGTTCTATTGTTGGTTGAAATTACAGCAATTTTATCGTTTGGTTGTATTCCTAATCGTAATAAACCTCTACTTATAGCGTTGGCTTTTTCTATATACTCATTTGTTGATATAGATTGCCATTCACCATTGTATTTAGTGATAAATGCTTTTTTTAAATTATATTTTTCTTGTTGATAATAAGGAAAGTCAAAAAGACGCGTAATTTCAATCGACATATGTTCAAATTTTTGGGCTTTGCAAAGTATGAAAAATACCCCGATTGCACAAGTTGTAGTTTACTGGTTGATTTATTGAGGATTATATATTTTTTGGTATAGATTATTGTATTTTTCTAAGATAATTTTTCGTCTCATTTTTAATGTCGGAGTTAAATGACCTGCATTTGTAGTCCATTCATCAGGAGTAATTTCAAAACGTTTTATTTGCTCCCATTTACCAAACTTCTCATTACAAAAATCAATTTCTTTTTGAATTCGTTTGATTAGTTTTTTATCTGTAGTCATATCTGTAATAGTATGGTTATGTCTTTTAGCCCATTCTTGAACAAATTCTGAAGCTACTTGGATTAATGCTGCAGGCATTTTTTCTCCTTCACCAATAACCATTACTTGTTCTATAAAACGTGATTTTTTTAATTCACCTTCTAGTATAGCAGGAGCAATATATTTACCTCCAGAAGTTTTGAAGATTTCTTTTTTTCTATCCGTAATCTTTAAAAAACCTTCATTATCTAGTTCTCCGATATCTCCCGTATGAAAATAGTCGTTTTCAATAGATTCGTCAGTTTTTTCTAAATCTTTATAATAACCCATCATTACGTTAGGGCCTTTAACTAAGATCTCTCCATCATCAGCTATTTTTACACTTACGTTTTCAATAACTTTTCCAACTGTTCCTATTTTAAAGCCATTATTTCGCATATCGGTTACAGAGATAGCAGGAGAAGTTTCAGTAAGTCCGTAGCCTTCAAAAACAGGAATTCCTGCAGCTGTAAATACTCTAACAAGTCTAGCTTGTGTAGGAGCGCTTCCCGCTAACATAAATTCTAATTGTCCGCCTAAAGCTTCTTTCCATTTTGAGAAAATAAGTTTACGGGCTATAGAGAGCTTAAACTCATACCACCAACCATTTTCTTTGTATGGTTTATACTGTTCTCCTAGTTGCAATGCCCAGAAGAATAGACGTTTTTTTATACCTTTTAAATTACTTCCTTTATCAACTATCTTATCAAAAACTTTTTCTAATAATCTAGGAACAACTGCCATAAAATGAGGTTGAATTTCACGTAAATTATCCCCAACTTTATCAATACTTTCAGCAAAATGAATTTCAAAGCCCATATATTGACAATAATAAGATGCTGCACGCTCAAAAATGTGACAAATAGGTAAGTAGCTAATAACTCTTTTTTTATTTCCTTGTAAATCGAGTCTTTTCCCTACAGCAAAAACGTTACTAACAATGTTATTGTGTGAAAGCATAACTCCTTTTGGAGTTCCAGTAGTACCTGAGGTATAGATAATAGTAGCTAAATCGTATGGTTCTACAGCTTTTTTTAATTCATTCACTGTTGTTTGATGGGTTTCATCTTTGCCAAGGTTTAGGAAAGAGTTCCATCCATAGTCTGTCTCTAGATCTTCAAAAGTAAACACCTTTTTAAGTTGTGTTTGTTCTTGAACTTTTATTACTTTTTGATAAAGTTCATCATCAGAAACAAAACAATAAACACTATCAGAATGATTTAAGATATAGGCATAATCTTTTTCTGAAAAAGTAGGATATAAAGGTACATTTACAGCTCCTATTTGCATAACTCCTATATCTAAAACATGCCACTTTGGTTGATTTACAGAAGTAATTACAGCAACTTTATCTCCTGGTCTAACACCAAGGTTTAGTAAAGCTTTACTTATGATATTGGCGTCTTCAATGTATTTTTGAGTAGATATACTTTTCCATTCATTGTTTACTTTTGAAACTAAGCAGTGTTGTTGAGGATAGTTTTCTAGTTGATGATAGGGGAAATCAAAAAGACGTGTAACTTTTGAAGATATATGCATTTAAATGGTTTTGGTTGATGCATAAATCTATGAAAATAAAAGAGATAATTAAAAAATAAATTGAGGTTAGTTGTATAGTTTACTAACACTGTTTTTATAAGTTTGACCAATAGGAATCTTATGCTCATGAATTATAATACGATTTCCTTCTATAAACTTAATTTTATCAATAGCAACGATAAACGATTTATGTACTCTTAGAAAATTGTTCTCATTTAACATAGTTTCGTAATGAGAAATCTTTTCATGGCTTATAATCATTTCATCTGTTAAAAATAGTTTAGTATAATTTCCATAAGCTTCTATAAATAACAAATCACTTAAATCAATTTGGTGATGTTTTTTATCTCCTTTAATAAAAAATTTGGTATTGACTTGACTTGGTTGTATGCTTTCTTTTTGGACTGTTTTTGTAGATACAGTATCTGATACTTTATTTACAGCTTTTACCAAACGATCAAAACTAAAAGGCTTTAAAAGGTAATCCACAACATTTAACTCAAAGCCTTCAAGAGCATATTCTTTGTAGGCGGTAGTAATAATGGTTTTTGGTGGATTAGACAGCGTCTTTAAAAAATCTAAGCCTTTTAATTTAGGCATGTTGATATCTAAAAACATAAAATCAACGGTATGTTCATTTAAAAACTGCATAGCTTCCATAGCATTATAGCAACTTTTTTCTAATTGAACATGAGGTAGCATGCTGCAAAACTCTGTTGTAATTTCATGTGCCAAAGGTTCATCATCAATAATTATATATTTAAGCATGCTTCGGTATTTTTAAAAGTGTTTTGTAAATGTTGTTTGTAATATCAATAGTTAGTTCATGTTGTTGCTTGTACAACAAAGATAATCTTCGTTTTAAATTTTGCAGTCCAATTCCCTTAGAGTTAGTTATTTCATTAGGATCAAAATTGTTTTCTATTTCAAAGTAAATAAAATCATTATTATCATATAAATTGACATGAATAAAAGCATTTTCTGCTAGTGTTTCTATACCGTGTTTAAAAGCATTTTCAAGTAAAATAATGTATAGTAGTGGCGGAATATTTAGATTCGTATCTATGTTATGTTTAAAGGTAATTTCAACAGACTTTCTGTAACGGATTTTATGTAGCTCAATGTAATTATTTAAGTATGCTATCTCTTCTGAAATTTTTACAGTTTCTTTTTCCCCGTCATAAATTGTGTAGCGCATCATATCAGATAGTTTTAATATAACTTCTGGTGCTTGAGGTGAGCTTTTAACTGTTAAGGCATACAGGTTATTTAGAGTATTGAAGAAAAAATGCGGGTTTATTTGTGTTTTTAAGAGTGATAATTCTGTTTTAGACTTTTCTTTTTTTAGCTCTTGTATCCATTTCCATTGTTCAAAAACCCAAAGAAAAAAGAAGATAGGAATGGGTATAAAAAAAATATAGAACGGAGTTTCTTGTTTTACCTTTAAATAAGCTTCTAAGTCACCAGAAAATAATCGTAGGTATAAAAAATATAAGAGTAGAGGTGTGTATAGTAGTGCTATGAATTTCCAGTATTTTTTTACGAAGTTGGGCACTAAAAAATAAGCTAGCCCACACCAAAATATCATTAATAGAATGAAGGTGATAGGATTATCTGGAAGCTTCATAAATGAATCAATAAGCACAGTAATAAAAAGTAGTACAAAAAGAACAGCAATACCAAATACAGCTTTCTTTTTCCTTTTTAAGTATTGATAATTATGTATGGGTAAAGCAATAACAAGTGCCCAAAAAACAGTAATTACAATAACCTCAACAGATTGATCATTCGGTATATTTAGAAAATTCAGATAATCTAATAAGATGAATAATGGAACAATAATTAAGAATCCAATAAGAAAAGCTTTGTATTTCTTTAAAAAATCTATCATACCTCAAAATTACTCATGTAAAACTGTTCTCACAATTATATTGATAAACACTGTTGTTTTTTAGATGAATGAATAGTTTTTTTAGACAAACATAAGTTAGCTATTAAAAGAATATGGTGTGTGCTGAAAAGAATATAGTACATCATTTTTAATTTATAAGAAAGGTAAGATGCTAGAGATTTGTTGCAAACAAAACGAATCTTATATGAATACATTAACTATAACAAACCTTTCTAAAACATACCCTAACGGAGTTAAAGCACTAAATGGAATAAACTTAAAAATTTCGAACGGAATGTTTGGTTTGTTAGGAGCTAACGGAGCTGGTAAATCTTCTTTAATGCGTACCATCGCTTCTTTACAAGAACCCTCATCTGGAGAAATTGTATTTAATGATTACAATATTATTAATAAACCAGAGGAGATAAGAAAACACTTAGGGTATCTTCCTCAGGAGTTTGGAGTGTATCCTAAAATATCAGCAGAAAAATTGTTAGATCATTTAGCTATTCTGAAAGGTATTACTAATAACTCAACACGAAAAGAGCAAGTAACTTCTTTATTACAACAAGTAAACCTTTACCAACACAGAAAAAAAGCAGTACATACGTTTTCTGGAGGAATGCGCCAACGTTTTGGGATAGCTCAAGCCTTATTAGCCAACCCCAAACTAATTATTGTAGATGAACCAACAGCTGGGTTAGATCCTGAAGAAAGCAATCGCTTTTTAAATCTTCTGAGTGAAATAGGAGAGAACGTAATAGTTATTTTATCTACTCACATAGTAGAGGATGTTAGAAATTTATGTACACAAATGGCAATTTTATCGGAAGGTCAAATCATTTCCCAAGGTAACCCAAAAGAATTAGTAGCAAGTATTGAACATAATATTTGGACAAAAATTATAACTAAAAATGACCTTGAGCACTATAAAACAATGTACGAGGTTATTTCAACCAAACTAGTGTCAGGAGAAACACAAATAAGAGTTTTTTCTGAGACTTCACTATCTAACAGGTTTGAAAGAATCACTCCGAATTTAGAAGACTACTACTTTGCTACATTGTTTCACCATAAAAAAGCCTAACCTATGTTTAAGAAATTATTACAATTTGAAATATACTATCAGTTAAAACAACGAGCTTTTCCCATATTTGCAGTCTTGTTTCTAGGCTTAGGATATTTTACAGGAAGCCAAGGGCATGCTCCTACAGGAGTTAATTTTAACGCTGTTTATCAAGTTTATTTTCATACAGGTCTTTTTACTTTAGGTAGTGTTTTTATAACCATGTTTTTTGCGGTAACAGCTATTATAAGAGACAAGCAGCATAACATGGAAAGTTTAATTTACAGCTCATCCATAAAAAAGAGTAATTATTTTTGGAGCCGTTTTTTAGGCACTTTTATTTTTAGTGTAGTTGCTTTTACACCTTTTGTTATTGGCTATATTTTCGGGAATCATTTTTCTAATTTAGACGCTGAAAGACTAGGGAATTTTAATGTATTAAACTACTTACAGCCTTGGTTGTATTTAGTGTTACCTAATATTTTTATCTGTACTTCTTTAATATTTGCAGTCAGTACACTTACTAAAAACAGTATAGCCACTTATGCAAGCGCAGTATTTATTTACATGCTGTATTTTGTAAGTTCTATTTTCTTAAACTCACCATTATTAGCACAATCTGTTCCAGCATCGCCAGAAATGATGTCGGTAGCAGCAATAGCAGATTCTTTTGGTATAGCTGCTTTTTTTGAACAAACTCAATACTGGACCGCGTACCAAAAAAACACACAATTGCTTTCTTTTTCAGGATTGTTTTTATTGAATAGAATACTTTGGATAGCACTTTCTATAGGAGTGTTGTTACTAACGTATAAAGTTTTTTCTTTTAGAATGACTACAAAAAAAGTTAAGAAAGAAAAGACAACTAGGAAAGAAAAAGAACAGCTTATATCATACAAGCCTATAAATGGAACAGATGGAGTAGCTACGCAAGTAAAATCACTGTTATCGCTAATACGGTTAGAACTAAAGAGCGTATTTAAGAGCTTACCTTTTTTAGTAATACTAGGTATGTGGTTAATTATTGTTTTTTCAGAATTGTATGCAACTGTTCTTGAAGGAGGTGAATATGGAGTGAGTATTTATCCGGTTACAAATCAATTAATCGAACTCATAACAAGTCCGCTAACTCTTTTTGGATTGATACTACTAATCTTTTACGGTTCAGAGATTGTATGGAGAGAGTATAGTGTCAATTTTAATCTGATTATGGGCGCTACTCCTGTAAAAAACTGGGTGCTTTTTACTGCTAAGTTTATCAGTCTATCATTACTACCAATCTTATTAATAGCATCAGGAGTGCTTATGTGTATAGCTTTTCAAGTAAGCTTAGGTTTTGCTGATGTAAACTTTAGTATGTACACATCTGTGTTTTATTATTATGGTTTACAATTGGTTATATATGCTATGCTAGCCATATTTATAAACAGTATTACGAAGAGTAAATATATAGGAATGGGAGTTTTTGGTTTGTTTGTTATTGTAAGTATGAAAGCTAACCTTTTAGGATTAGAACACCCTTTAACAAGTATAGGGTTTATGCCTAGAGTAACTTTTAATGGTATGAATGCCTATGCCAATAATGCTAAGTTATTTAATCATTTAGGTTTGTATTGGCTAAGTATAGGAGCGCTATTAATTTTATTAGCGTTTAAGATATGGAACAGGGGAATGGTAAAAGGATTTTCTTATAAAGTAGAGCAACTGAAACAAGGATGCAACTTAGGCGAAAAGGTATTGTTTTTAACTTTCCTTTCCGTAGCTATTGGTATGGCAAGCTTGGTCTTTTACAATACAAACTTTGTTGGTGATTATCAAACTGAAAATGATTATTTAAATTTTAGTGAAAATTATGAACGTATGTATAAGCAATATCAAGTATTAGAAAAGCCTTATCCAACCTTGCAAAAAACGGAAGTAACTATTTTTCCAGAGGAAAGAAAATATACTGTAAAAGCAAATTACATTTTAAAAAATACAAGTAACGAAGCTATATCTAAACTGTTAATAACCGAACGAATCCCTGTAAAGCATATTCATGTAAAAAATGCTCTTTTGACTACGAAAGATACAGTACACGGAGCGTATGTATTTGAATTTAAAGAAAAACTCCAACCCAATGATTCAGTAGCATATACTTTTGCTATTGAAAAAGAACTAAAAGGGTATGAGGAAGATAAAAGTATTGTTTATGACGGAACGTATATAACATACAAAAATTTTGAACCTATTATTGGGTATGCTTCTGGATATGAAATAGCAGACAGAATTGAGCGTAAAAAAAGAGGATTACCTGAGAGAATAGAAGAAGATAATTCAGATGCTCATATAGCTCTTGAAGATATTAAAATTGAAAAAGTACAATTTGAAACTATTGTGTCCACAAGTAAAGACCAAATAGCTATAAGCTCTGGAGATTTGATTAAGACTTGGTCAAAAAATAATAGAAATTATTACCATTATAAATCTCAAGGGAAAATATTGCCCATGGTAGCCTATTTTTCGGGGAAATATCAAGTTAAAAAAGCAAAGTATGAAGGTATTTCTATTGAGCAATATTATCATTCAAATCATAATTTTAATATTGATGAAATAGAAGAGAGTACTAAAGAAACCTTAGCGTATTGTCAAGAAAACTTTGGTACGTATAACTTTAATCATGTTCGTATAGCAGAAGTGCCTTCTCATTGGTCATTCGGAGGGTATGCACATCCAGGAGTTATTAGCATGGTTGAAGACCGTTTGTATTTATCAGATGTTCGTGAAGAACACACATTTAACTTAGTTTCTAAAAGAACAATTCATGAAGTAGCACATCAATGGTGGGGACATACATTAACAGCGAAACCTGTTGCAGGAGGTTCTTTATTTGTAGAAGGATTAGCAAAGTATACTGAAGCTGTAGTGATGGAAAAAATGTATGGTAAACGTGCTTTATATGAATTAGCAGAAGCAGCAAGAAGACGTTATTTCTTCGGAAGAGCTTTTGGCGGAACTCAAGAACCACCAATTTATAAAGTACAGGATGAAGGCTATATATCATATGGAAAAGCATACACAGTGTTCATGGCATTGAGAGACTTAATAGGAGAGCAGCAAGTAAATAGAGTATTAAAAACTATTACAGATCGATATCGATTTGAAAACTCTCCCAAAGCACATACTATTGAGCTATTAGATGAATTATATAAAATAGTTTCAGAAGAAAATCATCATTTGATAGGTGATTGGTTTAAAAAGGTAATAACCTATGATTTGGCTGTAGAAAAAAGTACATACAAACAGCTACCCAATGGTACCTATGAGGTTACTGCAACGATAAAAGCAAAACGAATTGAAACATTAGAAAATGGAGAAACTAAAGAAACAGGGATTAATGAACCAATTAAAATAGGAGTTTTTACAATCCATCCATCACTTGTAAAAGATGATAATACTATGCTGTACTATAAATCCAGTCGAATAAACAAAGAACTCACTGAAGTTAGGTTTATAATAAATAAAAAACCTAGTTATATTGCTATAGATCCTTATGGAACTAGAAATGATGAAAATTTAAGAGACAATATATTTAGTTTTTAATAACAAAAACCGCCTTGATTAAGGCGGTTTTTGTTATTAAGTGATGCTTTTAAGCATTTAAAAAGTCTTTTAACTCTTCATATGAGCTAATTTTAGTAGCTCTCTTTTGTTTATCTATAACGGATACTATTTGTGATGGAATTTCAACGGTTACCTCTAAAATATCTTCAACAACATCTAAAAACTTAACAGGATGGGCTGTTTCTAAGAAAATCCCGAATTCATTTTGTAACCCGTATTCTTTCAACCCTAAATAACCAACAGCTCCATGTGGGTCGGCAATATAGGTTGAGGTTTGATAGATTTTTTTTATGGCTTTACGAGTTTCATCATCAGAAAAAGAAAAAGACGAAAAAGCAGTTTTTAAAGCTTCTAAATTATTGTTGAATAATTCTTGGATTCTAATAAAGTTACTAGGGTTTCCAACATCCATGGCATTCGATATAGTTGCTTTAGAAGGTTTTGGTTGATAATCTCCACTTTGTAAGTAATTAGGAACGGTATCGTTTACATTGGTAGCAGCCACAAAATGTTTAATAGGCAATCCTAATTTTTGTGCCATAATACCAGCACAAATGTTTCCAAAGTTTCCACTAGGCACCGAAAAGACAACTTCTTTATGTTGTTTATAAACTTGCTTATAGGCAAAGAAAAAATAAAACATTTGTGGTAACCAACGTGCAACATTTATGGAATTTGCTGAGGTTAACGTACGATTAATTTCCGCATCTAAAAAAGCAGTTTTTACCATGTCTTGACAATCGTCAAAAACACCATCTACTTCTAAAGCTTTAATATTTTGTCCTAAAGTTGTGAGTTGCTTTTCTTGAATATCACTTACTTTTCCACTAGGGTAGAGTATAACCACATCTACACCTTTAACTCCTAAAAATCCATTAGCAACAGCACCTCCTGTATCTCCTGAAGTTGCCACCAAAACTGTAACCTGTTGATTTTTATCACGGTTAAAATAACCTAAACAGCGCGCCATAAAACGAGCACCTACATCTTTAAAAGCCATGGTTGGTCCGTGAAATAATTCTAGTGTACCAATATTATCTTCAATGGGTACTACAGGAAACTCAAAATTGATTGTTTCTTTAATGATTTTTTGTAATACGTCTTTAGGAATTTCATCACCTACAAATTGTTGAATGGCTTCATAAGCAATTTCTTCATTAGAATACTCACCAATATTATCAATAAATTCTTTTGATAGTGGCGTAATATTCTCGGGGAAGTAAAGACCTCTATCAGGAGCTAATCCGTTTACTACAGCTTCTTCAAAGCTAACTTTAGGTGATGTATGATTGAGACTATAATAGTTCATAATTTCGTATTTAGTGTTGTTCTAAAATTTTAATTCCTTCTGTATTAATTTTTGAAAGAATCATGTTAAAATCAATTTGTTTGTCTTGGTATGTGTTTTGAATTGCTTTGTAAACATTCTCAGCAGTTGCATCGCCTTTACATAAAGCAAAAATAGTTGGACCTGAACCTGAAATTCCTGCTCCTAAAGCACCTGCTTTTAAAGCCTCTTTTTTCACTAAATCAAAATGAGGAATTAGTGTTTTTCTAGCTGGCTCAACGATAATATCAATTAGGGAATCTGCGATTAATTGATAATCGTTGGAGTGTAATCCACTAATTAACCCGCCTACATTCGCCCATTGGGTAACCGCATCTTTTAGCGGAACCTCTGTTGGTAGCACGTCTCGAGCATCTTTTGTTTTTACTTCAACTTGTGGATGAATAGCTACCACTCTTAAATCGACAGGAACAGGGATTTTTACAATACTCAAAGGCTCATAACTGCGTACCAACGTGAACCCACCATAAATAGCAGCAGAAACATTGTCAGCAATAGGGGTTCCGCAAGTAGCTTCTTCACCTAACATGGCAAATTGTGTCAATTCAAGAGGGGAGAAGACATTTCCTAGTAACTGATTTACACCAAAAGCAGCCCCAGCAGCACTAGCTGCACTACTTCCTAAACCGCTTCCAGGAGTATATCCTTTGTGAATGGTAATATCGATACCAAAATCAGCAGGGTGTTTTTCTAGCATAGCTAAAGCAACTACTCCCGCAGCATTTATTTGTGTGTCTAAAGGTAAATCTGCTCCTGTTATTTGAGTGATTTTTACACCTTTTGTATCGGTTTTTGTAAAAGTCATAGTATCTCCAACAGTTTCGAGAGCTAAACCTAAAGCGTCGAATCCGCAAGAAACATTGGCAACGGTTGCAGGTGAAAATATTTTTATATAGTTCATTTTTTTGCAATTAAGAACAAGTCGGCATCACCACCTTCTTGATATAGTTTGGTGTAATTTTCTAAAATTTTGAATTCTTGTGTTTCTAAAGCTTCAATCAAATATGCTGGCTCATGATAATGGATGAACATCGAATTTTTTCCATCCGAACTTGATGTTACACGAGAGTCTTTTTCGTAGTCTCCAACCATAGTACTGATGTATAGTAATCCGTTTGGATGTAATATAGTAGCAGCATCTTTTATAAGTTTTAGAACATCTTCTTTCGTTAAATATGGAAAACAAAACCCGAAGATGATGACATCAAAACCTTGATGTAAACTGTTAATTTCTCTACAATCCATCACTCTAAAGGAAGCATTTGGATTGTTTTGTTTTGCCAAAGCCACCATGTTTTCAGCAGCATCAATTCCTAATACGGAAAGTGTAGGATTGTGGTTTAAAAGATAGTGGGTAATCTTTCCAAAACCACAAGCTACATCCAACACATTTTTATGAGTTGGCTCCATGTGTTTTAGAAGCAAGTCATAGCTGTGATTATACACTGTATTATTAGCAAACTTATCTTGATACTCTTGAGCTACGGTATTGTAAATCTGTATGATATTTTGATAACGTTTTTCCATAGATTATTGATTTCCTATTCGTATCACATCAGCAAAAATCCCTGAAGCTGTTACTTCAGCACCTGCACCAGCTCCTTTTATTTGTAACGGATTTACAGGGTATCTATCTGTAAAAAACAACACGATATTGTCGCTACCTTCTAAATTATAAAAAGGATGGTCAAACGGGATGTGTTGCAAGCCTACACTCGCTTTTCCATTATTGAATTCAGCTACATATTTTAAGCGGCAATCTTTGTCGGCAGCATCTTTATATATTTGTTGAAAATGGCTTTCGAATTCGGTTAAAGAAGCATAAAAATCATCATTATTCGTAGTTTTTAAACTTTTTTCAGGTAAAAATGCATTGTTCTCGATGTCTGAAAGTTCTAACTCATAACCACTTTCACGTGCAAGAATTAATATTTTTCTAGCCACATCTACACCGCTTAAATCAATTTTGGGGTCAGGCTCAGTATATCCTTGTTCTTGTGCTTGTTGTACAACATCGTGAAAAGAAACATTCTCATTAAAATTGTTGAACACAAAATTTAACGACCCAGATAACACCGCTTGTATTTTATGTACTCGGTCACCAGAAGCAATTAAGTTTTTAAGCGTATCAATAATTGGCAAACCAGCACCTACATTGGTTTCAAATAAAAATGGCGTATTGAACTTATGAGAGATATGCTTTAATTTTTTGTAATTGTTCAGTTCAGAAGCACAAGCAATTTTATTACAAGTAACCACCCCTATATTATTGGCTAAATAACGCTCATATACTTCAGAAACTTGTTGATTGGCAGTATTATCAATAAAAACTGAATTACGAAGGTTTAACGCTTTTATTCTTTGGAAAAAAAGGTCTAAAGAACTCGCTTCTCCGTTTTGTAATTGTTCTTTCCATGTTTTTAAACTGATACCGCTTTCATCAAAAAGCATTTGTTTAGAATTGGAAATTCCCACAACACGAACATTCAATTTTAGCTGTTCTTTTAAGTATTTTTTCTGCTGATGGATTTGTGCTAAAAAGCGCTCCCCAACATTTCCTACACCTGTAACAAACAGGTTCAGCTGTTTTACTTTTTCCTCAAAAAACTGTTCATGTAGCGTGTTTAATGCTTTTTTTGCATCTGAACTGTTGATTACAGCAGAAATGTTTTTCTCTGAAGCTCCTTGAGCAATGGCACGAATATTTACGTTGTTTTTGCCTAAGGAACTAAACATTTGACCACTCAACCCTTGATGATTTCTCATTTTATCACCTACCAAAGCGATAATGGCTAATCCTTGTTCTACGATAATCGGATCTATTTTATGACGCTCTATTTCTATAGCAAAAGCTTCATTAATTTTTAAAGCTGCTTTTTCTGCATCTTCATCATAGATTCCAATACAAATAGAGTGTTCAGAAGAAGCTTGTGTAATAAGCACCACATTGATATTGTGTAGCGATAAAGTTTCAAACAATCGCTTAGAAATGCCAGAAACACCTACCATGCCGCTTCCTTCTAAGGTTAGTAGTGTGATATTTTCAATATGAGAAATTCCTTTTACAGGTTTTCCGTTTTCGGTAATTTTTGAAATGAGTGTTCCAGCATTTTCAGGATCAAAAGTGTTTTTTATTCGAATAGGAATCTCTTTTTCCAACACAGGTTGAATCGTAGGAGGGTAGATAACTTTTGCTCCAAAATGAGACAACTCCATGGCTTCTTGATACGAGATATGTGGAATAGGAAATGCCTGTTTTACTAGATGCGGATTTGCCGTGTACATACCACTAACATCTGTCCATATTTGTAATTCATCTGCACCTACAGCAGCGGCATAAATAGCCGCAGAATAATCAGAGCCTCCACGACCTAAAGTAGTTGATTTTCCTTCTTTTGTACGAGCAATAAATCCTGGCAACAGCGTTACTTGATGTTTATTAGTTGCAAAATAGGTTTTACAATTAGCATTGGTTAGTTGAAAGTCAACTTGAGCTTTATCAAAATCATTAGAAGTACTAATTAACTCTCTACTGTCTTTATATACTACATCGAGTTCTTTACTAGCTATACTTGCAATGATATATGAGGATAATAACTCTCCAAAACCACTAATGGTAGCTAGTGTTTTGGGTGTAATCTCGTTAAGTAAATAGCAACCTTCTAGCAAGGTTTTTAGTTGTTTAAACAGTGAAGTAATATGAGTTTTAACTTCTTCTTGCTGATTTTTAGGTACTAACTCATGAATTACCTCAAAGTGTAATTGTTCTACTTCTTTGAAGTTTTCAAGATAATTAGCATTGTTTTGAGCAGCTTGTTCTGCCGATGCAATGAGTTTATTTGTTGTTTTACCAAAAGCAGAAACCACTACAATAAGTGGACTGTTTATAGAGGCATTGGCAATAATTTCTACTACTTTTTCTATGTATTGGCTGTTCGCTACTGACGAACCACCAAATTTTAAAACGTTCATTTTAAAAAGATAATAAATTAAAAAATAAGATTTTTAGTGCTATTTATCTGTTTTCAAATCTTTTGAAAAAATAAATATATGCGGAGATGATATGTATAGAAAATAACCCCTAAAGGGTTGTAGTAGTAATTGTAGTTGTTGTGCCAACAAAAGAAGCCGTAGTATTTACAGCTGGAATAGAGATTATATGTCTTTTGTTGTTAAACATTACCCCAAATGTATTAATTTATTTTAACAAACAAGTAAATATGTTTCTTTTTTGTAAAAACCCCTTTTGATAGTTTATAAAATACATCTATATTGCTAAAAAATAAGAAGAATAAAATTGCTAAAAACTTGCATCCTGAAAGAACAATTATTTGAAATATCAACCCAAGACAGCGAAAGAATAGCACTTTGGAAATTGAATCCTGAAATCAATTCTAAAAAACATATTTTTATAACCCATGGAACTTTCTCAAATCGTAAAATATGTTCTGGAATTGCGGAGTATTTAATAGAACAAGGATTTATTTGTTGGATAATGGAATGGCGAAATCACGGAAAAAGTTCAAAGGCTCAAAAAAAATTTGACTTCGAGACGATTGCAAAATATGACCTCAAATCCACATTTGAATTTCTTTTCAACGACCAAAATATTAAAAATATAGATTGCTTAGCTCATAGTGGTGGCGGAATTGCATTAACGATGTTCTTAATCAACAACCCTAGTTATCAACCGAAAATTAATAGTATTTCATTATTTGGAGTTCAAGCTTTTGGAGCAGGAACTGAATTTAGTAATCGAATGAAAATTTTGGCGAGTAAATATTTAACAGCCTTATTAGGAACTGTTCCCGCTAAAACAGCTGGCTCAACTGAACATAGTGAAAGTTATTACACAATGAAACAATGGTTCAATTGGAATTTAAGGCATAACTTTATCGGAGAAAACGGATTTGACTATTTGAGGGAAATGAAAAAAATTAAAATTCCGATTTTATCAATATGTGCGAGTGGAGATTATTTTATTGCACCAAAAGTCGGTTGTGAGAAATATCTAAATGCCTTTGAAAATTCGGAAAACCAATTAATTTATCTATCAAAAGAAAATGGAAACCTTGAAAATTACAATCATAGCAGAATATTAAAATCACAAAATTCAAAGAAAGAAATCTGGCCAATTGTAACTGAATGGATAAATAATAAAAACTATTGCAACAATATATAACCGCAATTACGACGGATTTGACTACACTTCGATTTCACTCAGTGTAAACTGAATCCACTCGGAATTGCTAACGTAAGTTCTTAACCGAAAATTATTAACTTTAAAATAGTAACTGTTAACAACGATATAAAAAATAGAAATGGAAAGATATATTAATGACCTAGAACAAAACACTAATAAACTATTAGTAACCGTTAAGGATTATCCTATTGAAAAACTTACTAAAAAAAATGGTTCTGAATGGAGTATATTAGAAATTTTAGAACACATTTACATTACTGACAAGGCTATCTATAGCATAGTGTCTAAACCCTCGGAAAATGAATCTAAGACTACGGAAATTGTTGGGCGAAACAAACTGGAAACAATTTTAGTAGAACAGAGAAACAAAAAACAGCAATCACCTGAATTACTCAAGCCGAAAGGAGACTTTAAAAATCTAACTGACTTTAATTCAGCTTTTTTAACATTAAGAAATACTATGAAAAATGGCTTGTCTACAGGAAAAATAAGATTTGACAATAGAATACACAATCATTTTCTATTAGGCGAAATGACAATAACCGATTGGCTCAACTTTATCTTGTTCCATACCGAACGACACCTAAAACAGATTGAGGAAAGTAAATAAATATTGTTGTCAACATTGTGTATAAACTAGTCTACTCACGAAAATCTGCGAGGATTTTCAGTTTGGCGTGTACTTACAAATTTAAAAAGAGTATAAATTACGCTAGTACTCATAATCTAAGCTGTTAGGTAATTTAACTAAACTATGATAATAAGAAAAGAAATAAAAAATGACAATGAACTTTATCTATATTTTAATGGGAAATTAATTTATAAAAGATGGTTGAATTTAGGTTACGGAAAAGTTTTTGATACACAGGCTTTTGGAAAATACACTGATTGTAGTATAACGGATTTTGATCTAGAAGAAACACCTGAATTAATTCATGTAAAAGCAAAACTAAAGCTAATATCTAAAGAAGAAGGTGGTCGAAAAACAGGGGTTAAAAGCGGATATCGACCTAATCATATTTTTGAATACCAATCAAATGGACAATTTAAGTATTCATATGTGGGAGATATTCAATTTGACGAAAATGAATTGATTTTACCAGGAGAAACTAAAGAAGTTTTGATTAGGTTTTTATCAAGACAACCAATAGACGAATACATGAATATAGGAAGAAAATGGTGGATTCATGAGGGGACAAAAAAAAATAGGAGAAGCAGAAGTAATTGAAATTCAATTTCCAATAAATGAATAGAAAATTACTTACAACGATATAAAATATTATTAAGTCAAACTTTACTACAACTTATCCAGCTCACTTACTATAAGATCACATCCTTTTTCTATTTCCTCGTCAGAAATAGTTAGGGGAGGAGTAATACGAATGGCTCTTCCTTCAAAAAGTAACCAGAATAAAATCAACCCTTTGTCTAAACAGTTTAAAATTACTTGTGAAGCTTCTTCAGGAGTATCCACTAATAAAGCAAGCATTAACCCCTTTCCTCTAATTTCTTTAACTTTTGGGTGATTTTTAAATTTATTACGGATTAACGTTTCTTTTCGTAAACTTTCTTCCATTAAGTTAGAGGAAGTAATCTCTAGTACCGTAGCTAAACCAGCACTTGCAATTACTGGATGGCCACCAAACGTAGTAATATGTCCTAATTTCGGGTGTTCTTTTAAGCAATCCATCACTTCAAAAGAAGCAATAAAAGCTCCGATTGGCATTCCGCCACCTAAACCTTTACCAGTGATAATAATATCAGGAGTAACATTGTAATTTTCGAACCCCCAAAATGTTCCTGTACGTCCAATACCTGACTGGATTTCATCTAAAATCAATAATGCACCAACTTCTTCACATCGTTTCTTAACTTTTGTTAGGTAATCGTTTTTAGGTTCAATAAAACCAGCACCACCTTGAATGGTTTCTAAAATGACTCCGGCAGTTTTTGAAGTGATTTTTTCTAAATCTAATTCGTTGTTATACTCAATAAATTTACTTCCTGGAATTAACGGACGAAAAGCTCTATTTTGTTGTTCTGCACCACAAACGCTCATTGCTCCTTGGGTATTTCCATGATAAGCATTTTTAGCGGCAATAATTTCACTTCTACCGGTAAAGCGTTTAGCTAACTTTAAAGCGCCTTCGGTAGCCTCAGTACCAGAGTTTACCAAATAAACAGACGAAAGGTAAGGAGGCAAGGTAGCTGCTAAGGCTTTACACAATTCTAACTGTGGCTTTTGAATAAACTCACCATACACCATTACGTGCGTATATTGCTCTAACTGATTTTTTATGGCTTCGTTAACCTTTGGGTGACTATGACCTAAGCTATTTGCAGAAACTCCAGCTACGAAGTCTAACATAGCTTTTCCGTTGCTATCATAAATGTAGCTTCCATTAGCATGTGAAATTTCAATAGCTAATGGGTGAGGAGTGGTTTGACCTTGGTATTTTAAAAAATCGTCTTTCACAGGAATTATTTTAACTTTTTGAGGTTAGGCTTTTTTTGTTTTTCTTCCTTTTTTGAAGTTTCATTAATGAACTGTTCCCTAGCCTCTTTAACAACATCAGGTTGTTTTTTTCTTTTTTGGGGAATAGTAGAAGTAGAGTCTTTTACAAAAATATCTTCTACTGTTTTTGGTTGTTCATCACCACGCCACAAGAAACCTTTAAATTTTTTCTCTTCAGAAGGAAATTTGGAAGGTGGATACGTTTTTCCTTCAGACTTTTTAAAATACGTAGTTTGAATAATTTCTCCATTTTCTAAAATGAATTCAATATCACTTGCTATTTCCTTAGTAATTGTTTCTAGTTTATGAGTATCATCATTATTATTGTAATACAATGATTCTGCATTTCCTTTAACCATCATGGTTCGTAAGTCATCATTTTCAAACTTACCATAAATGTTTCTTCCTTTAATTTGATTAAAGTTATCTTTATGAATGGAGTCTTGTTGAATCATAAATGCATTTTGTAACACCTTTAATGAATCTAGCTTATTACTCTCTTTATGAGTGAGTAATTGGATGCTATCGCCCGTTATTTGACTGTTATTAGACCATAAAATAGGTCTGTTAAACATCCTTGTCAATCCTGTTTCTTGACTGGTATGAATAGAGTCGCATTTACCTTGTAAGTCAGACTTAAATATTTTTACATTATTAAAAATACGAGCAATACGTTTTTCAGGTTTTCCTGTTAGTAAAATTTTGTCTCCAGCTACATACATAGAGTCCTTTTCTAATACTGAAATAGCAACAGCTCTATCAATAATAAACAAGGAGTCTTTGTGCTCGTATAGTTCAGCATAATTTCCTTTAGCTACCATATTTTGCACAGTATCTACCACTTTTATATTGTTGGTTGCAGAAGCAAAACCGTTACGCTTGTCATAGTATAAACTATCGGCAGAAACAGTTCGTTCTTTTAAGAACAATTTTGCTCGTTTTACGAAGTATGAAACATCCGTGTTAGTATCGTAAAAACCTCTTTCGGAATACACTTTAGTACTATCCTTTAAGTTGGTAATGGTGCTTGGTCCGTATAAATAAGCCAAGTTTGTATTGGTATAATAATCTAAATGGTCAGATTCTAAATGGTTATCAGGATTTACAACAGTTACTTTAGATTTTGCTGTAAACTTTTTGTCTCTTAAAAGATAAGTTCCTTTTACACTTTTCAGAGTGTTTTTTGTATCGCGGATAGTTCCCCCATTAGGGTAGTATAATACTTGATTGATTCTATCAAAATGAAGCGTATCAGTTTTTAGCGTCATTTCTTTATCGTTTATTTCTACATTTCCCCAAGATTTGGCCTTTTTTGTATTCCCATTATAAGTAGCAAAATCACTATATTGAATAATACTATCTCCTTGTTCAATAATTACTTCACCAATAGCTTTAAATAAGTTTTTGTCTTTGTAAAGTAGTGCTCTTTTACAATCTAGAGTAGCTCCTTCATGTGACATTTTAACTTTTCCTATCAGTATAGTAGCTCCAGGGTACTTGCTTTCATCAGCAGTACTTAATTCGGTAGAAAGTATCTTGATTTTTTTTGTTTGAGAAAAACTTACAACAGAGAATAATATAAAAATTAATAGAAATAATTTTTTCAAAATAATACGATTTAATGCACAAAAATAATGAAAAGAATATGCCAAAATCTTAATAAAGAAATAAAATTATCAAGATAAATAAAAGGCTGTCATTTAGTAAATGGTTAATTTTGTAACAAATTAAAAAATTATAAAGATATGAGCGCTCATTTTGATTTATCAAAAGAAGAGATGAAGTCTTACGGATATAAAATTGTAGATATAATTGCAGAACATTGGGCTACTTTAGAACAAAAAAAGCCTGTAGCTAGTGCTTCAAGAAAAGAAATGGATAGCATTTTTTTGCAAGAAGCTCCAAATGAAGGAATGTCTGCTGAAAAGGTGTTAGATTTTGTGATGGACAATGTGATACCAAACAGTACGGTTATTTCTCACCCTAAAGCTTATTCATTTGTACCTGGACCTAGTAACTTTATTAGTACTATGGCAGATAGTTTGGCTACTGGATTCAATATTTTTTCTGGTGGATGGATGGTTTCTCCAGCAGCAGCTGAGTTAGAAATTGTAACGATGAATTGGTTACTAAAAATGTATAATTTTCCTGTTGAAAAAGGAGGAGGAATTTTTACCAGTGGTGGTTCTATGGCAAATTTAACAGCTTTGGTTACTGCGAGACGTTTAAAGTGTGGTGATGATTTTTCTAAAGCTGTGATTTATTTGTCTGATCAAGCACACTCTTCTAATATTAAAGCAATTCGTGTTCTAGGGTTTAAAAAGGAACAAATTAGAATTTTACCGACTGATTTAGAGTTTAGAATTAGTATTAACAAACTAAAGAACGCTATAGCAAAAGACCGATTAGAAGGGTTACAACCATTTTGTTACATCGCTTCTGCGGGAACTACTAACACGGGTACTGTAGACCCTTTAGACGAAATAGCAGATATCTGTGAAGAGGAAGATTTATGGTTTCACATTGATGGAGCGTATGGTGGAGCCGCTATATTAGCTGAAAAAGGAGCAAAAGCATTAAGAGGAATTGAAAGAGCTGATTCTCTTACTGTAGACCCGCATAAATGGTTTTATCAACCTTATGAAATAGGATGTTTATTAGTAAAGGATGCTTCTTGGTTAAGTGGTACTTTTAGTGAAAAACCTGAGTATTTACGTGATATAGAAGGAAATGAATCAGAAATTAACTTTTACGATTACGGTATTCAGTTAACAAGACGTTTTAGAGCATTGAAATTTTACATGTCCATCAAAACCTATGGATTAGATGCTTTTAAAGAAGCTGTTACTTACAATATCCAGTTAGCAGATGATGTAGAGAAAATGTTACGTAAAAGTAGAAACTGGGAAATTATTTCTCCTGCAACTTTAGCGGTTATCAATTTTAGATATAATCCTATTGGGTTAAACTTAGAAGAAAAAGAGATTGACGAGTTAAATCAAAAAATTTCTCAAAAGATAATGGAATCTAGAGAAGCATTTTTAGTAACTACTATATTAAATAAGCAAGTAGTACTTAGAATGTGTTTAATAAATCCGAAAACAACGATGGATGATATTAAAGAAACTCTTGAGTTGTGTCATCAATTTGGAGAAGAAATTTTAAAAGAAAAATAAATTAAAAGGAGCTTAAAGCTCCTTTTTTTGTTTTTATGACAAAAGTCATATTTCAAAAGCCTTTCTCTTAGTAGTTTTGCTTGTATAAAAGATAAAAAAGTCTTTTATGCAAGATTATTAATAACTACATCAATAGAAGAGAGATGAAACAAGTGAAAACAATTTTAATGATTTTAGCAGCTATGTTTTTAATGGCTAGTTGTAAAAATGAAAAGTCTGAAAGTATAGCTATGAAGAGCGCTTCAGATATAGCAGTTAAAGGAACGATAGAAGCAGAATTAACAGCTCCTCCTCATGTTCCAGCACCTGTTGGTAATAGATCCGCAAAAAAGTTACTGGTAAACATGGAAATTCTTGAAAAAGAAGGAACTATGACTGATGGTGTAGAATATGTTTATTGGACGTTTGGTGGTTCTGTTCCAGGAAGCTTTATAAGAACTAGAGTAGGAGATGAAGTAGAGTTTACACTATCAAATCATCCAGATAATAGATTACCTCATAATATCGATTTACATGCAGTTACAGGACCAGGTGGGGGAGCAACTTCATCATTTGTAGCTCCAGGTCATGAAAAAACATTTTCATTTAAAACATTAAACCCTGGATTATATGTATATCACTGTGCTACTGCGCCTGTGGGAATGCATATTGCTAACGGAATGTATGGACTAATTTTAGTAGAGCCAGAAGGAGGTTTACCAAAGGTTGATAAGGAATATTACATTATGCAAGGAGACTTCTATACAAAAGGAGAAAATGGAGAGCCAGGTTTACAAGCTTTTGATATGAGAAAAGCAGTAGACGAAGATGCGGATTATGTAGTGTTTAATGGAAGTGTAGGAGCCTTAACGGGAGATAATGCAATTACTGCTAATGTTGGCGAAACAGTACGTTTATTTGTAGGTAATGGAGGGCCTAACTTAACATCATCTTTCCATGTTATTGGTGAAATTTTTGACAATGTACATATAGAAGGAGGGGATGTAATTAATAAAAATGTTCAAACAACTTCTATTCCAGCAGGAGGGGCAGCAATCGTTGATTTTAAAGTTGACGTTCCTGGTACTTTTATTTTAGTAGATCACGCTATTTTTAGAGCTTTTAATAAAGGAGCTTTAGGAATGTTAAAGGTAAAAGGAGAAGAGAGTAAAAAGGTTTATTCAGGGGTAAAACAAGAAGGTATTTATAACCCAGAAGGAGGTACTATTCAAGAAATGCCAAATGGTAAAGAAGATAAGGCCGTTGCTTCTAAACAAGAAAAAACATTAGCACAAAAAATAGCTGATGGTAAACAGATTTATACGAAAACATGTTTTGCTTGTCACCAAGCGAATGGTGAAGGAATTCCAAATGCATTTCCTCCTTTAGCAAAATCAGACTACTTAAATGCTGATGTTAAGAGAGCTATCGATATTGTTTTACATGGTAAAACAGGAGAAATAACTGTAAATGGTCAAAAATATAATAGTGTAATGACTAAACAAGCGTTGAATGATCAAGAAGTGGCAGATGTACTAACTTATGTTTACAACTCATGGGGCAATAATAAAACCAATGTTAGTGTAAATACTGTAATGGAAGTAAAAAGCGCTCACTAAAAACGTAGTTAAAATTTAAATTAAAAGAAATGAAAACTATTTTAAGATTGACAATTTGTATATTTTTCTTAGGCATTTTCCATATGAATTGTCAATCTAAAATGGTTCCTATTAAAGGAGGGAGTTATATTCCTTTGTACGGTAGAGATTCAGCAACAGTTACGATTCAAGATTTTTTAATGGATGTATACCCTGTAACTAATGAAGAATTTTTACAGTTTGTAAAAGAAAATCCGAAGTGGAGAAAATCTAAAGTAATTAAGCTGTTTGCTGATAAAAGTTATCTTATTAATTGGAAAAGTGATACAGAAATAGGAGAGAAGCTTAGTTTAAAATCACCGGTAACCAATGTTTCATGGTTTGCAGCTAAATGTTACTGTGAAAGTAAAGGAAAAAGATTACCTACTGTGGATGAATGGGAATATGTGGGAATGGCTAATCAGAAATTACCCGATGCAAGAACTTTAAAAATGTATAATGAATACATTTTAGGATGGTATGAAAAACCAAGAACTTTCGATAATGTTATAGGGTCAACATTTAAGAATTATTGGGGAGTTTATGATATGCACGGGTTGGTTTGGGAATGGACTTCCGATTTTAATTCAGTATTGGTATCGGGAGAGTCTAGAAAAGACGTTGATAACGATAGTAATTTGTTTTGCGGAAGTGCAGCAATAGGATCAACAGATTTAATGAATTATGCAGCTTTTATGCGTTATGCTACTCGTGGAAGCTTAAAAGCTAAATACACAATGCGAAACTTAGGTTTTAGATGTGTAAAAAATAAAAATACAGCACAATGAAAGTAGTAAAATATATAACGATACTTCTTTTCTCAATTACTTTATTGAGTTCATGTAAAAAAGAAAAGAATAATATGAGTTTAGCAACAGTATATGAATGCCCAATGTTATGTGAGGGAGATAAAACGTATACTGAAGAAGGAGTTTGTCCAGTTTGTAAAATGGATTTAACACAAAAAGATCAAAAAGAGGCTAAAGAAATAGCTTTAGCCACTGATATTTCTGAAAGTTCTATATTCAATTTAACATCAGAATGGAAAACTGAAGAAAACAAAAGTATTCATTTAGAAGATTTAAGAGGAAAAACTTTGGTAATGGTCATGATTTATACTACTTGTAAAGCTGCTTGCCCAAGATTGGTGGCTGATATGCGTAATATTGAGGCTAAAATACCAAAAAAGTACAATAGTGATTTACAATATGTTTTAATCAGTATTGATCCTAAAAATGATACTCCAGAAAAACTTAAATCTTTTGCTAAAGAAAATTATATGGATGATGAGCATTGGACTTTTCTACAAGGTACAGAAGAATCAGTTAGAGAGTTTGCAAATGTATTGGCAGTAAAATACAAACAAATTTCTCCGTTAGATTTTTCACACTCAAATATAATAAGTGTATTTAATCCGGAAGGGGAGTTAGTGCATCAACAAGAAGGTTTAGGTGTAGACAATAAAGAAACTGTAGCAAGTATTTTGGAAACAGTAAAAAAATAAGCTGCCATATGTTTCCTATTAAAAACGTCTTTTAGAAATTTCTAAAAGACGTTTTTTTTATGAATTGTTTTTTTCAAATTGAGCCTGTATAAACTCTTTTGATTTTCCTTTTGGTATTGAAGCAGTTTGCCATTTATCGTTTAAAATCATCTTACCTATATAAGCTATTTGACCTATATGATAAGGAAAATGAGCTATTTGTCTGGTAATACTTTCAATTAGTTTAACTTGTTTATTCCTGATAAGAATTGGTTGATTAAAATTTTCTTCATTTAATGAGTCTAAAGCAGAAAAAAGACAATTCCAACCCTTTTCCCATTGAGCAATTAATTCATTTTTAGATAAATCATGAGTTTCAAATTCAGCATCTCTATCTCTCCAATCTTTTTCTCCATCAGAAGTAAAAAAGTCTGTCCAACGAGATAACATGTTTTCAGATACATGTACAATAATAGCAGCAATGCTATTACTTTCCTCATTGTATTTCCAGTGTAAGTCCTTTTCTTCTAGTTGTGCAATCGTTTTATCAGCTACCTCTTTATACGATTTAAATTGGGTAGTGATATTCTCTAAGTATTCTTTTACCATCATAAAAAAGGAGCTCAATTGAGCTCCTTTAAATTTTATCTATTAATTGTTTGTTTTCTATCAGGACCTACAGAAACTATTTTTACAGGTACACCAGTTTCTTTTTCAATAAACGCGATGTAGTCTAATAAGTTTTGAGGTAATTCATCAGCAGAAGTCATTTTTGTTAAATCATCTTCCCAACCTTTGAATTCAGTATAGTTTACACTTACATTTTCTGGCTCAATATTATAAGGTAAGTGAGAAATTTCTTCTCCTTTATAGTTGTAAGAAGTACAAACTTTTAAAGTATCGAAACCAGATAATACATCACCTTTCATCATCATTAATTGTGTAACACCGTTTACATCAACCGCATATTTTAACGCAACTAAATCTAACCATCCACAACGACGAGCACGTCCTGTTGTAGCTCCAAATTCATGACCAACTTTAGCCATAGTAGCTCCGTCTTCGTCAAATAACTCTGTTGGGAAAGGTCCAGAACCTACACGAGTAGTGTATGCTTTAAAAATACCGAAAACTTCACCAATTCTATTAGGAGCAACTCCTAAACCAGTACAAGCACCAGCAGCAGTTGTGTTTGAAGAAGTAACGAACGGGTATGTTCCAAAATCGATATCTAATAATGATCCTTGAGCTCCTTCAGCTAAAATAGTTTTACCTTCTTTGATAGCGTTATTTAAAAACTCTTCAGAATCAATAAACTGTAATGTTTTTAATTTTTCAATTCCTCTAGAAAACTCAGCTTCTAACTCATCTAAATCATAATCGATTTGAACATCAAAGTATGCTAACATACTTAAATGTTTTTCAGTTAAAGCTCTATATTTTTCTTTCCAGTTGTCTAATTCTAAATCACCAACACGCATTCCGTTTCTACCAGTCTTGTCCATATAAGTAGGCCCAATTCCTTTTAAAGTAGATCCGATTTTTGCTTTTCCTTTTGAAGTTTCAGAAGCAGCGTCTAATAATCGATGTGTTGGTAAAATTAAATGTGCTTTACGAGAAATTAATAATTTAGAAGTATAATCAATGTTATGTTGATCTAAATTTTCTAATTCTTTTTTAAAGATAACAGGATCGATAACTACTCCGTTACCTACCACGTTTAAGGCTGTTTTATGAAAAATTCCTGAAGGAATTGTGTGTAATACATGCTTGTTTCCATCAAAAATTAGGGTATGACCTGCGTTAGGACCTCCTTGAAAACGAGCAATAATATCGTAGTTTTTTGTTAAAACGTCTACAATTTTACCTTTTCCTTCGTCTCCCCATTGTAAACCAAGTAATAAATCTACTGCCATTTAGTGTGTTGTTAAGTGTGTGTTTTATTTGTTGTTTCTTTTTGTTCCGTAGAAGTATAATGAGTGATTGTGAATATCAATATCAAAAACATCTTCAATTGTTTTTTTGATAATTTGAATTCGAGGATCGCAAAACTCTTTCACTTCACCACTGTCAGTAAGTATAACATGATCGTGGTTTTTATCGAAGTAACTCTTCTCATATCGAGCCATTGACTGCCCATCAAATTGGTGCTTACGTACCAAACCGCAGTCTAACAATAAATCCATCGTATTGTAAAGTGTAGCCCTACTAACACGATAGTTTTTGTTTTTCATTTTAATGTATAAAGATTCGATATCAAAATGCTCATCAGCATCGTAAATCTCTTGTAAAATAGCGTAACGTTCAGGTGTTTTACGGTGTTTATTCTCTTCTAAAAAAGAAGTGAATACTTTTTTTACAATTTCTTGATTTTCGGCTGAATTACTCATTTATTTTTAAATTTTACGAAAGGACAAATTTACGTTTATTTCTTGATAAAATACAAGGATGTTAAAAACGAAATTTACAAAGTATTAACACGCTCAACTTTTTGAACGCCTTCTACTTGTTTCATGTTATTAATTAATTTATCTAGTTGAGTCTTGTTTTTTACACTTAACGATAGCTTTCCATCAAATACACCATTGTCTCCAGAAATATTAATACTATGGATAAACACATCCATACTATTAGAAATTATTCTAGTAATGTTATTTACGATTCCTTTATTATCCATACCAGAAAGGTGTAAAATAGCTGTAAACTCTTGCTTGGTAGAATCAATCCATTTAGCAGGCATAATTCTGTAAGCATAGTTAGACTGTAACGAAATAGCATTAGGGCAATCATTTTTATGTACCTTAATTCCTTCATTAATAGTTACAAATCCAAAAACTTTATCACCAGGAATAGGAGAACAGCATTTAGCTAAAGTATAATCTAACGTTTGCTCTTCTTTACCAAAAACTAAAGCATCATATTTATTAGTAACTTCTTCTTTTTCTGATATTTCTTTTGAAGGAGAACGTCTAAAGGTATTCTTGATGAACCCCATAAGACGATTACTTCTTTGAGCAACAAACTCTTTAAGTTGTGTATTGTCTATAGCACCATTACCAACTCGATAAAATAAATCGAAGCTAGTTTTTAAGCCAAAATAACTGGCTAACTCATGAATAACTTTTTCATTTGAGTTGATTTTTAAATGACGTAGTTTTCGTTGTAAAACAGCTTTTCCTTCTTCTGCTATTTTCTTTTCTTCTGCTTTTAAAGCCGATTTAATTTTAGCACGTGCTCTAGCCGTAATAACAAAGTCTAACCAACGCACATTAGGTTTGTTGTTAGAGGCAGTAAGTACTTCCACCTGATCTCCACTTTTTAATTCGTGACTTAACGGCACTAGCTTTCCGTTTACTTTTGCTCCACGACACTTTAATCCAACATCGGTATGTACAGAAAAGGCAAAATCTAATGCTGAAGCTCCTTTAGGAAGTGATTTTAAATCTCCTTTTGGAGTAAATACATAGATTTCTTTGGCATAAAGGTTTAGTTTAAAATCTTCAACAAAATCTACAGCATCTAAACTCTGGTTTTCTAAACTCTCTTTTAAACGATTTAACCATCCTTCTAAGCCATTTTCTTTAACAGAACCTTGTTTGTATTTAAAATGAGCAGCATAACCTTTTTCAGCTATTTCATCCATTCTTTCTGAGCGAATTTGAACTTCTACCCATTTTGCTTGAGGGCCAATTACCGTTATGTGCAATGCCTCATATCCTGTTGATTTTGGTTGGGAAATCCAATCTCTTAACCTAGCAGGATTTGGCTTAAAAAAGTCAGTAACTATAGAATAAATTTTCCAAGCATCAAACTTTTCATCTTCAGAAGTAGGCTTATATATAATACGAATAGCAAACTTATCATACACTTCATCAAAAGTTACGTTTTGTTTACGCATTTTTCTACGAATAGAGAAAATAGATTTAAAACGACCTTTTATTTCATAAGCAAAACCTTCTTTATTTAAAGCTTCTTTTAAAACACTAGTAAAGCTATCAATATACTTTTGTTGGTCTTCTTTGCTTTCTTTTATTTTGTTAGCAATATCTCTATAAACATCAGGTTCTGTATATTTTAAACCAAGATCTTCAAGTTCAGTTTTAATATTATAAAGTCCCAAACGGTGTGCAAGAGGAGCATAAATATACAAGGTTTCAGAGGCTATTTTTACCTGCTTATGAGGAGGCATAGAATCCATAGTTTGCATATTGTGCAATCTATCAGCAATTTTAATAAGTATTACTCGAACATCATCATGCAATGTGAGTAACATTTTTCTGAAATTCTCTGCTTGTATAGAGTAATCTTGTTCTTGCTTTAGGTTTGAGATTTTAGTCAATCCACTGACAATACGAGCTATGTTTTCTCCAAACAAACGCTCCATATCATCTAAGGTATAGTGCGTATCTTCAACAACATCGTGTAGTAAGGCAGCAGCAATAGAAGTTGCCCCCAAACCTATTTCGTCTGCAACTATTTTAGCTACAGCTATAGGATGATAAATATAAGGTTCTCCTGATTTTCTACGTTGTTCAGAGTGTGCTTCTACAGAAATATCAAAAGCTTTACGTATCAGTTTTTTATCATCTTCAGATAATGTTTGATATGTACCTTTTAATAAATTTTTATACCTATTTGCTATCTCTTTGTTTTCTTCTTCTATCGTTGCATTATAACTCATATAATAAAACTCTTTTACTCATTAGGTTTATAATAAAAGTAGTACAAAGAATTATATTGGGCAAGTTTTGTAGGGAAATGTTTGTTGTAAACTTGTTACTTTTACAAGCAAGAAAAAAATACTAGAAAATAGAAAGAATTTAGAGTATATAAAAGATGAAAAAGTACGTATTAAATTTCCTGTTGTTATTTGTTGTTTTTCAAGTGTATAGCTTTCAGGAAGTTGTTGGTGAAGAAAATAAAGCCACAACTTTAATAGAAAAAGAGGTTCAGGAAGAAGAAGTAAAAACTCAAAAAACATATCCTGATAGTTTTATTCCTCCAAAATATATTCAAAAAGAAGTTTATTCGGTTAAAGAAGTTCCAAACCCAAAAAAGAATGGTGCTAATGGATTTATATCTGACCCCAATAACTATATAAATGAAATTGAAGAGCAACAATTAAATTTAAAGCTTTGGGAAATAGAACAAAATACAACAGCGCAAGTAGCTGTTGTTATTCTTAAAAGTATAGGAAAGGAAGTACCTAAAAATTTTACTGTTAAATTATTTGAAGAATGGGCAATAGGCGATAAAGAAGTCGGTAATGGATTACTTATTTTAACGGTAATAGATCAACGAAGAACAGAATTTGAGGTAGGGTATGGGTTAGAGCCTATTTTAACTGATATTGTTTGCCATAGAATAGGAACAGACGAGATTGTACCGTATTTTAAAGAAGGAGAATTTGGTAAAGGATTGCTATCTGCTGTTTCTAGAGTAGAAGAAATAATTAATAAACCTGATATTATTGATGAAATTTATGCTCAGAACATTAATTATTATAATGAAGAGGAAACTAATTTTTTTAAGAATCCGCTTTTTTTATACCTACTTTTTTATTCAATAGTTGGCTTATTTATAGGAGGTTGGTTTAGTATAAAAGCTAAATCAATAGATAAATCTAAGGAAGATCTTTATGATAAATATCAAGATATGAGTAAGCTAGGGTTAGGTTGTTTACTCTTTTTATTTCCATTACCACTTTATTTTATTAATAGATATGTAAAAGCTAAGCTTAAACGATATAGATTTTCTCCTCGTTTTAGTAAAAAGAACGGAAAGCAACTTTACTTAAAAGATGAATGGAGTGAAAACAGTTTTTTAGAGAAAGCACAAATTCTTGAAGAAAAAATTAAGTCAAAAGAATATGATGTCTGGGTTACAGAAGATGAAAGTGATATTTTGATTTTAGAGTATGAAGGTTCTAGTAGAAAGTATTCTAATTGTAAAAAATGTGGTTATAAAACCTATGGAAGAATTAGTACGAAAATTATACGTAAAGCAACTTACGACTCTAGTGGCGAAAAAAAGGAAGACTATTTATGTAAAAACTGTAACTATCAAGAAAGTAAAACAATAATAATTCCAAGATTAGAAAGAAGTAGTAGCTCTTCTAGTTCAGGAGGATCTTCATGGTCATCCTCATCGTCATCATCTTCAAGTTTTGGAGGAGGTAGTTCAGGCGGGGGCGGAGCAGGAGTAAGCTGGTAGATAAAAAAAATAAACATCTAGGCTTTTTCCTGTACATATATTTGTTGATATAGTATAACTTTGTATCATAATTCAGAATTCAGAGGAGACACAAAAAGAGCTAGTCCCCCCTGAAATATCATTTAATTATGGTATTTGAACCTCCGGTCTTTTAAAAAGTTCGGAGGTTTTTTTATTCTTCAGGCAACCTTTTTTCAAATCCAGTAGTCTTTATATTTGTAAGGCTATAAAAACGTACCTATTGATTTGAAAATTATTTCACTACATAATAAAGAAGCTTCGCTTATAAAACAAGCAAAGAAACAGAGTAGAGAAGCTCAACAATTAATATTTGAGCAGCACTCCCCAAAAATGTTAGGAGTTTGTAGGCAGTATGTTAAAGATTTACATCATGCAGAAGATTTAATGTTGCAAGGTTTTTTTAAAGTTTTTACCAATATTGAAAAATTTAAGGGAGATGGAAGCTTTGAAGGCTGGATTCGTAGAATTATGGTAAATACCTGTATAAGTTATTTGCGAAAAAAGAATCCTGTTCAAGTATCAGATGAAGACTTTGTTTTTAATGGTGCTGCAACAGAAAGTCTTGAAAACACATCTGTAGAAGATATACAAAAGTTAATAGATGAATTACCTGAAGGATATAAGTTAGTTTTTAATTTATATGCTATTGAAGGATATAAACATTCAGAGATTGCAGAAAAATTACAAATTTCTGAAAGTACCTCTAAGTCACAATTATTTAAAGCTCGTAAATGTTTACAAGCAAGTTACGAGAAAATTAATCAAGTAAGAAATGTCAAGCAATAATATAGACAAACATATAGCAGAAAAGCTAAAAAACAGAGAACTAAAACCATCTAATTCAGCATGGGAAAGATTAGAGGCTCGTTTAGATAATCAAGAGACAACAAAGAAAAGAAACTGGTTTTTATATGTAGGTTATGCAGCTAGTTTAGCTTTGTTAATAAGCTTTGTAGCTTTCTATTTTACAGGTTCAGATTCAAAAGAAACGATAGAAGAAGTTATAGTTGATATTCCAATTGATACATTAAAAATTAATAATAAAGGCATAGAAAAATTCCTTAGAAATACTGAGGAAGCTGTTGTGGAGGCAGCAGAAAATCAACAAGAAAAGCAATTGCTTAAAAAGAAGAAAAAGATTACTACAACTAAGAATTCTACCTTAAAAGAAAAAGATATAGTCTTTAAAAATATCCAAAATGAAGAACAACCAAAAGAAGAGGAGGTAGTAGCAAAGTTAGATAAGCCAATAGTAACAAAAAAGAAAGAGTTTAATTCAAGAGTTAGAGTGAATAGTGATGACTTACTATTTGCAGTAACACATAGTTCTGAAGAGGTTAAAGAGTACTATGCGAAAAATAAAGTAAAGAGAGAAGATGTGTTAAAAACTATTGAAGACGAGCTGAAAAAGTCAAACTTAAAAATAGACCCAAACATCATTTTAGCAGAAGTTGAAAGAACGATTGATGATGAAGAATTTAAAGGAGACTTTATGCAAAAATTAAAATCAAAAATATCAGACATTGCTGTAGCGATTGTAGATAGAAACAAATAAAGCGCATATTAATTATCGATAATTAACCATTCCAAATTATTATCAATTTAATTTAAAATTATTAAAATGAAAAGAATACTATTATTAGTGTTGTTTGTAACAACTATTGTCCAATCTCAAGAAAAAGTATTTGAAAAAGAAGTAAAGAAAATATCAATGAGTATTGATAGTATTACTAAGCAGCAAAAAGACTCTTTAAAGATTAAAGTAAAAGAGATTAATGCAAAATTAGAAAAGAATAAAATAACATTTGATGAAGCTGCTATATTAAAAAAAGAAGCAGCAGCCTACCATGCAGCTCAAATAGAGAAAAAAGTTAGTTTTCAGGAACAAAAACTACAACAACTTGTACAAGACAAAATTGAAGGTAAAATATTTAGCAATGAAGAAGAATCACGAGAGCAAACTTTTGAAATAGCAAAATTTAAGTTCAGACTAAACTTTTCTGACGATGAAGAAGATGAAGTTGAAAGAGAAAAGAAAAGAAGAAGAAAAAGAACTACAACACAATTTGTTTTTGCTATAGGAGCAAATAATACATTAACAAATAATAAACTAAGCTCTTTAAAGGAGTCAGATTATAAGTTTTGGCAATCGCACTTTTATGAGTTAGGTTTTACATGGAAAACACGGTTGTCAAAAGAACCATCAAAAGCATATTTTAAATACGGTTTTTCTTTTCTATGGAATAATTTAAGAGCTAAAAACAATCAATATCATACTGTAAATGGAAATGAAACAAATTTAAGTATTCACCCAGAACAACTTTCTGAAAGTAGATTACGACATGTACAAATGACCTTTCCAATGCATTTAGAGTTCGATTTTTCGAAAAACAAAAAATATTCTGATGGAGAAATTGTTGATAGAACGCATCAAAGCTTCCAAGTTGGAGTGGGTGGTTTCTTTGGATTCAAGTTAGGAACTCGTCAGTATTTAGAATATAAAAATACCCAAGGAGTTACAGTTGAAGAAGTTCAGAAGAATAACTTTAATATGAACAAATATAACTACGGATTAAGTGCTTATGTTGCTTACCAAGGAATTGGGTTATATGCTAAATATGATTTAAATCCATTGTTTAAAAATACAGATACAAGAAATATTTCATTGGGTCTTCGATTTGATATTAATTAGTAAACTACATTGAGGCTAGCTTTTGAGGATTATTTCCTTTTGACGGTGCCAATAAAAAAGGAGAAGTTTAAACTTCTCCTTTTTTATTTTCTTCCCATTCTTTACGCAAATGCATTGAAAGTTTTCCAGTACCATCATGTTTCCAACCAGGAGGTTTAAAAAAGTACAGAAACCTCTTCCCTAATGTGGTTTTACTAGTAAAAACATCATTGAACATATTATACCATTCAATAAAAGCCACTTTAATTGGGTTATACGTATTTATATTTTTAACTAAACCGTACACTGGTTTTTCTATTTCAGGTTCAAAAGTTCCAAAAAGTTTATCCCAAATAATAAAGATTCCTGCATGATTTCTATCCAGATACTGAGGGTTTGTAGCATGATGAACTCTATGATGACTAGGAGTATTAAAAACAGCTTCAAACCATTTAGGCATTTTATCAATAAGCTCAGTATGAATCCAGTATTGATATAACAAACTAATACTTATTTGAGTTACTATCATTAATGGATGAAAGCCTATAATAGCTAATGGTGCCCAAAATATGAAAGTATAAAAACTTCCTGACCAAGTTTGACGTAAAGCAGTACTTAAATTGTATTTAGTTGAAGAATGATGTACCACATGACTGGCCCAAAAGAGCCTACTTTCATGTGCAATTCGATGGTTCCAGTAGTATGCAAAGTCTTCAGCAAACAATAAAATAAACCAAGCCCACCAAGTAAACGGAATAGTAAATAGGCGATATTGATAAAGAAATAAAAACACTCCAAATATTAATCCTTTGGTAAATAGTCCTATAAAAACATTACCTAATCCCATAGTTATGGATGTAGCAGCATCTTTAAATTCATAATCCTCTAGTTTAACTTTAACAGTTAGTACTACCTCTATAATAACAGTTAAGATAAAAAAAGGAATAGCATAATGAATTAAATTAGGAATTTCAGGGATTTGCATAAAAAAGAGTGTTTAGTTACAAACTTACACAAAATCATTAAATTATTTAAGTCGTAGAGTTTGTTTATGGATTAAAAAGCAGTATATTTGCAGGCTTAAAAATAAATTTTAAATAATTTAATTATGAATCATTACGAAACTGTTTTCATTTTGAATCCCGTTTTATCTGAAACTCAGATAAAGGAAGCAGTAAAGAAGTTTGAGGACTATTTACTTTCTAAAGGTGCAGAAATGATTTCTAAAGAAGATTGGGGCTTAAAAAAATTAGCTTATCCAATCGAAAAGAAAAAAAGTGGATTTTACCACTTATTTGAGTACAAAGTAGCAGGTGATGCAATTGCTCCGTTTGAATTAGAGTTTAGACGTGACGATAGCGTTATGCGTTATTTAACTGTAAAGTTAGATAAGCATGCTGCAGCTTGGGCTGAAAAGAGAAGAAACCGTGTTAAATCTGCAAAAAAGTAAGAAATGGCATCTATAGAACAACAAGCAAAAGGAAACAAGCAAGGAGAAGTACGTTACTTAACTCCGCTTGATATCGAAACTAAAAAGGAAGCTAAATACTGTCGTTTCAAGAAAAACGGTATTAAATACATCGATTACAAAGATGCAGACTTCTTAATGTATTTAGTAAACGAACAAGGTAAAATTTTACCAAGACGTTTAACAGGAACATCATTAAAATATCAACGTAAAGTGGCTCAAGCTATCAAAAGAGCTCGTCACTTAGCTTTAATGCCTTACGTTGGAGATATGTTAAAATAATAAAGAAGTAGAAACATGGAATTGATATTAAAACAAGACGTAGAAAACTTAGGTTTTAAAGACGATGTTGTAACTGTTAAGAATGGTTACGGACGTAATTACCTAATACCTCAAGGATATGCAATTTTAGCTACTTCTTCAGCTAAAAAAGTATTAGCAGAAAACTTAAAGCAACGTGCTTATAAAGAAGCTAAATTAATAGAAGATGCTAACAAAATAGCTGAAACTGTTAAAGGTTATGAAATCAAAATAGCTTCTAAAGTAGGTTCAGGAGATAAATTATTTGGATCAGTAAACAACATTGATGTTGCTGCAGCTTTAGCTAAAGCAGGTACTGAAGTAGATAAGAAATTTATCAAAGTTACTGGAGGTAACGTAAAAAGATTAGGAAAATACAATGCTGCTGTACGTTTACACAGAGCTGTTGTAGTAGACATCGTATTTGAAGTAGTTGCTGAATAGTAACTAAATTGTTAAATACATGTTAATAAAGTATAAATCCGCTCGGTCGAGCGGATTTTTTTTATGCTTAAATTTGGGATGTAACATAAACAAAATCAGAACTATTATGAAGAAATTAATAATTTTTTCTTTTGTTTTTTTGAGTTTATCCATTTATTCCCAGGTAACCACATCAAAAATAAAAGGAACTGTAACAGACAATCAGGGTGAACCATTGTTTGGTGCTAACATTGTTGTTTTACATGAGCCGACAGGTACTATATCAGGAGCTGTAGCCCAAGACAATGGAAGATACACCATACCTAACTTAAGGGTAGGAGGTCCTTATAAAGTAACATTTAGTTATATAGGGTTTAAATCACAAGAAGTAACAAACGTTTTTTTAACTTTAGGTAAAACAACAAATATTGATGGTACTTTATCTGAGGATGGAGAACAATTAGAAGAAATTGTTATATCAACAACAAGAAGTAAAGTTTTTAATAATGATAGAACAGGAGCACAAACAAGTGTTAGTGCAGTTCAATTAAAAACCTTGCCAACTATTTCACGTTCGGCTGCAGATTTTACCCGTTTAGAACCAACTGCGAGTGGAAATTCATTTGGAGGAAGAAACGATCAGTTCAATAACTTTTCATTAGACGGATCTATTTTTAATAACCCTTTTGGTTTAGATTCACCAACACCAGGAGGTCAAACAGGTTCACAGCCAATTTCGTTAGATGCAATTGAACAAATTTCAGTTTCAACAGCGCCGTATGATGTAACTTTATCAGGATTTACAGGAGCTTCTGTAAATGCTGTAACCAAAAGTGGTACTAACGAATTTACAGGTACAGTTTATGGATTTTACAGAAATCAGGATATGACTGGCGGTAAAATCAAAGGTCAAAAAGTTGTAAAACCTAAGTTGAGTCAAAATCAATATGGTATAAGTTTAGGAGGTCCTTTAATTAAAGATAAATTATTTTTCTTCGCAAATTTTGAAAAAGATGATAGAGAAGACTTAGGTACTGCTGGTTGGATACCGAATAAAGGTAGCGGAGCTGTTAATGAATCTAGAGTTTTGGAATCGGATATGATAGCTGTTCGTGATGCTTTAGCTGCTTTAGGATATGATACGGGAGCTTATGAAGGTTTTACTTATGGTTCTGAATCTACTAAAGGAATTTTTAAATTAGATTGGAATATAAATGATAAAAATAGATTAGCATTAATTTATAACTTCTTAAGAGCTTCAAAAGAAACTCCTGCACACCCGACAGCTTTGGGAATTAGAGGTCCAAGTTTTTCTACGTTACAGTTTGAAAATTCAGGATATGAAATTAATAACAACTTAAATTCTTTCCAATTAGAATTAAACTCTAACTTATCAGAAACAACAACTAATAAACTGCAAATAGGTTATACACATTTTGATGATTTTAGAAATCCGTTATCTGCACCAGCACCAGTAATTACCATACAAGATGGTAATGGTAGTAATTATATTATAGCTGGTCATGAACCATTTTCTATCAATAACAAGTTAGATCAACGAGTTTTTCAGTTGACAAACAACATGAACTTTTATAAAGGAGATCATACATTTACTGTTGGTTTTTCATTTGAACAATTTGAATTTGAGAATTCATTCAACTTAACAAATTACGAGTCCTTTAATTTCGGAATTTTCCCATACTACGGATTGTTTAGTCCGTACCCAGATGTTGCAACTTTTTTATCTGCAGCACAACCTGGTGGGGTGGTAGAACAATATTTAGCAGCTACTCAAAATGCTTACAATTCATTTAATGCAAATGGAGATGGAAATGATGGAGGTTGGAAATTATCTGAACTAAATGTAGGTCAATTAGCATTTTATGTACAAGATGAATGGGAAATGAATGATAAGTTTAAATTAACTTACGGAGTTCGTTTTGATAAACCATTGTATTTCAATACTTCTAGTTTAATTCAGAAATTTATTGATACTGATAATGGAGCAACGAGAGATAATTCAGTATTGTATTACAACCCTAATACGGGTGAAGAACAGCAATTACTTTCAACCAAAATGCCTACTAATCAATGGTTAATTTCACCAAGAGTAGGTTTTAACTGGGATGTAAAAGGAAATAATACAATGCAACTTCGTGGTGGTTCAGGTGTGTTTACAGGACGCTTACCTTTCGTGTGGATTGGAAACCAAGTAAGTGGAGCTGACGATGGTTTTTTCCAATTAGTTGATCCTGACTTTAAATTCCCACAAGTTTGGAGAACAAATTTAGGATTAGATTGGAAATTTGAAAATGGAATTATAGCGACCACAGATATTTCTTATACAAAAGATATTAATGGGGCACATGTACAAAACTGGGGGCTTAGAGAACCTAGTGCTACTTTAAATACACCATTTGATACTAGAGAAATATATGAAGGAAGCGATAAAGGTAACAATGCTTATGTATTCACAAACTCTGATAAAGGTCGAGTTTGGAATGCTTCTTTAAAACTTCAAAAAACTTTTGAAAATGGATTGTATACAAGTGTAGCTTATAATTACTTAAATGCAAAAGATGTAAACTCTATTGAGGCAGAAATTACAGGTGATGCTTTTGCTTTTAATCCTGTAGTAGGAAATGCAAATAATGATGTATTATCATATTCTAAATATGGAGATACACATAGAATTATAGGAATTCTTTCTAAAAAGTTTACGTATGGTGGAGATAAGTTTGCTACGACTATTTCAACGTTCTTTGAGTATGCTCAAGGAGGAAGGTTTAATTATACTTATGGAGGAGACATTAATAATGATGGTTCTGCTGTAAATGATTTATTGTATGTTCCAACAAGTTCAGAACTCAATCAAATGCAATTTAGTGATCCTACTCAAGCATCTGCATTTGAAAGCTATATACAGCAAGATGAATACTTAAGTGAAAGAAGAGGGCAGTATGTTGAGCGTTATGGGGCTTTAGCACCATGGAGAGGTAAATGGGATTTAAAAATATTACAAGATTTTAATTTTAATGTATCTGCTGAAAAACAAAATACTATACAATTAAGTCTTGATATTTTAAATGTAGGTAATTTAATTAACTCAGATTGGGGAGTAATACAACAACCTAATAATTTACAGCCTTTAGGAGTTAGTTTAGACGCAAGTAACACACCTACATATACATTTACTCCTAATTCTACAAAAACATTTGGTTTTGATTCTAGTTTACTTTCTCGTTGGCAAATGCAAATAGGTTTACGTTATATATTTTAAAAAAAAGACAGCTTTAAAACTTATAAAACCACTCATTTTTTGGGTGTTTTTTTTGCTTATTAGTTAAAAATTTTATAATAAAGGGTGCTTTTCCTGTTAAATTTTTGAAATAAATAAGTGATATTTGTAGATGTAAATAAAGATAGGGGACTTTAATTACAACGTTTTAAAATATAGTCTTTGAGGGGTTGATTATATTTTAAAAAAACTCTGACCTTAGTAAAGGTCAGAGTTTTTAAGTGTAGGACTATAAAGTAACACTTTCTTGATTCCTAAGAAGATCTTCCATAGTTTCCCTTTTTCTAATCAAGTAATCTTTTCCTTTGTAAATCATAACTTCAGCGGGTCTGAACCTTGAATTATAATTTGAAGCCATAGAAAAACAATACGCCCCTGCGTTATGGAAACACAATATATCATCTTCAGATATTTCGCTTATTCTTCTATTAGAACCAAAGGTGTCATTTTCACAGATATACCCAACAATACTATAAAAACGTTCTCTTCCTTTTGGGTTAGATAGATTTTCTATGTAATGATAAGAGTTGTAAAACATAGGACGTATTAAGTGGTTTAAACCACTATCAATACCAGCAAAAACAGTAGAAGTTGTTTGTTTAATAACATTTACTTTTGCTAAAAAATACCCAGCTTCACTCACTAAAAATTTTCCAGGTTCAAACATTAACGTAACTTCCTTACCGTAGTTTTTACAAAACTCATTAAATCGTGTAGATAACTTTTTACCTAACTCATTTATATCTGTTGAAATATCATCTTTTTTGTAGGGAACTTTAAATCCACTACCAAAATCAATGAAGTCAATATCTTTGAATTGTCTTGCTGTGTCAAATAAAATTTCTGTAGCTCTTAAAAAAGTATCAATATCTAAAATATCAGAACCAGTATGCATATGTATTCCGTTAATATGCATTCCTGTATTTTCAACAACTCTTTTTATATGAGGTACTTGATGAATTGAAATTCCAAACTTAGAATCGATATGACCTACAGATATTTTGCTATTTCCACCAGCCATTACATGCGGATTAATACGAATACAAACAGGAATTTTAGGGTGTTTTTGTCCGAATAACTCTAAAATGGATAAGTTATCAATATTAATTTGAACCCCTAATTTAGCTACTTCTTCTATTTCTTGTAGAGAAACTCCATTAGGTGTATATATAATTTCATGAGGCTCAAAACCTGCTAATAAGCCAAGTTTAACTTCTTGAATAGAAACTGTATCTAAACCACTGTTAAGCTTGTTGAAAACCTTTAGAATATTAATGTTTGATAACGCTTTAACAGCATAATTAATCTTTACGTTTTTTACTTTAGAAAAAGCAGATGTTATCTTTTTATACTGAGAAATAATTTTTTCAGTGTCGTAAACATACAAAGGTGACTGATACTTATCAGCTAGCTTTAAAAGGTCTTGTCTATTCATTTACTTTAATATTTATCGGCAAAAGTATAGAGGTGACTGATTACAAAAAATAAAATGAAAGAAATTTACAAAATTGTGTTTTTTTGTAAAATTAGGGGTTTTACGTCTAGGCAAAAGGGAATTTTCCTATAATATAATCCTTTAAAAAGAATCATATTTGCGATGAAATAAAATTAAGGGGATTTATTTCAAACAGAATGATATTTTTTTAAGGGGTAAAAATATCATAAAAAAACTCTAGCGGAAGCTAGAGTTTTTGATTTTATATATGTTGTATGTAAAATTAATTAAACTTTACAGCTACTTTTTGTGCAATTCCAACAATTACTTCACTAGCTTTAACAATGCTTTCAGCAGGAACATATTCGTAACGTCCATGAAAGTTGTGACCACCAGCAAAAATATTAGGGCATGGTAACCCTTTGTATGATAATTGAGAACCGTCAGTACCACCACGTATAGGTTTAATTAACGGAGTAATTCCCATATCTTTCATTACCTCTTCAGCAATATCAACAATGTGCATTACAGGAGTAACTTTTTCTTTCATGTTAAAATATTGATCTTTAATTTCAACAGAAACTAGTTTTTGTCCACGTTTAGCATTCAAAACTTCAGCTAAATCTAACATAGCTTTTTTACGATTGTTGAATTGATCCATATCATGATCTCTAATAATATAACTCAACGTAGTTTGTTCAACTTTACCTTCCATATGATGTAAGTGGAAGAAACCTTCATAACCAGTTGTTCTTTCAGGAACTTCATCTTCAGGTAAAGCATTGATAAACTCACTAGCAATAAGCATTGAATTAATCATTTTACCTTTTGCATATCCTGGGTGTACAATTTTACCTTGAATAGTAACTGTAGCACCAGCAGCATTAAAGTTTTCGTATTCTAACTCACCAATTTGACTTCCATCCATGGTATAAGCCCATTCAGCTCCAAATTTCTCTACATCAAACATGTGAGCTCCTTTACCAACTTCTTCATCAGGAGTAAAGCAAATACGGATTTTACCATGTTTAATTTCTGGGTTTTGGATTAAATATTCCATTGCAGAAACAATTTCAGTAACACCAGCCTTATCATCAGCACCTAATAAAGTAGTACCGTCAGTAGTAATTATAGTTTGACCTTTATATTGTAATAAATCTTCAAAATAATCAGGAGATAAAACGATGTTCTCTTCTTTGTTTAATAAGATGTCTTTTCCGTCGTAATTCTCATGAATTTGAGGCTTTACATTAGCTCCAGTAAAGTCTGGACTAGTATCAATGTGAGCAACAAAACCAATAGTTGGTACTTCATAATCTAAATTACTAGGTAACGTTGCCATTAAATAGCAATTTTCATCTAATTCAACATCTTCCATTCCTATTTCCTTAAGTTCTTTTTCAAGAACTTTAGCTAAATTCCATTGTTTTTCAGTACTAGGAAATGCTGGGTTATTAGGATCACTTTCAGTATCAATAGTTACATACTTTACAAATCGGTCGATTATATGTTGTTTGTTCATCGTAGTATTTTTAAAGCATCAAAAATAGCCATTTCAAATGTATTTTGTCAATTGAAACAAGATGAAATTTTTAGGAACCTTTCTTTTTAAAATAAGCAATTAACAAATCAACAACATAACTATACGATTGAATCCCTTTAGATTGATTATTGGCTTTAAGATAAGAGTTATACCCTTTCTTGAAATAAGGTTCTATAGGGTTTTTAAACTGTTTCCAGTGTAAGTAAGTAGCTTTATAATCTTTATAAATACCTTTGTTTACCGTTTTAACTATTTCTTTACCTAATTCTTTATCTCTTTTATAAACTTGGCCTATGCAATAGTTATAAGCCATACGGTAGCCAGAATACTTAAAATATAAATCTTTATTAGCTATTGAAGCTAAAAAACTCACAAAATTAGCATCATTCTCAGCTGCCCAACCAATTTGATGTGCCATTTCATGGCAGGTCGTTGCTGGATAACCAGTTTTAGGGATCATGTTGTTTACTTGAGCTTCTCCTGTTATTGGATTTAAATATCCTGAAGTTCCATTATAAGACTGAAATAAACTAACTAAAGAACTTTTAACAGAGGAAGTTTGATAAGCCAGTTGAGGGTATATTTTTGAGAGTTCTTGGAATCCGGTTGGAGCTAACTTATAAATTTCTTTTTGAGAATATGGAACTATTACAGAAACTGAATCATTTTTTGTTATTTGTAAATGAATTTTGTTTAGTTCTGTTACAATATGTTTAGTGGTTGAAATTAACTCATCAGTTGTATAGGTAGATTGTTTTAGTCCAAGATTCTTAGCCAAAGGCTGTCTAAAATAATTTAATCCCCAAAAAGCATAAAAACAAAAATAAATAATAGATAGAATTGCAATAAATTTTACTAACTTAGGAAGGAAGTTTTGAAACCTTTTTTTAATTAAATAATAGATAGATTTTAATAAAATGTAAAGCAAACCAAAACCAATTATATCCCCAACAGAAAAAGGAACCCAACCTAAAATAGTTCGAAAGAATTGAGAAATGTAAGGATAAATTCCGTTACTATAATAAAACTCAATCCACTGTGGTTTTTGGCTAATAAAAAGCACAAAAATTACTTGAACAGGTAAAAATAAAGCAACAAAAAAATATTTTTTTAGGTTATGCATGCCTCCAAAAATAAGAAAGTTGTAACGTTATCAACAAGTTAATAACAGTTTATTTACAAAAAATGTGCATAAAGAAAATTGAGCATAGTCTCTAAAAATATCATCTTAAAAATTTACTTTTGCTGTTATGGAAAGAACCCAATCTCTCAAAGGAACAAAAATAGATAAAGCTAGAATTATAAGCTTAGAAAAAGGAAAGTTACCACCGCAGGCTTTAGAGTTAGAAGAGGCTGTTCTGGGTGCTATGATGATTGATAAAAAAGGGATTGATGAAGTAATTGATATCTTACATCCAGATGCTTTTTATGATAAAAGGCATCAAGAAATTTATGCAGCTATTTATGAGCTTTTCCAAAACTCAGAGCCAATTGATTTACTTTCTGTATCAAATCAATTAAAGAAAAATGGAAAACTAGATTTAGCAGGAGGAGATTTTTACTTAATTGGGTTAACTCAAAAAGTAGCCTCATCTGCTCATATTGAATTTCACTCTAGAATTATCCTAGAAAAGTTTATTCAACGTAAACTAATTACCATTTCTTCAGAAATTATTGAAAATGCATATGATGAAACTGTTGATGTTTTTGATTTGTTAGATGATGCCGAAGGAAAATTATTTGAAGTAACACAAGGAAACCTTAAAAAAGGAGCCGAAAGAGCCGATTCGTTAGTACAACAATCGATTAATAAAATTCAAGAAATATCAACCAAAGAGGGGATGAGTGGTTTGGCAACAGGATTTACCAAACTAGATGCATTAACCTCAGGTTGGCAACCTACCGATTTAATCATTATTGCAGCACGTCCCGGTATGGGTAAAACCGCTTTCGTAATATCGATGGCTAAAAATATGGCAATTGATTTTGGACACCCAGTAGCATTATTCTCACTAGAGATGTCATCGGTACAGTTAATTACCCGTATGATTTCTTCGGAAACAGGATTAACTTCTGAAAAATTACGTAAAGGAAACTTGGAACCACACGAATGGGAGCAATTAAACGTGAAGGTGAAAAAACTTTCTGATGCACCTATTTTTATTGATGATACACCTGCACTATCTATTTTCGATTTACGTGCAAAAGCACGTCGTTTAGTGTCACAACACGGAGTTAAAATATTAATTATTGATTACTTACAGTTAATGACAGCCGGAGGGGCAGGAGGTAACCGTGAACAAGAAATTTCGACGATTTCGCGTAACTTAAAAGCACTAGGTAAAGAATTAAATGTACCTGTAATTGCACTTTCTCAGTTATCACGTGCGGTTGAAACCCGTGGAGGAAGTAAACGTCCGTTACTATCCGATCTTCGTGAATCTGGAGCGATTGAGCAGGATGCCGATATTGTATCGTTTATTTATCGTCCTGAATACTATGGAATGACAGAATGGGATGATGATGATCACTCACCATGTGAAGGACAAGGAGAGTTTATTGTAGCAAAACACCGTAATGGTGGATTGGATAATATCCGTTTAAAGTTTACAGGACACTTGGCTAAATTCTCAGATTTAGAAGAAGGATTTAGCAGTGAATTCCAATCGAGTATGAACTCAGGGTTTAACGATGAAGTAGCGTCTAGTAATTTTGCTTCACCAGAAGATGCTTTTGGACCGAGTGACGATGATGTTCCGTTTTAATCTTTAAATAAAACTTAAAATATTATAGAATACACAATTGCTTAGAAGTAATTGTGTATTTTAGTTTAAAAATAGTAGGTTATGAGAAAGATTTTGTTTTTAGTGTTAGTGTTATTGTCAAGTTATTTATACTCTTGTGATTGTGGTATTGAAACAGTGGTGAATAAATTTGCTTATTCTGCTTTTGTCGCAAAGGGAAAAATAATTAAGAATTATAAAAATTCAAGAGGAGAAAATGTTTATAAAGCAGATATTAAAATAGATAAATTGTATAAAGGGGAGAAGGTTGAGTCAGTTTTTGTTTATGGTAGAAGTGATGAGAAGATGGGAACCTCATGTGATATTTTCATACCTGTGGAAACAGAGTTAATTTTTTATGCTCATAAAGATAAATCCGGTAGACTTATAATTGGAATGTGTTCTGGGCTACTTTATTTAAATAAGAAACCTTCAAGAGAAAAAGAAAAGGAAATAAGAGAATTAAAGATGCTTAAGTCTTTATCTAAGCTAAATGATAAAGATGTAAATAAAGTAAAATTATATCCCTCCAAAATAGGTAGTTTATTGGATGATTTAAAAGGTTCTGATTCAAAAAAGAAATATGGAATTTATAAGTTGATTTTTTCCAAAAAATTAAGGTTAAAAAGAATAAAAGTTGTTGATGGTTTCACAGATAAGAATATAGATGAAAAAATAAAAAGGATTTTTAAAAATGTTAAATGGGAGCTTCTTAGAGATAGAGATTCAATAAAACTAAAAAATAATTACACTTATTTTTTAGATATTTATCATTATCCTAAAGAAAAAAATAATAAAAGTTTTTATACTATATTTAATTTATAAATGAAACAATTTCTTTACATACTAACATTTTTACTTTTTTCTAACTCGCTATGGGCATCATTTATTTATGTACCTATGAGTAACGAAAATCAAAAAAATCATTTAAAAGCCTATGGTATTGTGTACTATGCTTTAGAAAATGGATTAAAGGCAAAATGGTTGTTAAATTATGATGGAGGTGCTTTTTTAATTGAAAATAATGAAGCAGTAGAAAAAGAATGCAAAATACGAGGTGTATCCTATCAAATCATTTCTGATGCTAAGTCAGCATTAATTTTAGAAGAAATTTCATCACCATCTAAAAACCAAGAAGCAGTAACTTTAGAAAAAGCCCCTAAAATAGCGGTGTATTCACCGAAAGATAAAATGCCGTGGGATGATGCAGTAACTATGGTACTGACATATGCTGAAATTCCGTTTGATGTAATCTATGATGAAGAAGTACTAAATGATAAACTATTGTTGTATGAATGGCTACACTTACATCATGAGGACTTTACAGGTCAGTATGGGCGTTTTTATGGAGCTTTTAGAACAGCACCTTGGTACATTCAACAAAAAAAAGATGCAGAAGCCTTAGCTAAGAAACTAGGATACAGTAAAGTATCAGAAGAAAAAGGAGACGTAGCTAAAAAAATCCGTGATTATGTTGTGGGTGGTGGGTTTATGTTTGCGATGTGTTCTGCAACTGATAGTTTTGATATTGCGCTGGCTGCAGATGGTGTAGATATTTGTGAAGGAATGTTTGATGGTGATGCTTCAGAACCTAATTACCAATCAAAAATAAACTTTAATAAAACCTTTGCCTTCAAAGATTTTGAATTGATTCGTAACCCTACTACTTATGAGTTTTCTTCAATAGATATGACTCGTAAACGAAGAATAAGAAAAGAAGTAGACTACTTTGTATTAAAAGAATTTTCTGCAAAATGGGATCAAGTTCCAACAATGCTTACCCAAAACCACACGATGTTAGTAAAAGGTTTCATGGGGCAAACAACATCTTTTGATCCTAATACCATAAAATCTACCATCATTGTTTTAGGTGAAAACAAAACTAATAAAGAAGGACGTTATATTCATGGAACTAAAGGTAAGGGAATGTTTACCTTTTATGGTGGCCATGACCCTGAAGATTATCAGCATAGGGTAGGAGACCCTAAAACAGAATTAGATTTACACCCAACTTCACCAGGATATCGTTTAATATTGAATAATGTACTGTTTCCTGCAGCTAAAAAGAAAAAACAAAAAACTTAAATAATTGTAAATTAGTTATTTATGTTTGTTTTTTGTTAACTCCTATACCTTTTTAATAATCCTTAATATATTAATAACCTACGTTTAAGGTTTTTGTAAAGAAACTAGCTTTTTATTTATATAACTTAGTAAGAGTAAAACCAAAATTCATTTTGTAATGTGTTGAATGTTTTATGATTAGCGCGCAATTTCATATTTCATTCTTTAGTTTAATGGTTTGATCATCTGTTGAATAGTTTTGGTTTTTAGGCGTACACCGAAAAGCCTAAAAAGAGTAGGTAACACTAACTTAAAACTAAATTATTATGGCAACAAATCTAGCAAAGCCATCTAATGGTGCCTTGACTAAAGAGGTAGGAGAAGCAAATATGATATCTCCAACTAACGGAATGTACAACACGCTTTGTCAATCATTAAACTTAAGTGATAAAAGTTTTCAAATGATACAAGGGGTATTACCAGTACAAAATTTAGCTCAAGAACTATATAATTACTTTGATGGCATTCCCCCTAAATCTGTAGGCGTGTTGTATGAAGGAAACCCCTTAAATAACTTAAGTGGTAATTACGCTACTATGCTAAGTAAAACAGAAGATACTAATACGTTCTTGTACAAAATAGCTATGAGTAATTATACAAACTCTAACAATTGGATTGGAGGTAATATGGGGACAAACCCTATTTACACACCTAGCTTAGAGGAGTTAAAGACATTAGTTGATGTAAAAGGATCTACTGCAGATATTCATTTTGATTCATCAACATCAAATGATAATATTGAAAATTCTTGGGCACAGAGTAATGGTTCTTCAGGAGTAGGTTTCTGGGGAAAGAAATCTAATAGTGTATCAAAATCGTTGAATGAAAAAGCTTCAGCAAGCAGAATAACTGTTGACATGCATTTTCATAAATATGCTTTCTTACCTGTTAGAGCTGGTGGATGGTTTTTCTCAGGCTATTTTACAGATATGTATAAAAACCCAGATCAATTTCAATCAAAAGAAGACTGGAATAATTTATTTGGACCATCTGGTACCTTACAAAGAGTAAACAACCAAGCTTTACTTGTATCAGGTTATACAATAGAGGTAAAATCATGGGCAACTTATAGTCAATCTGACTACGAAGAAATTCAAAAAAGTACAGAAACTAATGTATGGCCATTCTATACGTCTGGATCTTCATCAAAAGCTACTTCAAGCTATAAATTTAATGATGATAAATCAATTTCTGTAAGAATTACATCTGAAAAAGGAAATTTACAAATTCTTGGTATGGGAGTAATTCCAACAGATAGAGCAGTAACAGGTGGTAGTGACAATCACATTTTAAAAGCACCTTCAAGATTAATTTAATCTTTATTGGTAAAAGAGCACATGGAAACATGTGCTCTACTTTATCTTTTTTAAATTGAATAATTAACTTAAAACTAAAGGCATGAAGTCCCCCGAGAGCCTCAATTATTTAGTATTAAATGAACTAGCAGGATTGTTTAACGCGCAACTATGTGATTTTACATTTTATGCAACTTTACCAGATTTACCCAAAACAGAAACTGATTTTGTAAAACTTCTTGATTCAGTTCCTATAGGAAACGAGTTTTTTGATAGTACAGTGCCCTTAAACTATTTTAGTGAGGTTTATGGAGAAATTCTGAAGGCGCAGATAAATCAACCTTTATCTATTGAAATAGGTTTGAATAATTATAATAATACTGAAAATTGGATAGTTCCCTATACCGTTCCAAAATATACGCCAACTCTTAATACAGTTAAAGAAGCCATAGAAAATTCAAGTAAATCACATTTGATAGTTAAATCAAATCAGTATCCAATAAGAATCCCTGTTTATCCGGAATTTCCAGTTTTAGTAGTATCTAATCCTTTGACGGAGTTTAATAAACAAGTGGAAAAAGCGATTATTACAACCACTATAACCTTTAATCAGGCTTCAAGTCAAAGGATTTTATTTGGTAATTGGTTTTCATCAGCAGCTTTTTTGTATGCATATCAAACTCCAAGTAATTGGGATGATTCGGTAATTTCATGGGAAACTGTTTTTAATGAAGAAACAGGAATTTTAAAGTATATTAATTCATATATAACAGCGGTTTCTGACATGACCATAGAAATACATATCTCTGGTAATTATAATAGAGAAACTATTACTATGTTAGAATCAGTACCTGAGCAAGTTATTTTTCCTTTTTATCAAAAAATTAATAACTCTAGTATTAGTTATAGATTGGAAGAAGATAAAAGTATCACTATACGATTAGTGGTACCGAAAAATCAAAATTATGTTTTTGGAATGCAATATATAAGCGTTAAGCACTTACTTACATAGACATCAATAGTATGCAGTAACCTTTTTAATTAGTTTCTGTTTTTTCTAACTCTTTAATAAAATAAGAAGGTTTTATACCAGTGAATTTATAAAAAGCTTTTGAAAAAGACTCTGCATTTTTAAATCCGACTTCTTGTGCAATAGCTTTTACAGTATACTTTCTCCATAAAGTATCATTTTTAAGTTTTTCAACCGCATATTCTATCCTAAGTTGATTGACATAATTAGAAAAAGAAGTGTTTTTATATTGATTGATTACTTTTGACAAGTAGCTTGTATTGGTATCTAACCGATCAGCCAATAATTGTAAGTTGATTTTAGAGTTTAAAAAATCTGCATTTTTTTCAAAAGCTTCAAGTCCATTAATAATAAGATTAATAGTTTCGTTAGAAAGTTCATGTTTATTAATGGTTTGTTGTGGTATAGTCTCTGATTCTTTTTTATCTAGAGTTTTGTTTTGATTTGCTAATGCTATAAAACGTTTTTTTAAAGTTTTTTTTTCTTCTGACTTGGTATCCTACTAAAACAAATGATAATGTTAATAAAGAAATATATACTACTTTATTTCTCTTAGACTCATTAATTTCCTTTTCTAATTCTTTTATTACTTGCTTTTTTTCTGATAATAAGTTAGGAATGTCGTATTCCTCAGTGAGCGTTTCCTTTATTTTATTTTCTTCATTTAATTTAAAATCCTTTATTTTCAATAACTTATTTATGTATAATAATTGTTTCTTTAAGTTTTTATTATTCTTACTATGGTTGATTAAATATTTATAAGTGTCTTCTAAATATTTACTAGGAATCTCTCTTACATTAAACAAAGAGTCTGCTTTTAGATGATATTTTAAGGCATTCTTTTTATTTTTTAAGTAGTTATATTGAACACCTATTTTAACATAGGCCCTGATTAAAATTCTGTAATTCTCGTCACTAATGATATAAGGTATAGATTTTTTATATGAAATAATTGATTCATTATAATTTTTCCTTCTATTTTCTATACTGCCTAATACATAAAAAGAATACCCTAAACTCAAACTATCATTTATTTTTTCATACAAGCTTACTGCTTCATTATTATAAAAAAATGCAGAATCAATTTTATTAAGTTTTTTGTAAGCGGAAGCTATATTTAAAGGGAGAGTAGAGAAATCTTGATGACTTAAGTACTTTTTTTGTTTAGCGAATAAGTAAGCTTTTTTATAAAGATCTATTGCATTTTCAACTTCTCCAACTGAGCTTTTAATCATAGCGAGCTGGATAAATAGTAAATGTTTTAGACTATCATTTTTTCTTAAAGTTTGCTTGCTTAGTGTTAACTCTTCTAAAGCTTTACTATTTATTCCTTCGTTAAAATAAAATATTGATTTATGATAATATATTGCAGAAGGGAAATTTTTTGAAGGATGCTTTTTGGTAATATTAATCAAAGAATCACAAAAACGTATATAAATGTTTTTATCATTTAAAATATCAGCTAAAAAAAACTTTCCATGCAACATGTTCATGGTGTCATTTTCAATAATAGCTTTATTATAAATAGCTTTAGCATATATAGCCGCTTTTGAGGTATTATGCTTGTTTTCATAAAATGAATCAACTAGTTCTTGAAATTTTTTTTGAGATAAAGTATCTTTCTTTATTTGGACTTTAGAGAAAATGTCTAAACTAAATCCCATAATAAGAAATAAAAAAAATGTTTTTTTCATAACAGTATAATCAACTTGAACTCAAAAGTACCAAAAAAACTTGACTTTATTTTGTTTGTAATATTTTGAAAGTAAGCTTTTTATATTTAGTTTCAACTCGTTTTTTATAAAATCCGTGTATAACTATTTGTAAATAAAATAAACAAATAAGTTATTTGAATCACGTAAATAAAGGGTTCAATAGCGATTCATTAGAACGGGAAAATTAAACGAAAAAGAAAACTTAATTTAGATGAACCCTTTTTCTTTTACTTAAATAAAAAAGTAATTGCTCATTTTTCCATAATCAATTACATTTGTGGGCATAAAACAAAACAATAATGCCAACAACACAACAATTACAAGAGTTTACACAACAAGTTCGTAGAGACATCGTACGCATGGTACATGCTGTAAATTCAGGACATCCAGGAGGATCTTTAGGATGTGCAGAATTTTTTACGTGTTTATACCAAGAAATCATGGATTATTCTACTGATTTTTCTATGGATGGTAAAAACGAAGATTTATTCTTTTTATCAAACGGACATATTTCGCCAGTTTATTATAGTGTTTTAGCTCGTAGTGGATTTTTTCCAGTAGCCGAATTAGAAACATTTAGAAAATTAGATTCTCGTTTACAAGGGCACCCAACTACACACGAGCACTTACCAGGAATACGTATTGCTTCGGGGTCGTTAGGTCAAGGTATGAGTGTTGCTATTGGTGCTGCTCAGGCAAAAAAGTTAGACGGTGATAACAAAACTGTATATTCATTACATGGTGATGGAGAGTTACAAGAAGGTCAAATTTGGGAGGCTGTTATGTATGCAGCGGCTAAAAAAGTTGACAATTTAATTTCTACGGTAGATGTAAACGAAAAGCAAATAGATGGATCTACTGATGAAGTTTTAGCTATGGGAAGCCTAAAAGCTAAATTTGAAGCTTTTGGTTGGGACGTTGTAGAGATTGCAGAAGGTAATAATGTTGAAGCTGTTTTAGCAGGAATGGCAGAAGCAAAGTCACGCACAGGTAATGGAAAGCCGGTTTGTGTATTATTACGCACAGAAATGGGGAATGGAGTTGATTTTATGATGAATACACATGCATGGCATGGTAAAGCACCTAATGATGAACAGTTAGAGGTTGCTTTAGCTCAAAATCCTGAAACTTTAGGAGATTACTAAGAAAAACTTTATAATCAATATTAAAAACGCCATTACAAACTACGTAATGGCGTTTTATTTTATGAAAATCTTTACAAAAAAAAGTAAGTAATACCGTAAATTTACGTCAGTAATTATATTCAAAAAATAATCAACAGATACACATGAAAATAGGAATTGTATGTTATCCTACCTTTGGAGGAAGTGGAGTAGTAGCAACCGAATTAGGAATGGCATTAGCAGATAAGGGACACGAAGTACATTTTATAACTTACAATCAACCTGTTCGATTAGATTTCTTTTCTCACCGTTTACATTTTCATGAAGTTGTTTTAGAAGAATATCCACTATTCCAATATCAGCCTTACGAGTTAGCTTTATCTAGCAAGATGGTAGAAGTAGTACAAAAATATGACCTTGAAGTATTACATGTACATTACGCGATTCCACATGCATATGCTGCCTATATGGCAAAAAAGATGCTTGAAGATAAGGGGATTGATGTAAAAGTTGTAACGACACTACATGGTACAGATATAACCTTGGTAGGAAGCCACCCAACATACAAAACAGCAGTAGAATTTAGTATAAACAAATCGGATGAAGTTACTGCCGTATCCAACAGTTTAAAAGAAGATACACTTCGATTATTTAATATAGAAAAAGATATTAAAGTTGTATATAATTTTATTGATGGTGAAAAGTATGATAAAGCACATGAAGGAGAGTGTAAAAGAGAAGCATTAGCTAAACCAGAAGAGAGAATATTAACACATATAAGTAATTTTAGACCTGTAAAACGTACTGACGATGTAATTCGAATTTTTAATAAAGTTCAAAAAGAAATCCCTTCAAAATTATTAATGGTTGGTGATGGTCCTGAACGTTTAAAAGCGGAAAATTTAGCTAAAGAGTTAGAAATTGAAGACAAGGTTCTTTTTATGGGAAATAGTACAGAAGTTGCAAAAATACTATGCTATACAGATGTGTTTTTATTACCGTCTGAAACAGAAAGTTTTGGATTAGCCGCTTTAGAAGCTATGGCTGCAAGTACACCAGTTATTTCTACAAATACAGGAGGATTACCAGAAGTAAACATTAATGGAATAACAGGCTTTTTAAGTGAGTTAGGTGATATTGAAGGTATGGCCAATAATGCAATTAATATACTAAAAGATGATACGGTTTTAAATGAGTTTAAAGAAAATGCTAAAGAACATATAAAGTTATTTTCTTTAGATAATATTCTGCCAGCTTATGAAAAACTCTATAAAAAATGTTATGTGAGTTAATAACAGAATTATTGTGTTATATTTTAGAAAGCTAATAAATAGAAAAAGATGATTAAAGAAAAATATCAATGTTCCCTTGAAAAAATAAAAAACCTAGACACTAATGTACCAATTAATTTAGTGTTAAGTGGAGGAGCAGAAAAAGGAGTGGCTCATATTGCTTTATTAGAAAAACTTGAAGAGTTGAACATTAAAATTAATGCTATTTCGGCTTGTAGTTCAGGCTCTCTAGTAGGATCTATGTATGCTTCAGGAATGAGGCCAAAAGAAATATTAAATTTTTTTAAAACGACAGAAATATTTCAGTTTACATGGATAACGATTGCTAAACCAGGAATTTTTAATTCCTCGAATTATGCAAGATTAATTAAAGATAAAATTAAACCAACATTTGAAGAACTAGAGATACCTTTAACGGTATCAACAACCAATTTAAATAGAGGTACAACTGAGTATTTTCATGAAGGTGAGTTATTAAAACCAGTTTTAGCTTCATGCGCATTACCAGGTTTATTCAATCCTGTGAAAATAAATGACATGCTTTATTCTGATGGAGGGATAATAGATAATTTTCCAACCAATCCATTCAAAGATTCCGAATACCCAATTGTAGGTAGCTATGTTGTATATCCTTCTGAAAAAACAAGTGAAGAATTAAATACAACTCTAAAAGTTTTAGCACACACATCTAAGCTTTTGATGTTGTCTTCAGAAGAACATAAGTTTTTTAAAACATATGCCACTATTTGTTTTCCTTTAGGTGAATTTAGTGGATTCAGTACTAAAGAAGTAGATGCTATTTATAAAACAGCCAAGGAGTATATAAATGGAAAACTAAAATAAAGATGTAAAAAACTCTTTATGAATTATAAAACTGTAAACTTTCTTTGATTAATTCATCAGAAGCTTTACTATTTATTTTAAAATCTTCATAATCATTTAGTAGTACAAAGTTAATTTCTCCTCCTATATTCTTTTTATCGTGTTTCATTAACTCAAGAATAGGCTGAAAATCTTCTTTTGATAACGCTACTTTACCATATATTTTAATAATAGCATTTTTTATTTCAGAGACTTTATCTTCAGAAAACCCTAAAACTTTTGATGATAAATAAGCCTCACAAACCATTCCAATAGCAATAGCTTCACCATGTGTTAAGGCTTCTTTTTTCGGGTTCTCTAAAAAATAAGACTCTATACCATGTCCAATAGTATGTCCCCAATTTAAAACCTTACGAACTCCTTGTTCTTTAGGATCTTCCAAAACAACTTCATTCTTAATTTCTATTGAGCGATGAATTAAATCAACAATATTTAGTTTGTCGTTATCTTTAATTTCATTGAACAAACGAATATCATGAGTCATTCCATACTTAATGATTTCTGCAGTACCAGAACGAATTTCTCTAGGAGTTACTGTATGCAAATATTCAGGGTCAATAATAATTAACTCAGGATTAGCAAATACACCAATTTGATTTTTTAACACACCTAAATCAACACCTGTTTTACCACCAACAGAAGCATCTACCATACTTAACAAAGTAGTAGGAATGTTTACAAAATCAATTCCACGCTTAAAAGTAGAAGCTACAAAACCACCTAAATCAGTAATAACACCGCCACCTAAAGTTATTAACAAGCTTTTTCTGTCAGCACCTAATTCAGTCATTACATTCCAAACGCCCATACAAGTTTCTATATTCTTATGAACCTCACCAGCATCAATTTGAATAACTTCAATCGGCTTATCTGTAGCAAATAATTGCATAAATCGAGGGTAACAACAATCTAAAGTGTTGTCATCCACTAAAATAAAAACTGAAGAATAATCTTTTTCAGAAACTAAAGAAGTTAATTCATTATAGCCTTTTTCTTCAAAATGAATAGGGTATGTTGCTGCGTTAATTGTGGTCATAATAACAAAAAAATATAAGGCGAAATTAAATAGAAAAAATTAAAATATATCAGTCTACTCAATTATATTTGTCTCTATAAATTAAGATATAATATTACCTCGATAATGAGACTTTTTGACAATACAGAAACTGCTTTTAAATTAAAATCTGACTCAGAGTTAGAACGCGCATATTTTTTGTTTAAAATGATTCAGAGCCAGCCAATGGTTAGAATAGGTACTGCGGTAACAAATTTTGCTTTAAAAGCACACTTACCAGTTGAGGGGTTAATCCGTTCAACAGTTTTCGATCATTTTTGTGGAGGAGTAAGTGAAGATGATTGCTTACCGAATATCGAAAAAATGTACGAACAAGGTAATGTACATAGTATTTTAGACTACTCAGTTGAAGGAAAAGAAGACGAAGCTCAGTTTGATGATGCTTTAAAAATGACTTTAAAAACGATTGATTTTGCTGAAGAAAAACAATCTATACCTTACGCAGTTTTTAAACCAACAGGTTTTGGGCGTTTCGCTTTATATCAAAAGTTAACTGAAGGAAAAGAATTAACTTCAGAGGAAAAAGTAGAGTGGGATAGAGTTGTAGAACGTTTTCATACTGTATGTAAAGCAGCAAAAGCTAAAGATGTTCCGTTATTGATAGATGCTGAAGAAAGTTGGATGCAAGATGCTGCTGATGATTTAATTGAAGAGTTAATGGAAATTTACAATAAAGAAAAGGCTATTGTTTTTAATACGCTACAAATGTATCGTCACGATCGTATGGAGTATTTACGAAACTTACACCAAAGAGCACATCAAAAAGGATATCATATTGGAATGAAAGTTGTTCGTGGAGCTTATATGGAAAAAGAGCGTGAAAGAGCCAAAGAAAAAGGTTATGAATCTCCTATTTGTGTAGATAAACAAGCAACTGATGACAATTATAACGAAGCAGTTCGTTATATGATGGATCACAAAAATATGGCAATTTTTGCTGGAACTCATAATGAAGATAGTTCATATTTATTGATGGACTTAGCAAAAGAACATAATATTGCGGCTAATGATAAACGTATGTGGTTTGGTCAATTATATGGAATGAGTGACCATATTAGTTTTAATTTAGCTAAAGAAGGATATAATGTGGCGAAGTATGTTCCTTTTGGGCCTGTTCGTGACGTTATGCCGTATTTAATACGTAGGGCAGAGGAAAATACTTCCGTAGCTGGACAAACTTCGAGAGAATTGAATTTACTTAAAACAGAAAAAGCACGTAGAAAGCTTTAATGAATACAGTTGATGAAATAAAAGTAGCTATCAATAAAAACAAAAAAAGATTAGCTAAAGAGCTCCAAGAAAGTAAGGAGCTTATCTTTCTTGTTAGAAAGTCACTAACAACTTCATTAACAGACGAAGAAAAGGCAAAAGTAAAAGAACAAACACTTGATATTTGCAAAGCAATTCCTGCATTTACAGTGTTTATGCTACCAGGAGGAGCATTACTTTTGCCTTTACTTATAAAATTAATTCCAGACATTCTACCAAGCGCTTTTAAGGCAGATGATGAAGAGTTGGAAGACCCTAAGTTAGAATAACTTCCCTATAAATTATGCTTTTTATCTAAGTAAGATAAAAAATAAAATCACTTAAAACTCTTTAAAAACAAGAGAAAAGCATATAAAAAGACGCTTTTATAAGGCTTTAAATGAAACATTACGAATTCATAAATAAAATTTCGTAATTCATAAACAATAAAACACTACTTTTGCAGCTTCAAAATAAGCACGAATGCAATCAATAAGAAACATTGCTATTATAGCACACGTTGACCACGGAAAGACAACCTTGGTAGACAAAATTATAGATCAAGCTAAAATTTTAGACGAACGTAAAGAGCGTACTGATTTATTATTAGATAACAACGACTTAGAGCGTGAACGCGGTATTACCATTTTATCTAAAAATGTATCAGTAAACTATAAAGGAGTTAAAATTAATGTAATTGATACTCCTGGTCACGCCGACTTTGGTGGAGAAGTAGAGCGTGTATTAAAAATGGCAGATGGAGTTTTATTATTGGTTGATGCTTTTGAAGGGCCAATGCCTCAAACACGTTTTGTATTAGGAAAAGCTATCGAATTAGGATTAACTCCTATAGTAGTAGTAAATAAAGTAGACAAAGAAAACTGTACACCAGATTTAGTACACGAAAAAGTATTTGATTTAATGTTTGCTTTAGAAGCAAATGAAGATCAATTAGACTTTACAACTATTTATGGTTCAGCTAAAAATGGTTGGATGAGTACAGATTGGCAAGATCCAAAGGAAGATATCATTGATTTATTAGATGCTGTTATCGAGACAATTCCTGAAGCACCTTATCGCGAAGGATCACCACAAATGCAAATTACATCATTAGATTATTCTTCATTTAAAGGAAGAATAGCTATTGGACGTGTATACCGTGGAGATTTAGAAAAAAATAAAGATTACATGCTTTGTAAAGCAGATGGAACTACTAAAAAAGTCCGCATTAAAGAATTACACGTTTTTGAAGGAATGGGTAAAGCTGAAGCAGATAAAGTTCGTAGTGGAGATATTTGTGCAGTAACAGGTTTAGATGATTTTGAAATTGGTGATACCATTGCAGATGTAGATAACCCAGAAGCATTACCAAGAATTGAAGTAGATCAACCTACTATGAGTATGTTATTTACTATTAACAACTCTCCATTCTTTGGTAAAGAAGGTAAGTTTGTAACTTCTCGTCACTTACGTGATCGCTTATTTAAGGAGATGGAGAAAAACTTAGCTTTACGTGTCGATGAAACTGATACAGAAGATAAATTCAACGTTTTTGGACGTGGTGTATTACACTTATCAGTATTAATTGAAACTATGCGTCGTGAAGGATATGAATTACAAGTAGGTCGTCCTCAAGTAATTTTAAAAGATATTGACGGAGTTAAGAGTGAACCATACGAAACATTATCAATTGATGTTCCAGAAGATGTTGCTTCTAAAGCGATTAACTTAGTTTCTTTACGTAAAGGAGACTTATTAGTAATGGAGCCAAAAGGTGATTTACAACACTTAGAGTTTACAATTCCATCAAGAGGATTAATTGGTTTACGTAATAAAATATTAACAGCAACAGCTGGTCAAGCAATTATAAATCACCGATTCAGCGAATACGGACCTTATAAAGGAGAATTTGCTGAAGAGTTAAAAGGTGCTATTGTTTCTTCTGAAACAGGAAAAGCAACCGCTTATGCAATTGACCGTTTACAAGATAGAGGACGTTTCTTTATTGATCCTAACCAAGAAATTTACAAAGGTCAGGTTGTTGGAGAAAACGCCAAAGCAGATGATATGGCAGTTAACTTAATCAAAGGGAAGAAGTTAACAAACGTACGTGCTTCTGGTTCTGATGATGGTGTTAAAATTGCTCCAAAAATTGATTTTTCTTTAGAAGAGTGTATGGAGTATATTAGACCAGATGAGTACTTAGAAGTTACTCCAGAGAGTTTACGTATGCGTAAAATTAATTTCGTAAAATAATACAACCTACTTTAGGTATAAACATAAAAACCACCTGTAATTCAGGTGGTTTTATTTTTTATTAAAAATAATTTGCATAATTCAATTTTTATTACAGATATTTGTAACAACAAAAACAAAGAAATGAATTTTATTCAATTACATCATCATCATTTTCATACTTGCACTCAAGCGAGCTGAAAATGTATTGAATAAAATCAAGATATATTTTAAACCCGTTTGAGTAAATCAAACGGGTTTTTTATTTCCAAGGCGCCAGGAAACAAGCTTCTCAAAACGATTTACTCAAACCTATTCAAAACCAGAAATGAGTAAATTAAAAATAGCCATACAAAAATCAGGAAGACTTAATCAAGACTCCCTACAAATTTTAAAAGATTGTGGAGTTTCTATTGATAACGGTAAAGATCAATTAAAAGCTTCAGCAAGTAACTTCTCATTAGAGATATTCTATTTAAGAAATGGAGATATTCCACAGTATTTAAAAGATGGAGTAGTTGACATAGCTATTATCGGAGAAAACTTGTTAATAGAAAAAGGAGAAGGAATTCAATTCATAGAAAAACTAGGTTTTTCAAAATGTAAAGTGTCCTTAGCAATTCCTAAAAATGAGGAATATACAGGAATGAGCTACTTTCAGAATAAAAAAATAGCAACTTCATATCCAAACACAGTTTTAAAATTTCTAGAAAAGAAGAACATAAAATCACAATTACATATCATTAACGGTTCTGTAGAAATAGCTCCAAATATAGGTTTAGCAGACGGAATATGTGATATTGTATCTAGTGGTTCAACTTTATTTAAAAACAACTTAAAAGAAGTAGAAGTTCTATTAAAATCGGAAGCTGTATTGGCAGTTTCACCTAAGATTCAAGAAAAACAACAAGCAATACTTAACAAATTACAATTTAGGCTTCAATCAGTATTAAAAGCAAGACAATCAAGATATGTGTTGCTAAATGCTCCGAATGAAAAACTAGACAAAATCATTGATATTTTACCAGGAATGCGCAGTCCAACAGTACTTCCTTTAGCAGAAGAAGGTTGGAGCTCTGTACATTCTGTATTAAATAAAAATCAGTTTTGGGAAATTATAGACGAGTTAAAAAACAATGGAGCAGAAGGAATTTTGGTGTGTCCAATAGAAAAAATGGTTGTTTAATCACAGGGAGATAGACAAGGGTTTAATTCCTCGCACTTTAAGAACTATAGTCGAGGTATGACAGTTAAAAACAATAAAAATAAACAGATGAAAATTATAAAAAATCCAATAGCACAAACTTGGAGTTCACTTTGCAAAAGGGCTACGATAAATGAAAACAGCTTGCAAGAAACTGTGAAAACCATACTTAATGATGTAAAACTAAATAAAGATAAAGCCTTAAAAAAGTATACTCAATTATTTGATGGAGTCTCTCTAAACTCTTTAAAAGTATCTGAAAAAGAGCTAGAAGAAGCAGAAAAACTAGTTTCAGACGAGTTAAAATCTGCTATACAATTAGCAAAATCTAATATTGAAAAATTTCACACTTCTCAAAAAGAAGAAACTAAAAAAGTAACAACAACAAAAGGAGTTACTTGTTGGAGGAAGAACGTTGCTATCGAAAAAGTAGGTTTATATATTCCAGGAGGGTCAGCCCCTTTATTTTCTTCAATTCTAATGTTGGGAGTTCCAGCAAAAATAGCAGGTTGTAAAGAAATAATATTATGCACACCAACGAATAAAGAAGGTAAAGTGAATGCAGCTATTTTATATACTGCATCTTTAGTAGGAGTAACTAAAATTTTTAAAGTAGGTGGTGCACAGGCAATTGGAGCCATGGCATACGGAACAGAAACAATTCCTCAAGTATATAAAATTTTAGGTCCTGGAAATCAATTTGTAACCAAAGCTAAAGAATTAGTACAGCAACAAGGTGTTGCAATCGATATGCCAGCGGGTCCTAGTGAAGTACTTGTAATTGCAGATGAAACTAGCAATCCGGTATTTGTAGCAGCTGATTTGTTGTCGCAAGCAGAACACGGAGCAGACAGTCAATCAGTATTGGTAACTACTAACGAAGAAGTTGCTAAAAATGTGGAAGTAGAGTTAAAGAAACAGTTAGAAGATTTACCTAGAAAAGAACTTGCAAAAAAAGCAATAGAAAATAGTTTTACAGTGGTTTTTAACTCTAAAGAAGAATGTATAAACTTTAGTAACGAATATGCTCCAGAACACTTAATTATAGCTTCAGAAAAAGCTTCTGAATATATTGATGGAATTATGAATGCAGGTTCAGTATTTTTAGGAAATTACAGTTGTGAAAGCGCTGGGGATTATGCTAGTGGAACCAATCACACATTGCCTACAAACGGTTATGCAAAAAACTATAGTGGTGTTTCGTTAGATAGTTTTGTAAAGAAAATAACCTTTCAAGAAGTAACTAAAGAAGGTATAGATAACCTAGGTGAAGCTATAGAATTGATGGCAGAAGCTGAAGGTTTACAAGCACATAAAAATGCCATTACTGTAAGATTACAAGAATTAAATAGTTAGGTGTCATTTCGAACGTATGTGAGAAATCTTAAACAAGTAAATAATGAAAAAACTAGACTTAAAAAATATAGTACGTCGAAACATTCAGCAATTAAAAGCCTATTCTTCTGCTAGAGATGAATTCAAAGGAGTTGCTGAAGTGTATTTAGACGCCAATGAGAATCCATTTGGTACCTTGAATCGCTACCCAGACCCACAACAAATAGCAATTAAAAAACGATTGTCTGAAATTAAAGGTGTAAATGAGAATCAAATCTTTATAGGAAATGGAAGTGATGAAGTAATTGATTTAGCATTTAGAATATTTTGTAATCCAGGGAAAGACAAAGCACTAACTTTTACACCCTCTTATGGAATGTATAATGTTTCCGCAGCCATTAATGATATTGAATTGATTGAATTAGCCCTAAATAAAGATTTTCAGATAAATACAGGTGTTTTAGAACGTTATTTAGAAGATGAAAATTTAAAATTAATATTCATTTGCTCACCAAATAACCCAACAGGAAATTGTTTTAAAAATGAAACAATTGAGTTTGTTCTTAGTAAATTCAAAGGAATTGTAATTATTGATGAAGCCTATATTGATTTTAGCACTAAAGAATCTTTTATAAATCAATTAAAAAACTATCCAAATCTAATTATTAGCCAAACCTTTAGTAAAGCATGGGGATTAGCAGGTGTTAGAGTTGGAGTAGCGTATGCTAATCAAGAAATTATTGATCTATACAACAAGGTAAAACCTCCTTATAATATTAGTGTTTTAAATCAAGAAGCTGTGCTTAATAAGCTAGATAATTTAGCTCAGTTTGAAATTGAAAAAAATATAATTCTTAATGAAAAGGAAAAATTAGAAAAGCAGCTAGGGGAAGTTGAACTGGTTAAAAAAGTATATCCTTCAGATGCTAATTTTATACTAATAGAGGTTACAAATTCGAATGAATTGTATACCAAATTAGTAGAGCAAAAAATTATAACGAGAAACAGGAATAGCTTGGTAAATAATTGCATACGAATTACAATAGGAAGTGAGAAAGAAAACAAAAAATTAATGACAGCATTAAAAGAATTAAATGTTACATCTGATAAAGTTGAAAATTCACTTTAAATTTTAAAAGGACGATGAAAAAAATATTATTTATAGATAGAGATGGTACCTTAATCAAAGAACCAGCAGATGAACAAACAGATTCATTTGAGAAATTACAATTCTATCCGAAAGTTTTTCAAGGATTGAGTAAAATAGCCAAAGAACTCGACTTTGAATTAGTGTTAGTCACGAACCAAGATGGATTAGGAACGGAAGCATATCCAGAAAACACGTTTTGGCCAGTACACAACTTTGTGATGAACACCTTAAAAGAAGAAGGTATTGAGTTCACAGAAGAAATTATTGATAGAACATTTGCTAAAGACAATCAACCTACAAGAAAACCAAATACTGGCTTATTAACAAAATACTTCTCTAAAGAGTATGATTTGAAAAATTCTTTTGTGATAGGTGATCGTTTAACCGATGTAGAACTCTCTAAAAACCTAGGAAGCAAAGCTATCTATATCAATGATGAAACGAATTTAGGAACTGATGAAATTACTGTAAAAAGAGAAGAATTAGACGGTTTTATAGCTTTAGAGAGTAACGATTGGAACACGATTTATGAATTTTTAAAGTTGGAAGAACGTTCTGCCTCTATTGAAAGAAACACCAATGAAACTCAAATAAAAGTAGAAGTAAATTTAGATGGAACAGGGAAAAGTATGATTGATACGGGTATTGCTTTTTTCGATCATATGTTAGATCAAATAGCGCGTCATGGTCAAATGGATCTGAATATACAAGTAAAAGGGGATTTAGAAGTAGATGAGCATCATACTATTGAAGATACAGCTATAGCATTAGGAGAAGTGTTTTATAAAGCACTTGGGAATAAACTAGGGATTGAACGTTATGGATTCTGTTTACCAATGGATGATTGCTTAGCTCAAGTAGCTATTGACTTTGGTGGAAGAAACTGGTTGGTTTGGGAAGCTGATTTTAAACGAGAAATGATAGGTAAAATGCCTACGGAAATGTTTTATCACTTCTTTAAGTCGTTTACAGATGGTGCTAAATGTAACTTAAATATCAAAGCAGAAGGTACTAACGAACATCACAAAATAGAAGCTATTTTCAAAGCTTTTGCAAAAGCGATAAAAGTAGCTGTAAAAAGAGATGTAGAGAAGATGATTTTACCATCAACAAAAGGAGTTCTGTAATCAATTACGAATTAAAAACTATGAATTACTCAATAGTACGAGAAAATAATTTGTAATTAAAAATTCATCATTCATAATTAAAATATGATAGCTATTATAAAATATAATGCAGGAAATATACGATCGGTACAAAATGCTCTAACTCGCTTGGGGTACGAAAGTATTATTACCGATAGTCCAGAAGAAATACAATTGGCAGATAAAGTAATATTTCCAGGGGTTGGAGAAGCTAGTTCAGCAATGCAATACTTAAAAGAAAGAAATCTTGATGAATTAATTGTTTCCCTAAAACAGCCTGTACTAGGAATTTGTCTGGGACTACAACTAATGTGTACATATTCAGAAGAAGGAGATACCAAATGTTTGGGCATTTTTGATGCGCGTACAAAACAGTTCCCACCAAAAGAAAAAGTACCACATATGGGGTGGAATAATTTTTCTGAATTAAAATCATCTAAACTGTTTACAAACATAGCTCTAGAAGATGATGTATACTACGTTCATGGGTATTATGCAGAAGTATCTAAAAATACACTGGCAACTTGCGATTATACTCTTCCTTTCAGTACTGTTATGAAGCAAGATAATTTTTATGCAATGCAATTTCATCCAGAAAAATCAGCAGATGTTGGAGAGCAATTATTGAATAATTTTTTAGAGTTATAAAAAGAGATTAAAAATGAGAATTATACCTGCAATAGATATTATAGAAGGAAAATGTGTCCGCTTAACTAAAGGCGATTATGACACAAAAAAAATATACAATGAAAATCCGTTAGAAGTAGCTAAAGAATTTGAGGCAAACGGAATAGAATATTTACATGTTGTTGATTTAGATGGCGCAAAATCTAACCGAATTATAAATCACAAAGTATTAGAACAAATAGCAACAAAAACCAATTTAAAAATTGATTTTGGAGGAGGTTTAAAGTCAGATGAAGATGCTCGAATCGCATTTGAAAGTGGCGCAAATCAAATAACAGGAGGAAGTATAGCGGTAAAGGATCCAGATGTTTTTATTGGGTGGTTGACTAAATATGGTATGGATAAAATAATCTTGGGAGCAGATTGTAAAGACAGAAAAATTGCGACCAATGGTTGGTTGCAAACCTCAGAAGTTGATGTTGTTGAATTTATAAGTGAATATCAAGAAATAGGTATTACAAATACTATTTGTACAGATGTAGCTAAAGATGGAATGTTACAAGGTGCTTCTTTAGATTTATATTTAGAAATTTTAAGTAAAACCTCAGTAAACTTAATAGCGAGTGGAGGAGTAGCCAATATCAATGATTTACATCGATTAAAAGAAATTGGTTGTGAAGGAGCCATTGTAGGTAAAGCTATTTATGAAGGAAACATAAGTTTAAAAGAATTACAAGAATTTATAAGCTAAGAGATGTTAAAGAAAAGAATTATCCCATGTTTGGATATAAAAAACGGACGAACTGTAAAGGGAGTTAATTTTATTGATATTAAGGATGCTGGAGATCCAGTAGAATTAGCAAAACAATATGTAAAACAAGGAGCAGATGAATTAGTATTTTTAGATATTACAGCTACTTTAGAGAATAGAAAAACCTTGGTTGAATTGGTAAAAACAATTGCGCAAGAAATTAATATTCCATTTACTGTTGGTGGAGGAATCAGCACTGTAGAAGATGCTATAGCCTTAATACAAGCCGGAGCAGATAAAGTAAGTATCAATTCTTCCGCAGTTAAAAATCCGCAATTAATTACTGATTTAAAAAATCGATTCGGAAGTCAGTTTGTTGTGGTTGCCATTGATACTAAAAATGTAAACGGAGAATGGAAAGTATTCACTAAAGGAGGCACTTTTGAAACCGAATTAGAGACTGTGAATTGGGCAAAAGAGGTAGAAAAATTAGGTGCTGGTGAAATATTATTAACTTCTATGAATAGTGATGGTACCAAAAACGGATTTGACATTGAAGTAACCAATGCAGTGAGTAAAACGGTAAATATTCCTGTAATAGCTTCAGGAGGAGCAGGAAAGGTAGAGCATTTTATAGAAGTTTTTACAAAAACAGAAGCCAGTGCAGGATTGGCTGCTAGTATCTTTCACTTTGGTGAAATACCGGTACCCGTACTAAAAAACGAATTAAAAAAACAAAACATAGCTATACGATGAATATAGATTTTTCAAAAGGAAATGGATTGGTTCCAGTAGTAATACAAAATAATACCACATTACAAGTACTAATGTTAGGATACATGAATGAAGAAGCCTTTACTAAAACGAAAAAAGAGGGAAAAGTTACTTTTTATAGCCGAAGTAAAAATAGACTTTGGACAAAAGGTGAGGAATCAGGAAACTTTTTATGGGTAAAAGATATTCAGGTAGATTGTGATAATGATACTTTGTTGATTAAAGCTACTCCTGAAGGACCTACTTGTCATAAAGGAACAACTTCTTGTTTTGGAGGAGAAACTTCTAAAGGTTTTATGTACTCGTTAGAAAGTATTATTTCTGATAGAATAGATAATAATGTAGAAACATCGTATACTAATAAACTTTATAAAAGAGGAATTAACAAAGTGGCTCAAAAAGTAGGAGAGGAGGCTGTAGAAGTAGTCATCGAGGCGAAAGACAACAATGATGAATTATTTAAAAACGAAGCCGCCGATTTGTTATATCACTATTTAATCTTACTAAAAGCTAAAGGTTTTACGATTACTGATATAGAAGGTGTTTTAAAAAGTAGAAATTAACAAGCTTAGTTAATTATGTTACAATCCAAATAGAAAGCTTTATAAAGCTTTCTATTTGGATTGTAATATTGTATATTGTTGATTATAGAGCTATAAACTCTTCCTATTTTTCCATTGAAATTTTTCTTTATGAGTATCATTCCATTTGGCTACTTTTAAAAGCATAGTATCGATTTTAGTTTTATCAAGCCATTTTCCATCAACGAAGACACCAGATATTGTACGTGTGTTATTAATATTTTCTAATGGGTTTTTATCTAGTAAAATTAAATCAGCAAACTTCCCTGTTTCAACAGTCCCTAATTTATTACCAATTTCTAACCATTCAGCAGGTAACCTAGTTGCAGAAGCTAAGGCTTCTTTAGTTGTTAATCCAGCTTCTACTAATAGTTCCAATTCATCATGAAGAGAAAATCCCCAAACAATTCCAGAAATACCAGCATCTGTTCCTGCGAGCATAGGCACACCTTCTTCTTTAAAAGCTTTTACAATCTGTGCATGAAAATCTTTTTGTTTATTGTAGAATTCAATTAATTTGGGAGAAGCTCCATAATAACGATTCGAGTTTAACCACTTACTTTTCATAAGAGGATGTACATACTTTAAACTTGGTAAGTTTTGAATACTTTCTAATGATTCAGCCTGTTTTGAAATCCAGTCCATGTTTAATAAGTTCGGAATTAACCAAGTATTATTATCTTTGGCTAAACGAGCAAATTCTTGCGCTTTTTCATAACTATAATCATTCGTCTGTTTCGATAATTCTTCGGCATGTGCTATGAGTCCGAAATGAGGTACAAATAAATCTTCAGCAGGTTTATCTTCAAAGGCTGTAGGAATGTGTCCAACAACTTTCATATTTTGTTTTTCAGCTTCATCAATAACAGCTTTAAAAGTTTCTTCGTTTAACCAGGTATAAACTTTTATAAACCTATAACCTAAACCTTTAGCATTTCTAACCGATTGTCTTCCTTCTATAGGAGTGGTAGCCTTTATTTCATTGCCTTTACCATCAATTACAGCAGCTATTGCCATACGAGGCCCAATAACACTTTTTTCCATTATTTTATCTCTTTGCGAAAAGTGTCCAAGCCTTCCACTTAACTCAAATACTGTAGTAACTCCATTAGCAACGTATGGAGTCATTAAGTTCTGTGTGTTAAAGTTTACTGTAGAACCTCTAGTTGCATATCCTTGAGAAAAACTACCATTGCTCAGCGTATGTACGTGCATATCAATTAGTCCAGGAATAAGCCATTTATCTTTTCCATCAATAATTGTTGCTTTAGAAGGGATAGAATCATTAATAGACTTTATTTTGTTATTGTGAATTACCACTAAAGCATTTTCAATGACGTTACTATTCTTCGTCATTGGTATTACATTGACGTTTTTTATAACATAAACATTACTTTCTTTTTCAGTTTTAGTTTTATTACTTTTTGTACAATTAAGTAGTAAAAAAGATATTGATAGGAGTAATAATAAATTACTAATTTTTAGATATTTCATACAGTTTAGTTTTCTTGAAGACGTTTTAGAATAAAAAATGTTACAAGAAACCAATATTTAAAAAAATGACTGAATTTTTAAATACTAAATTCAGCCATTGATTTACTTATATGTTTATTATGTTATTTTTTAATTCTGCAATTTTGTTTTTCATTTGCTCATTATAATTCCATTCATTGCTTTCATTGAGTAGAATTGCTTTTTTATAGTTTTTAATTGCCTTAAGACTATCATTTTTCATTTCATAAGCTTCAGCTAAACTCGCTTTTGATACCCACCAATTAGGATTAACTTCGGCGTTAAACTTAAATACATCAATAGCATTTTCAATGTTATTTTTACTATAAACATAAGAATTACCTATACTGTTAACATTCCATTTTAAGTTATCAAAGTCTGAATTTGGATTTTCTTCTTTTAACTTTTTGAATGATTGAATAGCTTCGTTAAGTTGATGACGAATAACAAAACTCATAACATCTTCCTCTTTTGTTAACTTTTTTACTTTAAGTTCAGGGATTGAAATTCTTGCTATATCATTAATAATAATATCATAAGCTGGTATTTTATAACCGTTAGACAATAAAATAATCGTTGTATTATTATCTGTGAATTTTCTAAATGCAGCTAAATTTCCACCCGAAAATCCATAAGAATTTAATCCGTTTACTTGAATGCTATTCCAACCATGTAAAAAATGGTCTTTTTGATTCGTAAAACTGAAAGGTTCCCACATTTCTGTTTTCATCTTATCACTTAACAAGATATCGTCGTCCAATTTCTTGTTCCATTCAATGAATTTTTTAAGAGTGATGTTTAGCCCGTTTCCTGAATGTCCTCTTACACCACTATTATTTGTGTCTTTTTCAAATTCTTTTGTCTTTTCATTATAAAAATATCTTGTAGCACGATTTGGAATATTTTCTAGCGAGTTAGAAGAAAATAAAACTCCATTTGTAGAATTATCAAACTGATTTTTAAGAATATAATCATCAAAAGACATTTTTGTAACTTTCTCTATAATTTGAGCGAGTAACCAATAGTTTGTTTGATTGTATTGAAACTGATTTCCAATAGCAAAATTCATTCTGCCATTAAATAGTTTTTTCATTAATTCCTCGTCAGTTAATGTACTTTTATATCTTATAATATCAGGTAAACCAGAAGAATGACTTAGTAAATTTTCAATTTTTATCTCTTGCCATTGTTGTGGTAAATCATTTATGTATTTTGAAATTTTATCTTCTAAACTTAGCTGTTTGTCTTGTATAAGCTGAAATATTCCTGTGGAAGTTATAAGCTTTGTCGCTGAAAAAACTCTGAATAATGTATTTTCATTAACCGGTTTGTTATTTTCTAAAGATGATTCGCCAAAATAATTTTTATAAACTATTTCATCATCTTTAATTACTGCTAAAGCTAATCCAGGAATATTATGTAGCTCCATAGCTTTTGTTAAATAAGAGTCAATTTCATTTTTAATGGTAGCAGTATTGTTTTCCTTCTTTTGGTTAGAGCAAGAAAAACTAAATAATAATAGTAAAAGGGAAGAAAGTGTGATTAATTTTTTCATAGTATTTCGTTATTTGTTTTAATAGAAACGATAACTTTTATTTAGCGTTGCAGTTTTAATGGAAATGATAGCACTTTTTATTTGTTACTAAACAAATTTGATTGTCTATTTTTGTAATATGAAAGAAGCCTTACATCAACTGTTTACTGAGTTTCAAAATAGCATACAAAAAAATAATTTTGTAAAATTAACTTTAAGTAAACCAATTCGTAAAAGTGATGAATTATCGAATGTATACGTTCGCCAGATAACGTTGAAAGGAGACGTTTGTTTTCAGTTTTTATATCGATATAAAACAAATGATCAAACAAAAAACTATTCGTTTGAAGAAAGTATTGAAGAACTAACTCATTTACTTTCAGAAAAGTTTAGAGCGGCGACATTATTTACATTAGAAAATGATTTGCTAGTCTTTATTTCTAAAAAGAAAAAAGTAAGTTATAAAACTACACAGCCTAGTTTTAAAAACAAGTTACCAGAAACTCATGATAAGCCCAAAGAAAAAAGAGCTGAAAACAGCGAATATTTATATCATTTGGGGGTAACGGATAAAGAAGGAAAAGTAATTCCTAAAATGGCAGATAAATACCGCCAAATTAATAAGTATTTAGAGATTATTGAAGCGCAAATACAATCAGTTAAATTACCTAAGCATATCAATATTGTAGATATGGGCTCAGGAAAAGGCTATTTAACTTTTGCATTGTACGATTACTTGGTCAATCAAAAAGGATATACTGCCAGTGTAACAGGTATTGAGTTACGCCAGAGTTTAGTTGATTATTGTAATGATATTGCCAAAAAGTGTGATTTTAAAGGATTACTTTTTGTAGCACAACCAATTCAGGAATACGATAACAATAAAATAGATATTTTAATCGCTTTACACGCATGTGATACGGCGACCGATGATGCTATTTACAAAGGTTTGGTTTCCAAAGCAGAATTGATTGTTTGTGCTCCGTGCTGTCATAAACAAATCCGTCAGCAAGTGAAAGGAAAAGAGCAGGAGAGCCCTTTATTAAAATATGGAATTTTTAAGGAACGTCAGTTTGAAATGATTACCGATACTATTCGTGCTTTAATTTTAGAGAAAAACAATTATACTACCAAGGTTTTTGAGTTTATAAGCAATGAGCACACGCGTAAAAATGTAATGCTAATTGGTGCTAAATCATCTAAAAAAGTAGATAAAAAACGTATTGAAGCTAAAATTTCAGATTTAAAAGAAGCTTATCAAATTGAGCAACACTATTTAGAAGGATTGCTATAATGTTTTTATAATGAGTACATCTGTTAGTAATGTATTTAAAAATCTTCAGCTAAAAAATGAAGAGTTAAAAGTAGTTGAGAGTATTTTTTCGGAGGTAACGTATAAAAAAGGCGATACCATATTACAAACGAATGAAAAAGTATACTACCAATATTATGTGATAAAAGGTTGTTTACGAACGTTTTTTATGGATGCTAAAGGAAAAGAGCATACGATACAATTTGCTATTAACGACTGGTGGATTAGTGATTATATAGGTTATTTTTCTGAATCAGAATCCGTACTTTCTATTGAGTGTATTACAGATGCTACTGTGTTAAAAGTAGCCAAGAGAGACTTGGATAATATCTATGAAAAAGTACCCAAAATAGAACATTTTTTTAGAAAAAAGTTAGAACGTTCAACGGTAAGATTTCAAAAAAGAATTTTAAATAATTTAGTGTTATCTGCAAAAGAAAGATATCATCTATTTTTACAAACGTACCCAAATATAGAGCAGCAAATTAAAAATTATCATTTAGCATCTTACCTAGGAATAACAACAGAAAGTTTAAGTAGAATACGAAAAGAAACTTTATAAAGGCCTTTATTACCATACATCAATTTTTTTTCAACTTTCATATACTAATTTTGAGGTAACTTAAAAAATATAAATAATATGAAAAAAGTAGTATTTGTACTTACTAGTCATGAAAAACTAGGAGATACAGGAGAAAAAACAGGATTTTGGATTGAAGAATTTGCAGCACCTTATTATTTATTAAAAGATAAAGGAGTAGAAGTAACTTTAGCATCTCCAAAAGGAGGACAACCGCCAATTGATCCAAAAAGTAACGAACCAGATTTTCAAACACCTGCTACACATCGTTTTAATAAAGATGAAGAACTTCAAGCTGTATTAGCAAACACAATGAAATTGAGTGAAGTTAAAGAAGGTGATTATGATGCAATTTTTTACCCTGGAGGACATGGACCTTTATGGGATTTAGCTGAAAATAAAGACTCTGTAGCTTTAATAGAAACTTTTTATACAAACAATAAACCAGTAGGAGCAGTTTGTCATGCACCTATTGTGTTAAAAGACGCTAAAGTAAATGGAGATCCTTTAGTTAAAGATAAAAAAGTAACTGGTTTTTCTAATACAGAAGAAGATGCAGTGCAATTAACTTCAATTGTACCGTTTTTAGTAGAAGATGAATTAAAAAATAATGGTGGTATTTATAGCAAAGCAGGAGACTGGCAAGAGTATGTGATTGAAGACGGAAACTTAATCACCGGACAAAATCCAGCATCATCAGAATTAGTTGCAGAAAAATTATTTGCAAAATTATAACTATTAAATAGTGAGTGTTTAAGAAAAAAATCGTTTGAAAATATTTTCAAACGATTTTTTCTTTTTCAAGAACAAGCAAAAAGGTTTTATCGTACTTTTAGCGCATTAGAATATAGATAAAATGAAAGAATCTAAACCGCTTGTTATAGCTGCTTTTATAGCTATTTATGTTATTTGGGGATCAACCTATTTGCTGAATAAAATTGTTGTTACTGAAGTTTCACCATTGTTATTAGCAGCTATTCGTTTTTCTATATCGGGAGCGCTAATCATGCTAATAGCTAAACTTTTAAAAAGAGAAATAAAAGTGACTAAAAAGCAACTTTTAAATTCTGCGATAGCTGGTTTTCTTTTTTTAGTGTATGGAAATGGGATGTTTGTGTGGGCATTAAAATTTGTAGATAGTGGTTTTGGTGCTTTATTAGCGGCAACACAACCATTATTTGTATTGTTACTCCTACGTTTAATTGATGGAAAGAAGATGCAAAGACAATCTATTATTGGAGTTGTTTTAGGAATTATAGGAATGTATTTGTTAGTAAGTCAAAATGAAATTACGACTTCAAAAGATATGCTAATAGGAATCTTTATGATTTTTTCATGCGTATTAAGTTGGAGTTACGGTAGTGTTTTTGTGGCAAAAGCTACGCTTCCTAAAAACTTCTTTGTAAGTACAGGTTATCAAATGCTATTTGCAGGATTTTTTCTTTTTATAGGTTCTTTTTTATTAAAAGAAACTTGGTCTTCTCCTTTAGATTGGTCTTTTAAAGCGCAAGGAGCTATGTTTTTGTTAATTGTCTTTGGAAGTATTGTTGCATTTACATCTTTTAATTATTTATTAAAAATTGTTCCAACGGAAAAAGTATCGACATCAGCGTATGTAAATCCAGTTGTAGCCTTATTCTTAGGGTGGTATTTTTTAGATGAAACCTTAACAACACAATCGGTAATAGCATCTATTGTATTATTATCAGGAGTTTATTTTATTACTTCAAGAAAACGAATATCAAAATTGAAAGTAACTTCGAAACCACAAAAAGTATAAGCAGTTTAACTTTATATTCTTAAAGAAAGAGTTGTTCTCTAATATTAAAAAATTAAAGTTTTTAGTGTGGACTTTGAAGTTGTACTTCTTTTATTAAAGCTGAAGTAACGTCATAAATAGGTTGTTGTGTCATTTTACTTTTTAACCAAGCATAGAAACTCATTACAAAAATATCTTCTTGTTTAGCTCCAACAAAAACAAATGAATTCTCTACTAAGTTGAAAAAATCAGAAGTAGTTACTATGTCTGGGTTTTTATAATACTGTTCAACTAATTTTAAAAATGTGATTACTCTTTCTTGATTAATCTCTAATAAAAATTGAATATGTTTTCGTTTAAAACTTAATAATCTAGATTCAAATAAATCTATATTTTGTAATTCTAAATGTAATAGAATTTCAATTAAATTCTTTTTTATAGTCCATTCAATTCCAGCTTTATCAATATACCATTGATCTGAATGATAAAACGTATTATATAATTGCAAAGCTTTCCTAAACTCATTACTCTGAAAATAAAATGTAATTAGGCTTAATTTTATTTCTAAAATAGTTTTTATATCAGAATGCTTTTTTTTCAAAACAGTTTCTAATAATTTAATAGCAATTTCTTGATTATTAGTGTAATTATAATTTAGAGCTAATAATAGGGTATAGTTCAAATAAAAACTATTAAAATACTTTTTTTTATTATGTAACATATAAGAGTGCATACTATTTAAATACTCTAATGATTCTTTGAATTTTTTATTTCTAAAAAGAGTATTAGCAATTAAATACAAAACCCTAATATGATAGAATACCTGTTTTTCTTTTCCTTTTTTTTCATTCAGTAGGCGATAAGTCTCGGTTAAAAAGATTTCCGTTTTTAAATAATCTTTATGTATAAAAGCTGAAATGTTAACGATGGAAATCAGTTGATAAAGAGATTTAAAAGATAAATCTTGTTGTACATTAATTTGATGTTCTTCAAAAAGTGTATTAATTAATGAATGAAAATCTAAGCTCTTTTTATGTGGACTTACTTTTAATGTGTTTCTAACTTTTGCGTATACAATATTTAATTCTTCTTCTAAAAAAAGGTTTCTTTGATTTTCTTTGAAGTATGTAATAGTTTCATTTAAGTTTATATTGGGATTGGTATGTGCATACTGAATTTTGGTATGATATATTTCATTTAAAATAGAAAATAGTTGATATTCCTTTGCAATTACTTCGGCTTTATCTAAAATTTTATAAGCTGCTTTGTTGTTTTTATGAAGTAAAAAATCTCTAGCAGCTAAAATATACTTTATCAAAAGCATGTCTACAGAGTTTTCTCCTTGGATTTTATTATTGGCTATAAAATCAATTAACGATTCATACAAACGTTGCTTGAGCGTATAAAAAGCTTCTTTTTTTTGAGTACCGTATAATTCTTCACAAATAAGTTTTGTAGAAGTTTCTCCTTTTTGAGCTATTTTAAACAATTGAATGTTTTTGGTATCTACTCTTTTGTTCCTCTTTTCTAAAAATAACATAAAACGTTGCTGTTCTTCTATAGAAAAAGAAGAGATTATACTATGAAGTTGATTCATTTAATCGTTATATATAATTGTATTTTCATTAGTAAATATAGCGATTATTAAGTTTAATTTGTGAATTATATCGTTAGGTTTTTATTAATAATGTTTTTATGAATCTTTCAAAATGAAGCATTTTTGAGCATAATTAAAAACTAAAAGTTATGAATAATCAATCAGAATGGTCGTTAGATCAAAACAAGAAAACAAAGAAAGAAAAAAAGAAAACATTAAAAGTATACAATCAAAAACCAACTTCAGCCTATATTGGTGCGTCATGGGTAGCATTACTAATAGGAATTTCTTCTTATTGTATTGGTTTATGGAACGTAGAGATGGAACTTAATGAAAAAGGTTATTATTTTACGGTTTTATTGTTCGCGTTATTCTCAGTAATATCTGTTCAAAAATCTGTTAGAGATAGGTTAGAAGGAATAAAAGTAACAGAGATTTACTATAGTATTAGCTGGTTTACAACCGTTGCTTCTATAGTTTTACTCGTAGTTGGACTATGGAATGCAAACTTATTATTAAGTGAAAAAGGATTTTATGCAATGTCTTTTTCTTTAAGTGTTTATGCAGCCATTTCTGTACAAAAAAACACTAGAGATTTAGAGTATATAAATAAAATAGAAGAAAAAGAAGGTAGTGAATAGTCTTAATTTATAATAAATAGAACGCTTAGAAAATCATTTCTAAGCGTTTTTTATTATTAAAAGTTATATTCCTTCACCTGATAAGTTAACTACTAATTCACCCGCTTCGTGCCTTATTATAATGATTCCTTTTCTAGTTCCCAATTGTGTAGGGGTAAAAACAATATTAAAGTAAGTAGCTGTTGTTATACTTGTACCTATTGATAGACTTTCAACCTGAAAATCTTCACGGTGTTGACCTTCAACCTTTATTCCAGTAACCTTTATATCCAAGTTACATTCATTTATTAGGTTAACTTCTATATACTTACTTGAATAAACTTCAGCTTCTAATTTGTAATAATCATCTTGAAAAGTTATATCAGTATTAATACAAGAAGGAGTGTCTTCTTCTACTTCAAAACAAGATGTGAATGTGATTAAAGTGAATAGAAGTAAAAAAGAGAGTTTGAAATATTTCATAGATTTTTTAGTGGGCAAATTTAATAAGTAATTTGAAATACACTAATTACCCCACCAAACCACAAAAAACTTAAAAAGTTCACCATTTGGTTTCTTTAGCCAACAAAGAGGAGCATTTTCTTCGTTTAAAAATTGATGAAGTTTATTTTGAAAAGCTTCATAAGTTAACCAGTTAATATTTGAATGTGGATTTACTAACCAATTATGTTTAGTTGGAATATAGAATTTACAATCGGAAAATTGTTGTAGCTCTTTCGGATAGATATAAAACCCATAAATACACTCATTATTTAGTTGTTTAAAGTTTTTTCCGAAATCCTTTAAAGGAACAAACAATTGTGCTTTAAAATATACTTGTTGTATTATTTTATCTACACTCAATTTTAATTCATCTAAATAAGTTTTAGTATGATTGGAGTAGAGTAGTGGTAATTGTTTTTCTTGAAGCTTTGTTAGCTTTTGAATAAGAGAATCCTTTCGATTTGGTCCAATCCAATGCTCAACTTCAGAATTACCAACAGAAGCATCATATAAGTAGAACTTATATATAATTTCTAAATGAATTGGTTTCTTATCCTTTAACAATAAACAATCTAATTCTCCTACAGTAATTTTTTCTTTTTGAATTTGAATGTTCTCAGCAAGGATTGATATAGAAGTATCTTGATTTAATTCAAATGAAACAAAGCGTTCAACCAACTTACCTAAACGTAGTTTTTGTGTGACTTCTTGATTAAACGAAGTTGTTCGAGTTATTGAAATATGAAATTGTTCTAAATTAAAAACACCTTTTCCATGCCATAGAAAAGGTGTTTTTAAAAATCCTTCGTATTGTAATTGTAAATCTTTTTGTTTTTGATACATAAAGAATTACTCTTTAATTCCTAACTTATCTAGTACCAATTGAGTAATGTCAAAACGCTCATCAATGTATCCAAACTCATTTCCTGTAGTCGTTAAAATTTGCGTATATCCGTTTGCTTTTGCTACTTCTGCAATTACTTCGCTCAACTTTTTATATAAAGGACGTAAGCTTTGCTCTTTTTGTATTTGCATCATTGCTGATCCATTTTGACGAAACTTACCCATTTCTTGTTCAAGCGTTCTTAGTTCTTGGAATCTTGTTTTCTTATCGTCTTCCGTCATAATTTTTTCTTCTGCTTTAAAAGAATCTACTTTTGCTTTATATTCTTTAGCTTTTATTTGAAAACTAGAATCTAGTTTTTTACCATAATTTTCTACTCGTTGTAAAACTCCTTTCATTTGTGGCATTTTACTAATAATTAATTCGCTGTTTACCGTTCCAACTTTAGTTTGAGCATTTGAAAATCCGATAAAAAATAAGGCTAGTATAAAAGTGATTTTTTGTTTCATGTATTTCTGTTTTTTGACAAATATAAAAAAGTGATTTTTTTAGTGTTCTTAAAAAGCGTTAAAGTTTATTTTCAATAGTTTTTATAATATTTTGAACATCTTTTTGAAAATCAAACCATAAAATGTTTGAATCTTTGCGAAACCATGTTCCTTGTCGTTTGGCAAACCTTCTTGAGTTCTTCTTAATTTCATCAATAGCAAATTCTTTAGTAAAGTTACCTTCAAAATATTCAAATAACTCTCTATATCCTACTGTTTGTAGTGCGTTTAGGTTTTTATGAGGATGTAGCTTTTTAGCTTCTTCTATCAAACCTTTTTCAATCATAATATCTACACGACGATTAATACGGTCGTACATAATTTCTCTATCGGCTGTCAATCCAATTTTTATAGATTGAAAATTACGAGGAGTTTTTGGTTTGTTTTTAAAAGAACTATATGTTTTTCCTGTTCCTATACAAATCTCTAAGGCACGGATTAATCGATGTGGGTTGTCAATAGCAATCGTATTGTAAGCTTCAATATCAAGTTCTTTTAATTTTTTTTGAAGATATTCTATTCCTTTATTCTCTAATTCGATAGTTAAATCTATTCTTATTTGTGGATCTACATCAGGAAAATAGTCTAATCCTTTTAAAACAGCATCTACATACAAACCACTTCCGCCTACCATAATTTGAATAGGTTTTTGGGAAAATAACTTATCTAACTTAGCTAAAGCATCTTTTTCAAACTGACCTACTGAATAATCTTCAAAAACACTTCTGTTTTGGATAAAATGATGTGGAGCAGCAGCTAATTCTTCAGGTTCAGGAACCGCTGTTCCTATGGTCATTTCCTTATAAAATTGACGAGAGTCACACGAAATAATATCACAATTAAAATGTTGAGCTAGTTTAATGCTTAGTGCTGTTTTACCAATAGCCGTAGCTCCAACAATTGTAATTAACGTGTTTTTTTGTAACATTTAGTTCAGTTTTGTTCCGCAATGATAACAAAATTCTGCATCATCTTTATGCCCATCATAAGAACAATTTGGGCAAGATTGTGTATTTAGATGCACCTTCTTTTTAGTCATTTCAGAACTTACTATCCCTGTAGGAATTGCAATAATAGCATAACCAATAATTACAGTAATACTCGCAATAAACTGTCCTAGAGCGGTTTGAGGAGCAATATCTCCATAACCAACAGTTGTAAGTGTTACTATTGACCAATAAATACTTCTAGGAATACTTGTAAAACCATTTTCTGCCCCTTCAATAAAATACATCACAGAACCTAAAATGATACAAATAATCAATACAAAATAAAGAAATACCCCAATCTTAGCTTTACTCGCGTTCAATGCTTTGATTAATTGATTTGATTCTCCAATGTATCTAGATACTTTTAAAATTCTAAAAACTCTTAATAGGCGTAATGCTCTCAAAGCTATTAAACTACTATGTGTCCCCACAAAAAAGAACGTTAGGTACATAGGAATGGTAGAAAGTAAATCTATAATACCATAAAAGCTAAAAATATATTTTGTTGGTTTTTTTATTGAAATAATTCGAAGAATATATTCAATTGAAAAAAAGAAAGTAATAATCCATTCAGAAATATATAAGAAATCATGATGCTTATTATCAAAGCTTTCTATACTTTCAAGCATTACTAGTATAATACTTGCTAAAATTGCAAATAATAAAACAATATCAAATAGTCTACCAGCAGGCGTGTCAGCTTCGTAGATTACTTCATGTAATTTATCTCTCCAATTAAGTGTTTTTTTATCCAAAAGATTAGTTTTTTTGAATGCTTTATAGCAATATTACAAATTATTTTCAACTTGTAATCGTACTATTTTAGACACTTTATTTTTTAGTAAATAATTTTTAATTATTGTTTTTGCTAGCTCCTTGTGTTCAATAGGAGTGAGCATTGATTTTAGAATAGACAACTGGTTTTCTTGAAATGCAAGATTGGTATATGTATATCCTACAACTTCGTTTTTTTCAATTAAAATTACAGCGTGTTCTTCTGGAGCTCTGCCTTTATCGATAATAAGCATATTATCGTGATTAAAGCTTTTATCTGTAATCTTTCTTTTTCGTATGATATTGTACTTAGGTCGTAGTTTTTCGAGCTCTAAATGGTATTTTAAACGCGTAAAAAGTATATTTCCTGTTTCTTCGTAAGAAACCCTAGCTACCCTTTTTATTACTTTTAAAGCTTTTCTAGTTTCTTTTAAAAAGAGTTTGTTGGTTTCTTGTTTTATGTTTTTACCTCTACCAACAAAAATGATAGTTCCTTCATGATTATGAACATAAAAAACACCTTCTTTTTCAGGTAAACTATCTAATATTCTTTGAATGCGAAACTTTTCGTGTCTATTATCAAAGTATTTTATAGATTGTTGAATAATATTCTTTTCAACATCTTTATCTATTAATAATTTGAATAATTGTACAGTGGCTAAAGCGTCACCTGTAGCTCTGTGACGATCTGACATAGGAATTCCTAAAAACTTACATAGTTTTCCAAGGCTATGTGATGGAGATTCAGGTATAAGTTTCTTACTTAAAGTAACTGTACAAAGTGTATTGCGTTTGTATTTATAACCTAACCTATCAAATTCAGTACGAAGAATGCGGTAATCAAAATTAGCATTGTGTGCTACAATGAAACAATCTTGGGTTATTTCAACAATTCTTTTCGCTACTTCATAAAACTTAGGTGCATTTCGTAGCATTTTATTATTAATTCCTGTAAGTTTTACAACAAACTCTTGAATATCTCTTTCTGGATTTACAAGGCTAATGAATTGATCTACAATTTGATGTCCGTCATATTTATAGATGGCAATTTCTGTAATTCCTTCTTCGTTGTATTTTCCTCCAGTAGTTTCAATGTCTAAAATAGCGTACAAATCTCTCCCTTTTTTAAGCTGATTTATGTAAATCTAAGCAATATAATTTCTAACTCCAAAAATAGAGCTTCCTATTCGTACCATAGTACTGCCATTTTGTATGGCTAACTCATAATCACCACTCATACCCATTGAAAGAATTGATAAATCGGGGTATTTTTCCTGATTTTTATTGAAGAAATTAGCTAATGATGAAAACTCCTCTTGTAATTGTTCTTGGTTGTCTGTAAAAGTGGCCATTCCCATTAAGCCTACTATTTTTACATTTTTTAACTCTTTGAATTCTTCTGAAGCTAAAATATCTTCAATATCAGTAAATGGTAGGCCAAATTTGGTGTCTTCTTTAGCAATTCGAGCTTGTAGTAAACAATTAATAACTCTATTATGTTTTTTGGCTTGCTTATCTATTTCTTTTAATGTTTTAAAGCTATCTACACCATGAATTAAATCAACAAAATGTGCCATATACTTAACCTTATTACGTTGTAAATGGCCAATCATGTGCCATTTTATGTCTTTAGGTAATTCATCGTATTTAGCTACCATTTCTTGTATTTTATTTTCACCAAAAATACGCTGACCAGCATCATAAGCTTCTTGTAAATCAGCAATAGGTTTGGTTTTAGAAACAGCAACTAACGTTACATTTTCTGGTAGTGTTGATTTTATTTTTTGAAGATTTTCTTTAATTCCTGTAATCATAATAGTTGTTTGTCAGGTCTTATAACCTAAAATTCGTAAATAGTTAAAGCACTTCTTAATTTTGGTTCTATATAGGTTGTTTTCGGTGGCATCATTAAACCAGCATCAACAATAGTTTTTAGTTCTTGAATGTTAGTGGGTAACATTCCAAAAGAAACTTTAAACTCACCACTATCTACTTTTGTTTTTAGCTCTAATCCGTCAGATTTATCTTGTGAGTATACAATTTTAGAAGCGTTTCTTATATCCTCAATTCCTAAAATAGGTTCTAATACAGTTGTGTATAAAATATAAGCATCTAATTCGCTTAAACAATCGGTAAAATTATAAGCTGATTTACGTAAATACAATGCATAAAACTCACCATTTAAGTACATACTAAAATGATGTTTTTCTTTAGGTCTATAAAGTTCTTGTCCACGGTTTTCAATTCTAAAATGGGTGTCAAGTTCCATTAAAAGTTCTTCAGGAGTTAATCCGTTTAAATCTCTTATAAATCTATTGAATTCATAAATTTTTACCTGACTTTCAGGTAATAGGTAGCTCATGAAAAAGTTATAGTCTTCTTTTCCTGTGTGCTTAGGATTGTTCTCAGCTAAATTTTGTGCTAATAAACACGAAGATGTTGAACGATGATGTCCATCTGCAATATATAAGGTGTTAACATCATTAAACGCTTTAGCTATTTCTTCAACATCTTTCTCATCACTTATCACCCATAAAAAATGTAAATCCTTATCAGATGTAGAAAACTCATACTCAGCTCTTTTTTTCTGATATTTTTTTACAATAGAATTAATTACAGTATTATCAGGATAGGTGAGTAGTACAGGTTCTGCATTAAAACCTGTATTTTTTAGATAGTTTTCAAACAGTAATTCACGTTCTTTTAAAGTGTCTTCATGCTTTTTAATAACTTCATTATGATAATCTTCAACTGAAGTTGCTGCGATTATTCCACAGAAATTATCATTTGGAGTTATTTTTTGATATACATAATATGCTGGGACTTCATCTTGCTTAAAGACTTCATTTTCTTTAAACTCTAAATAACGATTGTGTACCAATTTAAAGCGTTGCTCTCCTGTTACATCTTGTTTATGATATTTATAACCTGGGTTAATTACATGTAAAAAAGTGTATGGATTAAAATCGAGTTTCGCTCCAATTTCCGCAGGGGTATAAATTTCGTATGATTTAGAAGATACTAAAGCGACTTTGTCTCGAGTGGCTCTAACAGCTTTAAATGGTTTTACAATTGCCATAGATTATTCGCTTAGTAATTCGATGATTTTATTAGCAAGTTCAATTCCAGCTCTATCTTTTGCTTCAACAGTTGAAGCACCGATATGAGGTGTCATCGATATTTCAGGATTCATTAATAGTTGAATTTCTGGCCTCGGTTGACTTTCAAAAACGTCTAATCCTGCATATTTAACTTTTCCGCTTTCTATGGCTTTAACTAAATCAACTTCATTTAAAACACCTCCATGAGAAGTATTTATAATTCCTACACCGTCTTTCATTTTATTTAATAAAGATGTTTCGATAACATATCCTTCTTGTGCAGGAAGGTGTAAGGTTATAAAGTCTGACTTTGATAATAGGTTATCTATAGTTTCTGTTTCAATAAAGAAATCTACTGATTGACCATCGAAAAAAGGAATTGTGATAGTTGCATTATCTACTTCAGCATCACTAGCTATTACTTCCATACCCAAAGCTAATGCAGTTTTTGCAACTTCCTGTCCTATGGTATCAAACCCAATAATTCCTAATGTTTTACCTCTTAATTCAGTTCCTTGTGAGTATTGCTTTTTTAAAGCATTAAAACGCATGTCTCCTTCTAAAGGCATTTCACGGTTCGATTGATGTAAAAAACGAACCATTCCGAATAAATGCGCAAATACTAGTTCCGCAATTGAAGTAGCAGAAGCATCTTCGCTATTCACAACGTGAACTCCATTATCAATAGCATAATCAACATCAATATTATCCATTTCGGTTCCTAAACAAGCAATAAGTTTAATGCTTGGGCAAGCATCAATTAACTCTTGTCGTACTTGTGTAGTATTACCTACTGTAATAGCATCAATAGTATGGTCGTTTATATAGTTTTCTAATTGCTCTTGTGCAACTTTAGTGTTTATTACTTCAAAGCCTTTGTCTTCTAAAGCTTGTATTCCGCTAGCGGAAATTCCATCGGTCACTAATATCTTCATCGTTCTTTATATTAAAAATGCCATTATAAAAAATGACGTTGTATCTAACTTATTCTTTCTAATTCTTGCATTACATCTACTAAGGCCTGGACACTGTATAAAGGTAAGGCGTTGTACATGCTTGCACGGTAACCACCAACACTTCTATGACCACTTAATCCATTGATATTGGCTTCTTGCCACATTTTATCAAACTTAGCTTGTAAGTTTTTATCAGCTAAGGTAAAAGTAGCATTCATATGGCTTCGGTCTTCTACAGCAGCGATTCCTTTAAATAAAGGGTTTCTGTCTATTTCACTATATAACAGCGCTGATTTTTTCTCATTCACTTTTTCAATGAATTCGATACCTCCTAAATCTTTTAACCATTCCAAAGTTAACATGGAAGTATATACTGCAAAGACAGGAGGTGTATTAAACATACTTTCTTTATCAATAATTATTTGATAATTTAACATAGAAGGAATTTGACGTTCTACTTTTCCTAAAATGTCTTCTTTTATTACAACAAGTGTAGTACCAGCTGGTCCCATATTTTTTTGAGCCCCTGCATAAATCAAATCAAACTTTGAAAAATCCAATTCACGAGAAAAAATATCAGAACTCATATCACATATCATTGGAACAGAAGTCTCTGGAAAACTCTTCATTTGTGTTCCATAAATAGTGTTATTACTAGTACAGTGGAAATAATCTACATCAGTAGGAATTTCATATGCTTTAGGTATATAACTGAAGTTTTTATCTTTTGAAGAAGCTACTTCTACTAATTCGCCAAATAGTTTAGCTTCTTTAATTGCTTTGTCACTCCAAGTTCCTGTATTTAAGTAAGCTGCTTTCTTGTTTAATAGGTTATAAGCAACCATTAAAAATTGCATACTAGCTCCACCTTGTAAAAACAATGCTTTATAACCTTTATTTTCTAGTCCTAATAATTCTAATGCTAAATTTCTCGCTTTTTCAATTACATCAACAAAAGGTTGACTTCTGTGTGATATTTCGATTAAAGATAAATTGTCATTATTAAAATTAATAATAGCGTCAGATGCTTTTTTTAGCACTTCTTCAGGTAAAATACAAGGTCCTGCACTAAAGTTATGTTTTTTCATTTGTATTGTTGTGTTTTGCTACACAAAGGTGCAAATTTATATAGAGACTCTTTTAAATTTTAGCTAAAAATTCTAGTGTGTTTACACCATCGGCATAGTCCCATAACTTTGGATGTTGTGTTTGTCCAAACGCTATTTCATTTTCAATAAAATTATTGGCTACAATACACTGAATTTGATCTCTGTCTTCCCACAGTTTAATTTTTAAATCATCTGCATTTTCATAATACTCATAAAAAACAGAAGCAATAGGAGAGGCGTAGCTTTTATCTTCTTTAATCATTAAAAAACCATTCTCTAGAATGTCAAATTCACTCATTAAATACACTGCTTTGTTGTAATCATAATTATTAGCATATTTAGTATTATTAATGATTTCATGTTGTTGATACATTCCGTTGAAAAAAGCATCAAAATTATAATCTTTTGGGATGAATACTTTAGAAACTGAGCGACAACCTAATCCAAAGTAACGAAAAACATCTTCGCTTAAGTTTTGCAGTTGTTCTTCAGACTCGTTTCCTGTTAGAACAGCCACAGAGTTTCTATTTTTTCTTATGATACTAGGTTTATCTTTAAAATAATATTCAAAATAACGTGCTGTATTATTACTACCAGTGGCAATAACAGCATCAAATCCTGTTAGTTTTTCTTCAGTAAACGTAATTTTTCCTTTTAACTCAGGCTCAACATACTCTAAATACTTTGCCAAAAAAGGAAGTAAGTGCTTATCGTTAGAAGATTGTTTAACTAATACGGAGTGTCCTGAAATTAAAACTGATAAAAAATCATGAAAGCCAACTAAAGGAATATTTCCAGCCATAATAACAGCTACTAATTTAGTTTTATTTTTACCTAAACCTTCGTTAGCTACCCATTGAGTTAAATTATTAGAAGTGAGTGCTTTTGCCCAATTTTTAATAGAAAACAATAGGTTTTCTCTAGTAAACCATGTGTTATTTTCTCCTGCTATTTTTAGTTGATGCTTAAATCCATCAAAAAACAATTCGTTATGTTCTATACCTTCTTTTTTCTCTATTTTCTCTTGAGAAAACTGGCTTAAAAATTCTCCTAGTTTATGAAAAGCGTTAATTCTACTTTTTATACTATCCATTTATTTGGTTCTAAATTAAATTGGAACTATTTTTGCGAATGCAAAGTTACAAAACTGAAAGAGATTAATTATGGCAATTATAATAACTGATGAATGTATAAACTGTGGGGCTTGCGAACCTGAATGTCCAAATACAGCTATTTACGAAGGTGCAGATGACTGGAAGTACGCTGACGGAACTGATTTAACAGGAAATATAGTTTTACCAAACGGTAAATCTGCTAATGCGGATGAAGATCAAGAGCCAATTTCGGATGAAATTTATTACATCGTTGTAGATAAATGTACAGAATGTAAAGGTTTTCATGAAGAACCTCAGTGTGCTGCTGTTTGTCCTGTTGATTGTTGTGTTCCTGATGAAGATAATGTAGAAACAGAAGAAGAGTTATTAGCGAAACAACGTTTTATGCATAATGAATAATAAAGTCTTGGCTTTTAGAGTTAAGAAATAAAAAAATCTATTAAAGTTTAAATCCTAACCGAGTAAAGAAATAAGCGCCATCTGATCCCATTTGTACAGAATCAGCTAATCCTCCCTGATCAGTCCATCCATCAAATTGTGGAGTAGGATACACGTTAAAAATATTATTCCCTCCAATTGTAAGCGTAATTTTATCAGTGAAAGCATAACTTAAACTTAAATCGGTTGTTATAGCTGATTTATACATATCATTTCCTGCTTTATATAAATTAGTATCGCCAATACCATCCTCATCAGTATCAAAATTTAAAGCTTCACTTTCATTGGCAGGAGAGTACTGTACCCATTGAAAATCAAATAACTCAACATCACTGAATTTAGTTAGATTTAGAGATACATCAAACTTCTTATATCCATACCCTAGGTTTAAACCGAATTTGTGATCTGGAGCTGCTGCTTTTAAATAAGCTTCAGAAAAAGGACTAAAGAAAGTAAATTTGTTTAAGTTTCCATTCTTAATTTTTTCAATTTTAGTATCGTTAAAGTTTCCTACTAAACCTACATCAATTCTATGGTCTTCAAAAGATTTTTTATAGTTTAAAACAATATCTAATCCTTGTGTTTTTGTATCAACACCATTAGCAAAGAATTGTGCTGCATCAACCCCTAAGTTTAATCCTGATGCATCAAAGTTATCTGTTAAAATAATACGATCATCAACAGTTATAGAGTATGCATCAATGGTAGCGGTAAATCCACCTATTTTATAAGTAAATCCTAAACTAGCATTGAATGCTGTTTCTTCTTTTAACTGTTCTATTCCGAAAGCTCTAGTTACGGTGCTGTTATTAGCAGATAATAATGAAGGAAGTGATTCTCCATTAACAATATTGGTAAATTTTAAATTATAATATAATTGAGCTAAAGATGGTGCTCTAAAACCAGAAGAAATAGAACCTCTTAGAGTTAAATTATCACTTGCTTTAAATCTTGAAGCCAATTTAAAATTGAACGTACTACCAAAATCACTGTAATCTTCAAAACGAACAGCAGCTCCTACTAAGAATTTTTCTGTAAAGTTAAACTCAGAATCAAAATAGACACCTACATTACTTCTTGAACGGTCTACTTCATTATCTGGTCCATAGCCAGGGAAACCTTGAGATCCCCCAAGTAGTTCATCTCCATTGCTGTCAACAGCTACTGGTTGAACAGCAGGATTTGTCATTAATACTCCGTTATCATCATACAATCCATAAGAAGCTTCTTCTCCAGCAAAAATGATAAAGTTTTCTGTTCTATATTCTAAACCAAAAGCTAGGTTAACTCCACTCATTAAATCTTCTAAGTACTTACTAAAATCTAATCCAGTAGTATTTTGTGATAAACTATGTCCTCCTGCATTAAAATCGGTAGGTGAAGCATCTTTTAAAGAAGCGTTGTTTGAGTCTTTGATGAAATAATGGAATTTATTTTCTCCGTAAGTATTATTAAAATCAATTTCCCAACCATTTTCTAATTTATGTTTAATTCCTGCGGAAACTGAAATATCAGTAATGTTAGAAGTTATTCTTGGTGTAAAACCATTTGGATGTATACTAGGAACACTTCTATTGTCACCTTCATCAAAACTATCTCTAGAAAAAGCATAGGCGTCGGTATCTCTAAAGTTTCTGCCTCCAAAAGCATATACTTCAGTGTTGTCGTTTATAGGTAAACTTGCATTTACCATAAAGTTAAACCCATCAATAGCTGCACTACCATATCCTTTTCGCCAAGAAAATCCTGGTCTCAACGTTCGTTCTTTAGATAACAATTCAGTGGTGAAATTTACAAAACCTCCTTTATCATTCAGTTTTGCTCCGTAGTTTAAATCTAATTTAAAAGTTCCTCCATCAAAACTTTTGTCTTCTCCATCTAATCTATTTTTTCCTTCCACATTGTATAAAGTTTCTCCTGTAGCTTCTGCCCATCCATTTCCGATGGCTGTACTGTAGGCACCATAGCCAACACTCCCTGAAACACCATCGGTATTATCCTTTAAAACAATATTAATAACTCCTGCAATAGCATCAGAACCATATTGAGCTGAAGCTCCATCTCTTAAAACTTCAATTCTTTTGATAGCTGCAGAAGGAATAGCATTTAAATCAGTTCCTGAATTACCACGTCCTCGTGTTCCAAAAATGTTGACCAATGATGATTGATGACGTCTTTTTCCATTAATCAATACCAATGTTTGATCAGGTCCTAAACCTCTTAAAGAAGCAGGTACAATATGGTCGGCACCATCTGATCCTGATTGTTTTGTTGCGTTAAACGAAGGTGCTGCGTATTGAAGTATGTCATTTACTTCTACTTTACCATTTTTAGTAGCTAAATCCGCTACATCAATTATATCAACAGGTACAGGGGTATCTATAGCAGTTCTTTTAGGGTTTCTAGACCCTACAATAACAACTTCATCTAATTCTAAACCTTCTTTTAAAACTATATTAAAGCTAGTTTTTCCATTAATAGGAATTTCTTGTGTTTCAAAACCTGAAAAACTAATTATTAAAGTTCCATTAGCATTAGCGTTAAGAGAAAATTCACCATTAAAATCTGTAGAAGTACCATTAGAAGTTCCTTTTTCTAAAACATTAGCTCCAGGTAAAGGGTCGTTGTTTGTATCTTTTATTGTTCCTTTAATTAATGTTTGAGCACTTAACATATGAAGTCCCCAAAAAAACAGGTAAATAATAAGAAGGGTCTGTTTTTTCATTTAAATATATTTTTTAGTTAATTTCTTAAAAATAGTAAAAAATCAATCTAAATCTTAAAAAAATGTTAAAAACATAAAATTACTAACTAAAAACAAACTTAAATGAATCATAAATAAATAGAAAATTTAGAAAGCAAAGCACTATATTTGCACTCGCAAAATTTCAATAAAACAATAGAATGAAAGCTGGAATTGTAGGATTACCAAACGTAGGGAAATCAACCTTATTTAACTGTTTATCTAATGCAAAAGCGCAAAGTGCAAACTTTCCGTTTTGTACCATTGAGCCTAATTTAGGAGTAGTAAACGTGCCAGATACTCGTTTAGAAAAGCTAGAAGAACTAGTAAATCCTGAAAGAGTTTTACCTGCAACTGTAGAAATTGTAGATATTGCTGGTTTAGTAAAAGGAGCAAGTAAAGGAGAAGGTTTAGGTAACCAATTCTTAGCTAATATTCGCGAAACAGATGCTATTTTACATGTATTACGTTGTTTTGATAACGATAATATAGTACACGTTGATGGTTCTGTTGATCCTATAAGAGATAAGGAAACTATTGATATTGAACTTCAACTAAAAGATTTAGAAACTGTTCAAAAACGTTTAGAGCGTGTAAAAAGAACTGCTAAAACTGGTAATAAGGAGGCTCAAGTAGAGTTAGAAATCTTATTAAAGGTTGAAGCAACATTACTAGAAGGAAAATCTGTTCGTTCTATAGAGTTTACAGAAAAAGAAGAGGAATTTGTTAAGCCTTTACAGTTTATTACTGCAAAACCTGTTTTATATGTTTGTAATGTAGATGAAGGTTCAGCAGTTTCAGGAAATGCCTATGTTGATAAAGTAAAAGAAGCTGTAGCAGATGAAAATGCTGAAGTTATTGTATTAGCCGTAGGAACAGAAGCAGATATTACAGAATTAGATGATTATGAAGAGCGTCAAATGTTCTTAGCTGACATAGGATTAGAAGAAGCGGGTGTTTCTCGTTTAGTTCGTTCGGCTTATAAATTATTGAACTTACAAACTTATTTTACTGCAGGTGTAAAAGAAGTGAGAGCTTGGACAATTCCTGTAGGAGCAACTGCACCACAAGCAGCAGGAGTTATTCACACAGACTTTGAAAAAGGATTTATTCGTGCTGAAACAATTGGTTATGATGATTATGTAGCGTTTGGTAGTGAAGCTAAAGTAAAAGAAGCTGGTAAAATGAGAGTAGAAGGAAAAGAGTACATAGTTAAAGATGGTGATATCATGCATTTTAGATTTAACGTGTAACTTTTTTTAAAGAATAAAGCATAAACTCCACTAATTTTTAGTGGAGTTTTTTTGTACCTTAGAAGTTTAAAATCGCTTATAATGCAAATAGAAAAACAAACATTTCAGTTTTTAAAAGACTTAAAAGAAAATAATAATCGAGATTGGTTTACAGAGCATAAAAAAGACTTTACTGAAGCCCAAAATAATGCGAAAGCACTGTACAAGACTATTCAAGAAAACTTAAATAAGCATGATGAGATTGATAAGTTTAAGCTGTTTAGAATTTACAGGGATGTCCGTTTTTCAAAAGATAAAACACCTTATAAAACGCATTTTGGAGGCTCTTTTCACAGAAAAAAGCCTGAGCTAAGAGGTGGGTATTATTTACATATTTGCCCTGGAGACAGTTTTGTTGCTGGTGGATTCTGGGAACCAAACAAAGAGGATCTTTTACGTATTCGTAAAGAGTTTGAAGTAGATGCTTCTGAAATTAGAGAGATTTTAAAAGAAAAGAACTACATACAACATTTTGGAGGTAAACTAGAAGGAGATGAGCTTAAAACTGCTCCTAAAGGATTTGATAAACAGCATCCAGATATCGATTTGATTCGTAAAAAAGGTTATATAGCTATTCAGCGTTTTTCTGATAAAGAAGTGTTAGCACCAGACTTTTTAACAAAGGTAGATGATGCTTTTAAAGCTTTGCGTCCGTTTTTTAATTACATGAGTGATGTGTTAACCACAAACTTAAATGGAGAAAGTATTTTAGATTAATTAAGGTGTAATCTAACTTCTCTTTTCAAATAAGCATAGGTAAGTACAGTAGATAAAACATCAGCTATAGGAAAAGACATCCAAACACCATTTACACCATAAAATTTAGGAAGTATATACACTAAAGGAATTAAAAAGATTCCTTGTTTTAAGAGTGTTAACAATAGCGCAGGTAAAGCTTTGCCTGCCGCTTGAAAGTATGCAGATCCAATTAATTGAGTAGTAATTACAGGAGTTGCTAAAAAAGCTATAATTAATGCATTAGGAGTAAGGTTTAATAACTTTTCGTCTTCTGTAAAGATACCAACCAACTCATTAGGAAATAACATTATCATAATAAAAATTAAAACAGCAATACCAGTACCATAAAATATGGATGTTTTTATAGCTTCCTTAACTCTCTTTGTATTGTTAGCTCCATAATTGTATCCAGCAATAGGTAAAAAGCCTTGTGTTACTCCTAAAACAGGGAACAAAGCAAATAACATAACTCTATTAATAATACCATAGATTGCTATTGAAATTTCACCTCCGTACTTAAAAAGAGAATAATTTAAAATAATGGTCAAAATACTTATTGTTCCTTGTCTTACAACAGTTATTCCTCCTAAAGAAATAATCTCTTTTACAATAGAAAAATTCAATTTAAAATACTTTGGAATAATTTTTAATTCAGTTCTTTTTGAAATAAAAAACCATAAAATGAATAATCCACTTACTGCATATGAAATAGAAGTAGCTAAACCAGCTCCATACATTCCCAAGTTCATAAACTTAATGAAAATAACATCTAAAAAAATATTAGCTATTGCAGGAAATAGCATGGTAAGCATAGCATAATTAGGTTTCCCAACTGCTCTAACAACAGGATTACCCATCATAGCAAAAGCCAAAAACGGAACTCCCCAAACAATTACATTAAAATACTCAGTAGCGGGTGTTATAATGTCTCCATTGGCTCCAAAAAGCCTTAAAATAGGAGTGCTGAAAAACGTTCCTAACAATACAAATAAAATAGATAATGCAATAGTTAATGAAATTTGATTTCCAAAAACCTCAAATGCTTTATCATCTTTGTTAGCTCCCAATGCTCTAGAAATTATAGAGCTACCTCCAATTCCAACTCCCATACCTATTGATGATATTAAAAAAGCTATGGGTAATACTACGGTAATTGCTGCGATAGCGAGTACGCCAATCCATCTACCAACAAAAATGGTATCAACAATCATATTAATCGACATTACTAGAATTCCAATAGAAGCAGGGATAGCTTGTTTTAAAATAAGTTGACTGATACTTTTAGTACCTAAGTCGTTGGCGATTTTATTCATGTTGACTAAATTAGTGTGAATTATCCATCAAAAATAAAAACAGCGTTAGATTTAAGTAATAATTAACATCAATCCTGTAAGTTTGCTTTATGAATTTATTTGAACAAAAACATATCGTAACTCCAGAAGAGATAGATGAATATAACCATGTAAACAATGTAGTCTATGTACAATGGATGCAAAATATTTCTGATGCTCATTGGAAAGAACTTTCTAAAAATGTTAAAAACATCGACTATGTTTGGTTTGTTATTCGTCATGAAGTTGATTATAAAAATCAAGCCGTATTAGGGGACGAAGTTACGCTTAGAACATGGGTTGGTAAAACAGAAGGGATAAGATCTGTTCGTCATTTTGAAATGTACAGAGGTGAAACTTTATTAGTAAAATCTCAAACTACTTTTTGTTTGTTGGATGCTAATACCAAAAAACCTAAAAGAATAACGAAAGAAGTAACAAACTTATTGTTACCGTAAAAGAAACAATATCTTTGCACTTATAAATTTATAGAATGACAACATTTACCGCATTAGGAGTACGAAAAGAATATGTTAAGGGATTGAAAGAGTTAGGAATAACAACTCCTACTGAAGTACAAAAAGAAGCAATACCTTATTTACTTGAGAATAATTCAGATTTTATTGGGTTAGCACAAACTGGAACAGGTAAAACAGCTGCTTATGGTCTACCTATTTTGCATAAAATAGATGCTTCAAAAGACAATGTTCAAGCGTTAATTTTATCACCTACAAGAGAACTGGTACAACAGATAAAGAAACAACTATTTAAGTTTACAAAATATGTTGATAATAAAATTTTTGTAGAAGCTGTTTACGGTGGTGAAAAGATTGAACGTCAAATCAACAATTTAAAGAGAACCACACATATTATTGTGGCAACTCCAGGACGTTTGATTGATTTAATAGAAAGAGGTGATGTAGATTTAAAAAATATTAAAACCTTAGTACTTGATGAGGCAGATGAAATGCTTAGTATGGGGTTTAAATTAGAGTTAAATCGTATTTTAAAATACACTTCAGGTACTCGTAAAACATGGTTGTTTTCAGCAACAATGCCTGATGAAATACGAAGTATTATAAAAAAATACATGAATGCTTCAGCAAAACAAGTTGAAGTAAACAAAAATGTATTGGTGAATGCCAATATAACACATCAATTTGTAACAACTACCATTCCTGAAAAAACAGATGTTATTATTAAGTTTTTAGAAAAAAGACATACTGAAAGAGGTATAATTTTCTCAAGAACTAAAGCAGGTGCTCAAAAGCTAACAAAAGAATTAAAAGATGAAGGCTTTTCAGTAGAGGCTTTAGAAGGAGATATGCAGCAAAAAGAACGTGATAAGGTAATGCGTGCTTTTAAAAATGGAAATCTTCAAGTATTGGTGTCTACAGATGTTTCTGCAAGGGGAATAGATGTTCAAAACTTAGCTTTTGTTATCCATCATCAATTACCAGAACAACTAGAATACTACACACACCGAAGTGGTAGAACGGCAAGAGCGGGGAAAAGAGGAATTTCTTTAGCGTTGATTCTTCAAAATGAAAGAAGTCGTTTAGCAGAAGTAGAAAGAACATTACAAATACAATTTTCTGAAATATCAATATAAATGGATGTAATTTACGCCATAGACATTGCTGGAACTTTTGCTTTTGCTATTAGTGGTGCATTAGTTGCTATTAGAAAAAAGTTTGATGTTTTTGGAGTCATTATCATAGCTTTTGTTACTGCCGTAGGAGGCGGAATGACAAGAGATGTGCTTATTAACGCACATCCTATAAACTGGATTGGAGATATTAACTATATCTGGACAATATTAATAGCTGTTGCAGCAACTTTTTTATTTCGAAGTAAAATAGCACCGTTAAGAAGAACAATGTTTCTGTTCGATACTATTGGTATAAGTGTGTTTACGTTATTAGGTGTTCAAAAAGGGATAAATTTTAATCTACATCCGTTTGTAGCCTTAGTAATGGGGATGTCTTCTGCAGTAATGGGAGGTGTAATTAGGGATGTGCTAACAAATGAAATTCCGTTAATTTTTCATAGAGAAATATATGCATCAGCCTGTTTATCGGGAGGAATTGTATACCTACTTTTATATCCTTTAAACATGAATGAAGATGTACTGTTTGTTATTTCTGCAGGAATAATTATTCTTGTAAGAACAATTGCCGTACAGTATAAATTAGAGCTTCCTCGTATTAAAAAGGATGTTTTTGGTAAATAAAAGAATATGAAAAAAATAGTTTTTGAAAACTTAAAAGAACTTTCTAATATAGAAGGAAAACAATTACCAGTAGGAGAGTGGTATACCGTAACTCAACAAATGATTAATGATTTTGCGAATGCCACATTAGATAAACAGTGGATTCACATTGATGAAGAAAAAGCAGCTAAATATTCTCCAACAAAAACAACGATAGCACACGGATTTATGTCTGTTTCTATGTTATCGGAACTGATTTCTAAACAATTTGAAGTAAAAAGTGTAACTATGGGGTTAAACTACGGATTGAATAAAGTTCGTTTCCCAAACCCTGTACCTGTAAATAGTGAATTACGTTTAATTAGTGCTGTTAAACTAATAGAAGATTTTCAGAATGGTAAAAAGCTAACCTTTGATTGCACAATAGAAATAAAAGGCCAAGAAAAACCTGCTTGTGTTGCCGAATTTATTTTTGTTCTATTTGAATAAAAAAAATGCTGTCCTTTTCAAGACAGCATTTGAATTATATATTTTTAGGGTTACGATAACCAACCTTTGGCTATTGTTTTTTTAGAGTACATCAATAAAAATACACCTATAACAATTACCATTATAGGCATTATAACACTTCCTGGCCCATATACTTCAGCTGCTTTACTCATAAATAAGTTATACGACATTTGAACAATAATAGCTATTAATGAAATTAAAAACATAGGTCTTGCTAACTTTTTTCTCATTAGTAAAAAAGCACTACCTATTAATCCGCCAAAAACAGCAATAGCAAAAGCAGCAGTAACCCATGAAGGAATATTATCATATAAAGCTCTTTCTGCTTCAGGTAAAGCAGCTTTAACTTCATCTGTCATGTAAGCCATTCCTAAATATTGCATAACACCTAGTCCATTCCAAACTAAGGCTGCAACACCAATAATCCAAAAAAGTGTAGTGGGTTTGTTTGAATCTGTCATAAAAATAGTTTTTTAGTTAGTTACTGATAAATGTAGTTATAAATAACTCAAAATACAAAACTCACTGTAAATCAGTTAGTAGAGTAGTAGATAAGTGAAAATGGTGAATTTGTCTTCTTAAAATAATGTTAAAGACATATGGTAATTGTAACGACAATAGAAAATAATCGTCGTATAAGCATATAATTACTTAACAGTAATGTTTAGTGATTAGTTAGTTTTTAATAGTTGATTGAAAGGAAAGGCTCGAGATATTATCCCGAGCCTTTTTTAATATACTTTATTTTTAAAAAGATTATTTTCTTTCTAAAAGAGCCATGTAAAACCCATCGAAACCAGATTTATGCGACAATACCTTTTCGTCTTTTACAAATTTAAAATCTTTTCCTGCATCAGAAGCTAAAAAGAATTCAACTTGTTGTTGATTTTCAGATGGTAATACCGAACAAGTAGCATATACCATTTTTCCTCCTGGCTTTACCATTTTAGAGTATTGTTGTAATACTTCTTGCTGAGTACCACGAATTTTATCTAAAAACTCAGGTTGTAATTTCCATTTACTATCAGGATTTCTTCTAATAACTCCTAAACCAGAACATGGAGCATCAATTAATACTCTATCAGCTTTTCCTTGTAGCTTCTTAATAACTTTTGTAGAATCAATTACACGAGTATCAATATTATGAGCTCCGTTTCTACGAGCACGAACTTTTAGTTTTTTCAATTTACTTTCGTAAATATCCATTGCTATAATTTGTCCTTTGTTTTTCATTAACGAAGCTAAGTGTAACGTTTTACCACCAGCACCAGCACATGTATCTACCACTTTCATACCTGGTTCAACATCTAAATAAGCAGCTACTAATTGTGAAGATGCATCTTGAACTTCAAAAAAACCTTTTTTAAAGGCTTCTGTTTTAAAAACATTCGCTCTTTCTACTAATTTTAAAGCATCATCATATCCTTTGATAAACTCTGTATCAATTCCTTCAGAAGCTAATTGTTTTTGTAAATGAGCTTTAGTTGTATTTAAGGTGTTTGTACGTAAAATAACCTCTGCTTGTTTATTTAAAGCAGCTATTTCTTTAGTCCAAACTTCTTCTCCTAACTCTTGAACTCCAACTTCATCAATCCAATCAGGAATAGATTCTCTAAACTTTCTTATCTTTAATAACTCATCAAACTTACCTTTAATTCTTCTTGTAGGAGTAGGTTCTATCTGGTTCCAATCTGGTAATTGAATTCCTTTTAACACACACCAAACAGCAAATAATCGCCATAAATCAGGACGAGAATAAGGTGCTTTTACATTTGCTATTTCTGCATATAATCGTTTCCAACGAACCACATCATAAATAGTTTCAGCAACAAACTTTCTATCACGTGCTCCCCAACGTTTATCTCTCTTCAAAGCTTTTTCAACAGCTTTATCTGCATATACATCTTCATTAAAAATATCGCGTAAGCTATCAATAACCGCGAAAACTAAATTTCTATGTAATCTCATTTGATGAATTTAAGAGTGCAAAGATAGTTGATTTTAATGGCTTTTTGTATTTTCGTTCTTAATGAATTTAAATAACCCCGTAACATATATAAAAGGAATTAGTGTTGCTAGAGCAGAGTTGTTATTTACCGAGTTAGGTATTAAAACTTGTAACGATTTATTGCACCTTTTTCCGTTTAGATATATCGATAAAACACAGTTTTATACGATTAATCAGTTGCAACAAAACTCTGCTGAAGTACAAATAGTAGGTAAGATTACAGGCGTAAAAACCGTAAAACAAAAAAGAGGTAGTAGGTTAGTGGCTACTTTTTCTGACACTACAGGTACCATGGAATTGGTTTGGTTTAAAGGGGCTAAATGGATTAAAGATAGTTTAAAAGTAAATGTTCCATATGTTATTTATGGAAAATTAAATTGGTATAATGGTACTCCTAATATGCCACATCCAGAAATGGAAACAGTAAAAGAATACAAAAGCAAGCTACAAATGGCTATGCAACCAGTATATCCTTCTACTGAAAAACTAAGCACAAAAGGAATAAGTAACAAGGTCATGCGTACGATGATTCAAAACTTGTTTCAGCAAGCTTATAATGATATTGAAGAAACTTTTCCTGCTTATTTTATTGAAGAACATCAATTTTTAGGTAAAAAAGAATCACTTTTAAATATTCACTTTCCTAAGAATCAAGAACTACTAGCAAAGGCTCAATATCGATTAAAGTTTGAAGAGTTATTTTTTATTCAATTACAATTACTACAGAAAAAACTCATCCGAAAATCAAAACTAAAAGGATTCGTTTTTGAACAGGTAGGAGAGGAGTTTACCAATTTTTATAACAATCACTTACCCTTTGACTTAACAGGGGCTCAAAAACGAGTATTAAAAGAGATTCGTAAAGATGTTGGCTCTGGAGCACACATGAATCGATTATTGCAAGGGGATGTAGGTTCTGGGAAAACGATTGTAGCATTATTGACTATGTTGTTGGCCATTGATAATGGTTATCAAGCTACAATTATGGCTCCTACCGAAATTCTTGCAACACAGCATTATAATGGAATAATAGAATTATTAGAGAAAACCGATATTAAAGTTGAATTATTAACAGGGTCTACCAAAACAAAAAAGCGTAGAGAAATTCATGAAAGTTTAGAAGATGGTTCGCTACATATCCTGATAGGAACACATGCTATTTTAGAAGATAAAGTACAATTTAAAAACCTAGGTATTGCTATTATTGATGAGCAACATCGTTTTGGAGTTGCACAGAGAAGAAAGTTATGGGAAAAAAGTCCTTCTGATGGAAGGGCTATTCCTCCACATATTTTAGTTATGACTGCAACGCCTATACCAAGAACATTGGCAATGTCTGTTTATGGTGATTTAGATATTTCTGTAATTGATGAACTGCCTCCTGGGCGTAAAGAAATAAAAACTGTACATCGTTATGATAGTAATCGTTTAGGGGTTTTTAAGTTTTTGAAAGATGAAATAGCTAAAGGAAGACAAGCATATGTAGTATATCCATTAATTCAAGAGTCTGAAGCGATGGATTACAAAGATTTAATGGATGGTTATGAGAGTATTTCTCGTGAGTTTCCTTCTCCTGAATATCAAATAAGCATTGTTCATGGGCAAATGAAACCTGCTGATAAAGATTATGAAATGGAACGATTTGCCAAAGGAGATACTCAAATTATGGTAGCTACTACAGTTATTGAAGTGGGAGTAAATGTGCCTAATGCCTCTGTAATGGTTATAGAGAGTGCAGAGCGTTTTGGGTTAAGTCAATTACACCAATTACGAGGTAGAGTAGGACGTGGTGCAGAACAGAGTTATTGTATTTTATTATCGAGCTATAAGTTGTCTTCTGACGGAAAAACTCGTTTGCAAACGATGGTAGAAACTACAGATGGATTTAAAATTGCTGAAGTAGATTTAAAACTTCGTGGTCCTGGAAATATTATGGGAACACAACAAAGTGGTGTTTTAAACCTTAAAATAGCAGATGTTGTTAAAGATAGTCCAATATTACACGTAGCCCGTAAAGCTGCTATAAACTTACTTCAAGAAGATCCGAATTTATCAGAAACAAAAAATTCCAGCTTGCTGAAAGCTTATGAAAAGCTTAGAAAAACAAGTGGAATTTGGAGTAATATAAGTTAGAATTAAGTACTAGCTAGTAGTACTTAACTCTTCTTCTTCGTTGTCGCTTTTATTAAGCCTAAGTATTATATATCCTATTATTGCAGAAATAAGAGAACCTAAAAGCACACCAATTTTAGCGGATCCTAAGAATTCAGGGCTCTTAGCAAAAGCTAAACTAGCAATGAATATTGCCATAGTAAACCCGATTCCTGCTAAAAATGATACACCAACAATGTGCTGACCATTTATTTCTTTAGGAACTTCAATTATTTTAAGCTTTTTAACTGTGGTAATAACTGTGGTGATTCCAATACTATTCCCTAGAACTAAACATAAAGCTATGTGTATTATTAAGGAAGAGTCTAAATGCGCATTACTATCCATTATTAAAACCCCTGCATTAGCTAAAGCAAAAACAGGAATAATTGCATACGCTACTATATCGTGTAATTTATGTTCTAAAAGTTGAAGAGGAGATTGGTAATCTTCTATCCAGTGATCTAAGTTATCTATTTCATTAATTTGCTCTTTTGACAATATTGGTTTAGGTGAAACCTTCGCTTTTTTAATATTATCCATTATCTGAGACAAATTAGCTAAAAACTCAGGGGTATGTGCTTTTTGTCTAATCGGTACAGCAAAAGCCATTAATATACCTGCAACCGTTGGGTGTATTCCTGCTTTTAAAAATAAAACCCAAATAACTGCACCAAACATAAAAGTTACGTAGTGAGAATAAAAACCTTTATGAGCAATAAAATAAAGAAAAGCTAATAAACCTATAGCGATAGATATCAATGTAATATCTATACTAGTACTGTAAAATAAAGCGATTACTAAAACAGCCCCTATATCATCAACAATAGCAAAAGCAGTTAAAAATACTTTTAAACTTAGTGGTATTCTTTTACCTAAAGTATTTAAAACAGCTAAAGAAAAGGCAATATCTGTAGCCATTGGAACCCCCCAACCATGTGCTGTTTCCGGGTCTTCATTTAAAAGAATAAAAAACAAAACAGGAAATAACATTCCACCTACTGCTCCAAAAAGAGGAAACGCTAGCTTTTTAGTAGAGTTTAATTCACCTATTAAGAATTCTCTTTTAATTTCTAACCCAATTAAAAAGAAAAATACAGCCATTAACCCATCGTTAATCCAAAGTATTAAAGGTTTGTATAATTCAAGGTGTTCAGACTTAAAACCTATTTTATAGTCCCATAAAGCACTGTAACTGTCTCTAAAAGGAGAGTTTGCCCAAATGAGGGCCAATAAAGTAGCTCCTAATAATAAAACACCACTAGCACTTTCAGTTTTTAAAAATTTTTTAAATGGAGATGCTATACTCTTTTTATTCATGTTTGTATATAGATTGTAACTTGCTTTTTTAACTTGAAAAAAAGCAAGGATATTAATTTTTTTGTTTCAGAAAGCGAAGATAATTCATCAAACTTTAACGAAAAGTTAAATTTTTAAAACTTTTTAACACTTAAGAAGGAAAAACGATACGAAATACCCAAATTTATTTGAGTACTACTTAAATTTCCTCCTCTAGCTTTTACATAACCCGCTCCTAATCTTAAATTTAAGTTATTAGTAAGTTTTTGATTAACTCCAATACTAGGTTTAACAATTAATCCTTGCCCTGTACTAATACCACCACCACCAGCTGCACCTCCTAAAACTTGTGCAAAAAGAGAGGTTTTTCCGTTAAAGAATTCATTTGTTTGAACTCCTAAACCTACAATTCCTTCTGCATAAGCTCCTGCATTACCAAAGTTAGCAAAAGAAGTTTGACCTGCCGCATATAAATATTTATTTAAGAAAAAATTTAATTGCAGTGATATTTGATGCATATCTTGATCAAAATCACCATCTCTAGCAGCATCCAAGTATAAATCTTGTTTAATAACTGCGTCAAACCCTTTGAATTTTCCTTCTGAAAATTCTCTTTCATCTGGTAAAATACCATCTCTATCCATATAATACTTCAATCCTAGACCAAAAGTTGAAGACACAAAGTGAGAATCAGGACTCATTAAGTATCCTTTATTGATTGATGCATATACATTATCAAATAATTTTTGCTCTAAAGAGAGGTCTGGATAGATTAAAAAACCTCCTTTAGTATCTACTCCGCCACCGCCACCGGCACCTACTCCAAATTTAGCTAAAATATTTGTACGATTCTTATTCATTGACAAATGATAACCTCCACCAAGGAAAACATCCATATAACCTGCCTTAATTCCATGATAAGCACCATCTGCTTTAACGAAAAAGAAAAAATCATCTGTAAGATAAGAATTTAATTCAAAACCTGCTAAACGTATTGTGTTTCCTTTATAAGAACCTTTTGTTACTTTAGCATTGTTTAGATGAACTAATAATGAAATTCTATTACTTAAAGAGTTCCATGAAGTATTTTTTAAATCTTCCACAGAAAAAGTAGTTTCTCTATCTTTAAATCTAGCTGTTTCAAAAGATAGAGGGATTTGTACAGCTACATTGAATTGGCTACTGTTAATAGTTCCTCCATCAAAAAAGTCAACATAGCTATATCCTGCAGTTGCAGAAAAATGTTTAAAGTCGTACCCTAAGTTAAGATGGGGTAATATAAATGCACCACCACCATCAGGAGCAGAAGCACCACCGCCGCCACCAAAATGAAGTCCAGCATCAATAAAAAGTTTATCAGTTATTTTTTGTTGAATTCCTGCATTTACACCCAAAGTAAAAAAACCTCCTCTAATACCTCCTACAGCTCCATATAAACCTACTCCTGCATAACTCCAATCATTTAATTTTAGGTTATAGTGGAGCCCTGTGTAGTCCATATTTTGTTCTCCGTCAGGCATTTTAATCGATAGGAAATCAATTTGACCAAATCCAAACTGTGTTTTCTTTTCAGGTACAATACTTGTTTGTGCGTAAAAAAAATGAACACTCATTAGTAAACTTACTATGAGTGCTCTTTTAAAAATAATGTTAAGCATTAAATTTTATTTAATTATGTATTTTCTGGCGTTTTCCGTTTATATATGAGGCTACGAAAGCATCGTTAAATCCAATTTTAATTAATTCTTTTTGTAAACCTTTAGCTTCATCCAAAGTAGTATATAAACCTAAAGAGTATTTAAAGTAACCATCATTAGTAGTAACTGTTGATGGAATAACTTCTGAAGATAATAATGGATATTTGTTTTCTGAAAGTACTCCAATTTGTACTGAATAAATTGTTTGTCCATTTGTATTTTGCGCTACTTCATCAGCCAATGTTTCTGTATTAATATCAGAATTAGAATTAGATGAAATATCACTGTCAGATTCTTCAGCATTTCTAGCTGCTCTAGCTTGAGCTCTATTTATACTATCTAGTACTCTGTAAGCTTCTTTCTTTTTTACAGCTTCAATATCAATGTTATTGATAGCGCTACTACCTCCATTTGCATAAAAATAGTATGCAGCACCTAAAGCTAAACCTAATAGAAGTCCCAAGAAAATAGGCAGAGTTTTTGAGCTCTTTTTTAGTGCAGCTAATTCTTCTTGTGTGCTACTTAATTCGCTTTCTGCTTCTTCTCTTTTTAATTTAGCGTTGTCTAAGTCTTCGTGCATTAACTTAAACTTCTCTTCTTCTATAAAAGGCATAAGTATTTGGATTAATTAATAATTATTAAAAGTACTAAAGTACAAATCTTTTTTTATACGTGAGTTTTAAAGAATATAATTGGTTTTGTACTCGATTGTTTCTATAAATTATTTGGTGTGGAATATATAGTCATTTTACTATCTCTGCTAAAACCGATAAGGAAAATTCCAAATTCTTTAGCAAAGTCTACAGCTAAAGTAGAACATGCTGAAACTGCAATTATAATAGGGATTTTTGCTAAGAAAGCTTTAGAAACTATTTCGTAAGAAACTCTTCCGCTAACTAACATATAACAGGCTTCCTTTAGTTTGTTTTGATTGATTAAATCACCAACACATTTATCTACAGCATTGTGACGACCGATGTCTTCTTTAATAGTTAATAACTCTTCATTTTTATTAAAAATAGCACAAGCATGGCTACCTCCTGTAGTTTTAAATAAAAACTGTTTATTATTCATTTTCAATGAAATACGACTTACAACTTCTACTAACCCTTTAACACCTGTGTTGTTACCGTTTTTTAGAGCTTTACCATTAGTTTTTAAATCTTTTAGTTCTTTTTTTCCACAAATACCACATGAAGAAACTGATAAAAGAGTACGCTTATTTAAATAACCTTTTCCTAATTTTTTTTCAGGAACCTCTATGTTTAGAACTGTAGAAAAGTCTTTTTCTTGTTTAATTATATCTACTTTTACATCATCTTGTTTTTTGTAAATATCTTCAGCATATAATAGACCTCTCACTAACTCTTTATCATTACCAGGAGTTCTCATAACTACTGTATATGGTTCTTTGTTAATGTTTATTTGTAATGGAGCTTCTATAACAAGAGTGTCATCAAATTTCTCTAAAGAATCAGTAGAAAGTTTAATAGATTGGTAGCTTTGTGTCTGTTTCATGATAAAACAAATGTATATAAAAAAGAAAAGCCCTGATGTTAATCAAGGCTTTTAGTATGTTTTATTACCCCTAAACAATAAAACATACTTTTCGATAGGGGCTTCTATCAATTAGGTAAACGATAAATTATAAGTAATAGTATAAATATTAATCGGTTTTTGTGCAATCAATAACTATTAGTTCATTATTTATATTTGTAGTGAAAAAGAGGTAAGAATTTCCACCATCTTTTAACTTAGTTTCTTTTCTAATTTGAGCCACTGTTTTAGGAAAATTACGTGTTGTAATATTTGCTTTTGTCTCTGTTATCTCCTTTTTTATCTTTTTTTTGTTGTAGGTAAATACATTGTTGATTTCAAAAATTCTTCCAGGGAAATCTTTGACTAATTTTTCTGAAGTATATAGGTGAGAATGTTGGTGCAATTTATTTACTTTCTGTTGACTTGCTATTTGATTGAATCCACCAGACTTTAAAATAGCTGAGTTAGGTTCATAAAGATATTTAAGTGGTATCGAGTATTCAAATTTAAAATCATCTCCTAGTTTAAAGTCAAAGTACTGATTTTTGTTTTTCAGTATGTTAAGTGTTTTTATTTCAACTAATTCTTTATATTCTTTTTTTAACAGAAAGAGAAGCTCTTTTACCTCATTATTTACAGCTACAACATGAATTTCTTTTACAAATTTTAGTTCATTTATGGTTGATGAAATATCTAAAATGGGAGAATTCTTAACAAGAATTGTATCTGATATTTCAAATAGAAAATCTAAATTTTCGGGTACGTTTGGTAAACAATCGCTTAGTAAAAAAACTTTTCCTTTCGTATCATTTCTTCGAGAAGGGTCAATATAAATACAATCAAATTTTTCAGAAGCATTTTTTAAGTACTCTAATCCGTCTGTGGCAACAGTTCTAATATTTGAAACTTCTAATTGCTCATAATTGTATGAAACGATCTCTGAAAGCTCTTCATTTATCTCACAATGTACAACCTTTTTAAATCGTTTAGAAAAAGCATAACAGTCAACACCAAATCCTCCTGTTATATCAATTATTGAATCCCCATTAACTAATTTTGATTTGTATTCAGCTGTTATTTCAGAAGAAGTTTGTTCAATACTTAGTTTAGGTGGATAATAAATGTTTTTTGTTTGAAACCAGATAGGTAATTTCTTCTCTGATTTGTGTTTTGCTATAATTTGATTGGCTAATTCTTGTACAGAAACGTCTTTAAAGGGACTTCCTTTAAAAATAAATTGTTCGATATTGACTTTTAAGTTATCATTAATATAACTCTGAACCTCAGGATGTAAAATATTTTTATTCAAAAAAGAAGTGGTTTTAATTGAGCTTTTAACCGCAATAATACTAATAATTTAACAGTTATAAAGCCTTGTTAATCCTAGATTTTCACTACGTTTGTTTACTTATTATCAAATTAAAGTTAACAAATAATTTATTATGAAAAAAAGTATTTTAATGCTTGCTATGATTTTAGCAACAGCGAGCGCAAGTGCTCAATTTTATGTTTCTGCAGCAGGAGGTTATTCAATTTCTAGTGCAGGAGTACGTTTTGGAACTGAAACAACAGCTGCAGGCGTAGAAAACACCTACGGTAGTTATGGAGAAGGATTACATACTCAGTTAAGAGGAGGGTATTTTTTTAATGACACCTTTGGAGTTGAAGCTTCTTTTGGTTATTTACACGGAGCAGATCAAACTATAAACAAAGTTAATCTAGCAGGTCAACCTGAAATTGATATTTACTCAAGAGGTAGAGCTTACGGTGCATCTGCTTCTTTAATTTATAAGTTTACTAATAACATTTATGGTAGAGTAGGTTTTTTAACAAAAATAGGAGGTAGAACTGAAGCTATTGGAAAAATGCATGGAATTAAATTACCTGCAGGAACTTTACCAGGTGTGCCAGTAGAAACAACTTTAGATGTTGATTTTGTTCATGATTTTAAAGGACGTTTTCCTTTAGGTGCTATTGCAGCAATTGGTTATAAGCATGATTTATCTAAAAATGTAGCTATTTTTGGTGAATTTGAGTATATGGGGATTAGTGTTACTAGAGATACTTCTAAAATGTCTGAGTTTTCAGCTTCTATTAGAGAAAATGGAGCAACATTAAATATCGATCAGGTAAGAGGTATTTTAACAGCAGGAGGGAATTCTGCAGCTGCATTATTTCATGATAATATAGAGTATGTTGATGAGTTACCTTTAGGAAACACAGATACTTCTAAGCAGTTATCTCAAAAAGTACCATATTCTTCTTTCGGAATTAATTTTGGTATTACTTATACTTTCGGTAAATAATATTTTCGAGTTATATAAAAATTAAAAGAGCAGCAATTTTGCTGCTCTTTTTTATTGTTTATGTAAGAAGTGAAACTAATTGTAAGTTTTTACATTTCCCATATCTAATGTCCCGACTGACATTTCGTGCTTAGTTGGTAATACAGCTCCAGATTCTGTTGTAATCCAATCATTCCAAGTAGCTTCCATTCCGCCAGTAGGAATTATAGAAACCCACATTTTATAGCTAGTAGGTCTACCTTTTTCATCTAAAATCCACAAATAAGAATCTCCAGGGGTTGATCCTCCTGTAGTATAAGTAACTAATAAAGCTTCTTTACCTTCGTATTCTACAATTCTACGTTCAATACCGTTTTCAAAAACTTTATATGGGGCTACTAGCCAAAAGCTATCATTATTAAAATAGTCTATGGCTTTTTGAAGTATTTCTTTGTTTTCAACTTCTTTTCCATCAACTAAAACAATACTTTTTTCAGGGCTTTTTGTATATAAGGTTACTTTATTAGAGTCCCAAGATACTTCTACTATATTTTCTTGTTTATCCCACTTATAAAAATGCTTTCCTCTAAAGCTCCACTCTATAAAATGAGTGGTTTTATAAGCTTCATAATTTAACGCTTTAAGCATTTTTGTTGCTAAAGCGTCCGCTTTTGGTCCTTGTTGACCTCTAGGAAGACTCTCATTGTTTTTAAAATAAAAAACAGCTAATACAATAGCTCCAACAAGTAATAATCCTCCTAATATTTTAAATAACTTCTTCATTTTTATTCATTAATTGTTTTATTCCTTTAGCTAACTCATTTGCTGCTGAAGGGTAGTTTCTAAACCAAAGTTCTGGCTCTATTAGTTCTAGTTCTGCAATAGCTAATTTACCACTATTATCAGTAAAAACATCTACTCGTGCATAAATAGGGAGTTCTATGCAGGCTTTTACGGCGTTTTCAGCAAACAAAATTTCATCATCGGTAGGTGTGTAATTGTAAACAGAACCTCCAAAATCATCTTGCACCCTAAAATCACCTGATTTGGCTATTTTTAAAACAGCATGTGTAAACTTACCATTCATAATCATTAACGAAATTTCTCCTTTTTCAACTATGTTGTACTGAAAAGGTTGGATAATCATATCCTCTTTAGCAATTAATGAAGAAAAAATAGTTTCATATTCGTCTATGGTTTCAATATTGATTTTGTAAGTGTGTCTTGCAGCACCTGAAATACAGGGTTTTAAAACAAAATCTTTTAAATTATATTTTTCAGAAATATCATTTAATGTAAACTGAGTTCCTTTATCAATAAAATAGGATTCACAAATATGTATTCCGTTTTGTTGCAAATCTTGTAGGTAGTGTTTGTCTATATTCCAACGAATGATTTTTTCTGAATTTAACAATGTTGTTTGTTTACTTACAACATTTAACCATTTAGAAAATTCTGGAAATCGATCAAAGTAATCCCAAGTAGTTCTAAATAAAATATACTTTGTTGTAGACCAGTCAAAATCTGTATCATCCCAAGAAAGACGAGCTACTTTTAGCCCTTGATTTTCAAGAGCTAATTTTACATAGTTATCTTCATCTAATACGTTTTGAATATAGCGATCAAGCATTTTCGGCTTTATATACCTTTTATCGGTAAGGATAATAACATCGTATTTTTTCATATATGCAATGTAACGCTATTTTTAAAGTTATAAAATGCTTATTTATGCATGTTATAATACTCTATTACGTGATTTGGTATTTGTATATCTTCTTTTAAATTTTCATCAGAAATAGGAGGTAGGGCTACCTGCTTTAAAGGTATTAAACCTGCCCAAATCGGTGAATTATAATCTTCAGGTTCATCATTTACTCCAACATCTCTCACTTTTGCAGAAGCAGTTTCAATTGTCATTTCTACAACTAATGTTCTATCTAGTTCTTCAGGTTTCATAGGTCTAATTCCATTCCAACGCCCCTTCATCATATGTTCCATAAAACAGTATAAAGCGGCTTCTTTTTCTTTAGGTTTCTCTATTGTTTTTACTGAACCAAATAATGTAGCAGAACGGTAGTTTACTGAATGATGCAATCCTGAACGTGCTAATACTAATGCATCTAAATGCATTACTGTCATACTCATTTCTCCAGCTTCTAAAAGCGACAATAACATTCTGTTTGCCTGTGAACTATGTAGATAAATTTTATCTTCTTTTCTTCCGTAAGCCATAGGCAAAGAAATTGCTTTTCCTTCATATGTGTAACTTACAAAACCAATAAACCCTGCATCTAAAATAGTATTGATTTTTTCAATATCATAAACTGCTCTATTTTGACCTCTTTTTACTCTATTGATTTTTGATTTTTGATATTCTTTCATACGTTATCTGTTTTCGGGTAAAACATCTTTAAATTTCAAGCGTTTTTCTCTTGCTTTGTCTATATCCTTTGGACTATAAACTTTTTTCAAAGATGCTGGGTGTTTTTCAATAAACTTTTGAGGTCTAATTGGTCTGGGAACAAAATTCCCAGAGCATGTAGGGCATACATTTTCAAAAACGTCCAAAGCACATTCTTTACAATAAGTGCATTCAAAACTACATATCATAGCTTCAGTAGAAGTATTTGGTAAATCTTTACCACAGTGTTCACAATTAGGTCTAATCTCTAACATTTTTAAGTTGTTTTATTTAGATTTTTCTTGTTTAGTCTATAAATAACGTTCTTTAATAATATCCATATGCCAAACGCTATGACCTAATAGGATAAAAGCACAAGCTCTTGCTGAGGAAGGAGAGTTGTTTGCTACTCCAATGCTGCATAGGTTCTCGTTCGAAATACTGTTTAATAAGTTAATTGAATACAAGCGGGTTGTTTTAAATTCTTCCAATAAAGCTTCTATTGTTTTATCATTAGCACCTGAAGGTTTTATATAAATATCTTGGTCAAAGCCTTCAATAGGAGTTATGTCTTTTCTGGCAATTCGCAATACGCGGTACATAAATATGCGTTCAGTGTCAATTATGTGTTGTAACACTTCTTTTATACTCCATTTTCCTGGTTGATAACGGTATTCAAGTTTATCTTTAGAAATTGAAGAGAAAAATTTTATAACATTTTCTTTATCATCTTCAAACCCCTTCTTTAAGCTTGTATTGTCTGGTATTTTAGATAAGTATCCGGTGTAAAATTCATTAAATTCAGTTGGTTGAAGTTCTTGTTTTTTCATTATTTATATTATTTACTTTTCAAATGTAGTATATTTATGGTCTATTATTTTAATCCAGATTTTAAATAATTAGTAGTCCAGATGTTTCCTTATAAAACTTCGTTAAAGCTTAATAAAAGTCTTAAAGAGCCTTTGTACTTGCAATTAGCAAATCAATTTATTTTATTAATCCGAGAGGGAAAGCTACCACCAGGAACAAAGTTAGTAGGTTCAAGAACTTTGGCTGATTTATTACTAGTACACAGAAAAACGGTTGTTGCTTGTTATGAAGAATTATTATTACAAGGGTGGGTAGAAAGTGTTCCTAAAAAAGGAACTTTTGTGAATAAGAACTTACCTCTTGTTCAAAAAGTAACATTAGTAAATACTATTAAAACATCTAAAAGTAAAAGTGCAGGGTATGGTTTTTATGAAAATAATCATTTATTAGAAAAGAAAACGGAGAAAAAAGAAGGAGTTATCTATATAAATGATGGTACTTCAGACACAAGACTTACTCCAACAGAAGAAATTGCTAGAATTTACAGAAAAATAGCTTCTAAAAAGAGTATTTATACTTTTTTAGATTACAACTCAACACATGGGAATATAAAATTAAGAGAAGTGTTAGCTACGTACTTAAACAGTTCTCGAGGCTTAAAAGTAACTAAAGAGAATATTTTAATTACTCGTGGTAGTCAAATGGGAATGTGGTTGTCTACACAATTACTCTTAAAGGAAAATGATGTTATAATTGTTGGAGAAACTAATTATTCTTCAGCAGATATAACTTTTCAATATCAAAAGGCACAAATAAAAAGAGTTTCTGTAGATGAAAACGGTATTGTAGTTGATCAAATAGAGAAAATATGTAAAAAACAACCTATAAAGGCTGTTTATGTTACTTCTCATCATCATCACCCTACAACTGTTACTTTATCTGCTCAAAGGAGGATTCATTTATTAAATCTAGCTCAAAAACACAATTTTGCTATTATTGAAGATGACTATGATTATGATTTTAATTATAACCATGCTCCAATTTTACCATTGGCAAGTCATGACACATCTGGAAATGTTATTTACATAGGTTCTGTTTGTAAAACTGTAGCTCCAGTTTTTAGAATTGGATACTTAGTAGCATCTGAAGACTTTGTGAATGAAGCAGCTAAATTAAGAGGATATATAGATAGGCAAGGGGATGCTTTACTAGAGTTAACTTTTGCTGAGTTTATTAAGTCTGGGGATTTAGATAGGCACATACGTAAATTAATGAAGATATATTTACAACGTCGTGATTTATTCTGTAATTTATTGAAAAAAGAATTTGGAGATTATTTTCAATTTAAGGTTCCTAAAGGAGGAATGGCTATTTGGGTTCAATTAAATAAACAATATTCTTGGAATGAAGTAGCAAAAGAAGCAAGAAAACATCAACTTGAAATAGGAGAGTGGCAGCGATATGATTTAGCAAATAAAAAGCATAATTCAATACGAATTGGTTTTGCTAGTTATAGTAATGAGGAAATAAAAATGCTTTTTGAAAGGTTAAAAATGACATTTGAGGGTATAAAAAAAGTGCCTATTAAGCACTTTTAAAACATATCTTTTACTAAATCATTCATACTGTCGTATTCTTTAAATAAGAACCCGAAAAAATCTTTACTCTTCTTTTCTTCTGATTTCAACTCACCTTCAGAAAATCTATATTTACGAAACTCTTTTAGTGTTTGATTGAGGTGTTTTTTTAAAGGCTTATCTATAGATAAATGATTCGTGTTTTTCACAGTTATATTTTTTATAATGCGTTATTTAACTCTACTTTATACTTGTTTAATAAAGCTTTGGTTATACCTAAGTTAGCTTCTTTAGAATCTACAGCTAAGTAAACAAAATAAGTACCACTAGGAGCAATGTTAATAATGTGCACTTGGCTAGATAAAGTAATAGTTATATCTTGAATTTCTTCATTTAATGCTAACGCATCAATTGCTTTTAATTTAGCTTTTACTACTCCTAAATTGTAAGCAGAAGCTAAGTTAGGGTCAAAATCTGGGTTTACTGTAAAAGAATCGTAGGCCTCTCCAGAACCAACATCTGTTATTGATACAGCAATAAATCCAGGAACTTTACTTTTTAAGTTTTCGATAAAATCATTGATGATTTCTTTCATTGTAAAATGGTTGTTATATAATTAATAAAAAAAAGACTCTGTATTTATTGAAGGGTAACTTTTTTAAGGGTTAATTTAATCATAGCCGCTTTTGAAACGTCATCAGCCAACAAACAAACAATATGATTGTTATCAAATTTATTAATAACTACTACTCCTTCATTTGAGGTTAAAACTAACTGATCAAGGCTTTCAGATTCTAAAGCATCTTGAAAAAATTCATGAGTCATTGTAACAATGACGTTTGCCATTGCTGCAATGTTATTTTCTTTGGTGATATTATGAGAATCAATTACTTCTCCTTCGGAATTAAAAATAAGTCCTTTATCTGCTTCAGACTCTTCTATTAATGCTCGTAAGCTTACTTCCCCCATTAAGTTTAAAAACTTTAAATAATATTATTTTGTTTTCTTTGTTTTTTTCCTTCCTCTATATAAGACACTGTTTTTTAGAAAGGGTCACAAAAATACTACCTTATTTTTGTTTTTTTTTTTACAAGTGATGCTTTATGATTTTTTTAACAATTTTAGATGCGTAAAAAACAGCAAGTTAAAAAGTCAGAAGTTAAAAAATAAAGTTGTTTATTCCAGTGAAAATAGAAGATAGAAGTAGATAAAAAAGACTAGATATTAATCTAGTCTTTTTTTTGTTAATCATCTTGTGGTTTTTGTTTTTTGAATTTGACTAAATCGAGAACATTCTCAAATCTAGGTTCAAAAAAGAAATCATAAACAGCATTTTTTAAGTCATTAACATTGTTTATGTTAGAAGTTTCGTTATAATCGATAGCTGATTCATTTAGTAAAACTTTAGTTTTATATTCATTCTGAAAAAAACTTATATATTTTTGAAACTCACTATCGATACTCATTTTCTTGATATCAATAGCTTTATAAGACTTCATTTAATTCTGTTTTATATTTTTTTAGCATTGTTCTGGTGAGAGCTAAGTTAGCTCTATTAGAATCAACAGCTAGATAAATAAAGTACTCTCCGCTTGGGGATAAATCTACAACATGAATATGATTATCAAGTTTAAAATGAATGTCATTAATGTTTTCTTTTAGACCTAAGATGTCTATAGCTTTTCGCTTGGCATTTATAATTTCTACATTATAAGCACAAGCTAAAGCAGGATCAAAATTTGAGTCGGCAGAATCAGAAGCTAAAGATTCACCTGAAGCTATTTCAGCTACACTAATTGCAATATACCCAGGTATATTTTCTTTTACATTTTGAACTAAGTCGTTTAGGATTTTTTCCATAAATTCCGGGGGGTTTTTAGGTTAAGTAATAATTAAATGTTAATAGTATTAGTCTCTTTTTTAAACATTAAGTTTAAAAGACCGATGTTAGTGTTCTTGTCGGCTAAAAAGCAAAGTACGTACTCTTTATACTTAAAAAGCAGAAGTGCTTCTTTGTCAGATTTTAAAATCATTTCATTTAATTCTGTCTTAAAGAAAAGGTTAAAAAAACTACTGGACATATTAAAGATAACAGCATCGAATGCAGCAATTTTATCTTTTATTTCGACCAAGTCGTTATCGTGAGGGTAAAAGTCAATAATTTTACCTTCTTCGTCAATTAAATAAATTGCTCTTGTTTTAGTTTCTAATAGTAATTTTTGTAAATCCAATTTTAAATAACTTTTACAGCTAATATAAACTTTTTTATTATTGAAAAAAAACTTTGAATATTATTTTTATTAATAAAACGCAGGTTATTTGTTAAATAAATGAATTAATTTTTGTTTTATCGCTTATGTTTTAAGGATAATTAAATTAAAAACAGAAGTTTTCTAGTCTCAATTTAACTGAATATTTAGACATTATATTAGTTTTTTTGGATAAAAAAACAGGGTTTAAGTACAAAAAGATATTTCTTAACTTTTTAATAAAAAACAGTTAACCTAATAAGGTAATAACATCTTTTAAAGCATGATATTTATCATATTTTCAAAAAAAGAAGATTTCTATGTTTGTGTCAAGCTGTGTTAAGGTTAACCTGTAAAATTGCTGGATTACTTTTTCATAGTCATATAATTTTTTCTGATCCCCCGATCTGTATAGTATTAAAATTAAGGAAGAATAACGATTGATGCCTTACAAATACAAATCAAATTAAATATATGACAAACAACTTAGAGAGAAAGTGGGAGAACCACTCTAATGAAAATCAAAAAAGAAAACCAAAGTTAGTATCCCCAACCCCGGTAGATAGAGAAATAAATCTCGATGAAAACTCAGTTCTTCTTAGTATAACAGATACAAGAGGTGTTATAGAGTATTGTAACGAGGATTTTGTAGAGTCATCCGGTTATGAAGAATATGAATTAGTAGGATCTGGTCATAACATAGTTAGACATCCAGATATGCCCAGAGTAATTTTTAAGTTAATGTGGGAGCGTATTCAAAATAAAGAGAATATTATAGCTTTTGTTAAAAATATGGCTAAAACTGGTAGGTACTACTGGGTAATGACAGATTTTGTTGTTAAAGAAAATGACAAAGGTGAAGTTATAAATTATAAAGCTTTACGAAAACCAGCTCCTAAAAATGCTGTACAAGAAATTATACCCCTGTATAAAAGACTACGTGAAATAGAAGACTTAAATGGGATAGAAGCTTCGGAAAAGTTTTTAAAAGGCTTTTTAGATTCTAAAAATACTAATTACGACGTTTATATTGAAAAGTTAATAACAGATAATATTGGTGCTACAGTTCCTGGAACTGAAGAAGGAAAGAAAAAAGGTTCATTTTTTAAAAGGTTCTTTGGTATAGAATAACTAGAGGAAACAGAGGTTACAAAGAAGCTTTAATCATTCGATCGTTACCAAATAAATCTTTTCGAAGTTCAATCTGTGTAAATCCTTTGTTTTTTAACATTTCAACAGTTTCTAAACCAAGATACTGGTTAATCTCAAAAAAAAGTAGTCCGGTTTTAGTTAAGCTATTCTTAGCTAAATCGGCTATTTTTTTATAGAAAATTAATGGATTGTTATCTTCAACAAACAAAGCTAAATGTGGTTCGTTTTTTAATACGTTATTTTTTATTTCTACTTTTTCTAATTCACGTACATATGGTGGATTAGAAACAATAATATCAAACTCCCCACTTAATTCCTCAGTTTTTAAAATGTCTTGATGCATAAAAGATACTTCAACTTTATTTAAGACAGCATTTTGTTTGGCTGTTTTTAAAGCTTCTTCAGAAACATCAATAGTACTTACAGTTGTTTTAGGTAAATGCTTTTTCAAACTAATAGGAATACAGCCTGTTCCCGTTCCAATATCCAAAATAGATAAAGATTCTTGGTTTTTATCTACCTCATTAATAATCCACTCAACAAGCTCTTCTGTTTCAGGGCGTGGAATTAGCGTATTTTGATTTACTTTAAAAGGAAGTCCGTAAAACTCTGTTTTGGTCAATATATATTGGATAGGTTCTTCTTCTTTTAATCGAACTAGAGCTTCATCTAATAATATTCTCTTATCAGAAGAAATTTCAAAATCAGGTCGTAACGTGAGATCTATACGTTTGAGCTCTAAATACTCTTCAATTAAAAAAAAGAAAAAAGTATCAATTTCTGTTTGAGGATAAACGGATTTTAATTGCTCAGAAAAATACGATTTGTATTGTTTTAGTTGCATTATGTGATTTCCTATTTATGATATTTTTTACAAATCTTTTAACATCCATACATTACAAGAGTAATGTCCTGTGTTACCTAATGGCTCTTTTAAATCAATAAAACCATTTTTCCTATACAAGGTTGTAGCTGCTTTCATATATGGTAAGGTTTCTAAATAACACTGTTTAAAGCCTTGTTCTCTGGCTTTATTTAAACAAAAGTTTATTAATTTACTACCAATACCTTTTCCTCTGGCCGCAGGTAAAAAGTACATTTTTTGTAGCTCGCAAATATTTCCTTCAAAATTATCTAATTGAGCAAAACCAGCTCCTCCTACAACAACACCATTATGTTCTACAACAAAATATCCAGCCCTTTCTTTTTGGTAAGTTTCATACATTTCATCCGTTGCTTTATCTTCATAAGCAGTGCCTACTTTGGGAGCACCAAGTTCAATTAATACTTCACGAATTACCTTAGCCATTTCGGCATTATCTTGCGGTTTTATTTCTCTAATAATAAAATCAGATGGAGTCATAGGAATATAGTACTTTTGCAAGAGCAAAGTACCCAAAAAAACACGAGTTTTCATGAAGAAATTCATTTATTTTTTACCTTTTTTATTACTAATAATTAGTTGCTCGGTAAAACAAAAACCAATTTTTTTAAAAGTTGATGATATAAAACTTTTATCCGCTTCTACTGATACTATAAGAGTTGGTGCTAATGCTTATTTTGAAAACCCAAACGATATAGGTGGCAAAATAGCTACTGATGAAATAAAAGTATTAATTGATCAAGTAGAGGTAGCACAAGTTTCTTCTGAAGAATTTAAAGTTCCAGCTCGGAAAGAATTCTATATTCCGTTAAAGGTTGTAATTCCTTCAAAAAGAGTATTTGAAAATAATAAAAATGGGATTTTAGGAGGAATATTAAACTCGTTAATAAATCAGCGATTGAAAGTACATTTTAAAGGAGATTTAAAATATAAAGTTTTAGGATTTTCACATGTATATCCAATTGATAAAGTAGAAGATATTAAAATTAAATTTTAACGCTGTGAATCACGAAAAGTATATACAACGTTGTTTAGAGTTAGCAAAAAAAGGAATAGGTACTACAAGACCTAATCCCTCTGTTGGAGCAGTAATTGTGTGTAAAAATAAAATAATTGGTGAAGGCTTTACATCACCTTATGGTGGGCCACATGCAGAAGTTAATGCTATTAACTCGGTTCAGAACCAAGATTTATTAAAAGAAGCAACTATATATGTTACGTTAGAACCATGTTCGCACCATGGAAAAACCCCACCCTGTGCCGATTTAATTATTAATAAAGAAATACCTAACATAGTAATAGGTTGTGTAGATACTAATAGTTTAGTCGCAGGAAAAGGTATAGAAAGACTTAAAAAAGCTGGTAGAAATGTGACTGTTGGTGTTTGTAAAGAGGCTTGTAAAGAGCATCATAAGCGCTTTTTTACTGTTCAAAACAAAAAGAGATCCTATGTTATTTTAAAGTGGGCAGAGACTAAAGATGGTTTTATAGCTCCGTTAACAAAAGAAGAACAAAAACCTGTATGGATTTCTAATCAATACTCTCAACAATTAGTACATAAATGGAGAAGTGAAGAGCATGCTATTCTGGTAGGAACAAATACTGTAATTGCTGATAATCCGTCATTAACTGTTAGAAGTTGGTCTGGAAATAATCCGATAAGGATTGTTATTGATAAAACTTTAAGAATTTCTACAGAAGCAACTGTTTTTGATGGAAATATTAAAACGATAATTATTACAGAAAAAAAAGAAGATAAAAGAGAAAAGAGGAAAGAAAAACAAAATGTTATTTATGAAACTATCGATTTTTCTTCTCAAATAGCAAAACAAATCTGTGAGGTATTACATAAACATCAAATACAATCCGTAATTATTGAAGGTGGAGCACAAACACTACAAACATTTATTAATGAAAATTTGTGGGATGAAGCCAAGGTTTTTATCGGAGATATAAACATAAAAGAAGGAGTAAAGCGTCCTGTTTTTAATGCTAAACTTTCTTCCGAAGAAAAAATAGATAACGATATTTTAAGAATATATAGAAATGATTAAAAACATCATTTTTGATTTTGGTGATGTATTCATCAATTTAGACAAAGAAGCAACATATAAAGAACTTGCAAAATTAGGGGTTAGAGAAATTTCAGAAGATATGATGCAGCAATATTATCAATATGAAATGGGATTGATTTCTACTGATGAGTTTGTGTCATTTTTTCATGATAAATTTAATATTTCAAAAGAAGATTTGGTTCGTTCTTGGAACGCCATTTTATTAGATTTCCCTAAACATCGATTGAGTTTTTTAAAAGAATTAGCGGCTAGTAATCAGTACAGGTTGTTTTTACTGAGTAACACCAACGACTTACATATTTCTTGGATTCAAAATGATTGGGGAGAAGAGTTGTATAATGAGTTTAAAGATTGTTTTGAACAGTTTTATTTATCGCATGAAGTCAATTTTAGAAAACCAAATACAAACATTTTTGAGTTTGTACTTCAAGAAAACGGGTTACAAGCTTCTGAAACCTTTTTTATAGATGATACCAAAGAGAATACTGATACAGCAGAACAATTAGGTATTCAGATATGGAATAATTGTCCCAAAACAGAAGATGTAGTTGATTTACTAAAACGAAAAGAGTTTACAGTGTGATATACTTAATTTTTAGCATTCTTATTTCTAGTTTACTGTTTGTTATTTTTAAACTTTTTGATGTTTGTAAGGTAAACACATTACAAGCAATTGTTTTAAACTATGCTGTAGCGTTATCTTTTGGTTTTGTTCATACCGAGGTTTCTATACCTGTCTCTGAAATACCAGGTAAACCTTGGTTTTTAGGAGCTTTTATTTTAGGTTTTTTATTTATAGCTGTATTTAATGTAATGGGAGTTACTGCTCAAAAAAATGGGCTCTCAGTAGCTTCAGTAGCAGGAAAAATGTCAGTAGTAATCCCTGTAGTAATTGGAATTTTTTTATATAATGAGAGTATAGGTTTAGTTAAAGTTGTAGGAATAATTTTAGCATTAATAGCAGTATATTTATCTTCAGCAAAAAGCGACACTTCTCCTGTTCAGTTTAAGAACTTGTTGTTCCCACTATTACTTTTTTTAGGTTCTGGAAGTATTGATACATTATTAAAATATACGGAAACCACTTATGTTCCTAAAGAAGCCGTACCAATGTTTTTATCAACTATTTTTGGATGTGCATTACTTTTTGGATTTTTCTTTTTAATGGCTCAATTAATAAGTAAAAAAGGGAGTTTTGAATGGAAAACAGTACTTGGAGGTATCGTTTTAGGAATTCCAAATTATTATTCCATGGAATTTCTGTTAAAAGCACTACAAACAAAAGGACTTGAAAGCTCTACAGTTTTTACCATAAATAATGTATCTATAGTGATTTTAACCACGGTATTTGCTCTTACATTTTTTAAAGAAAAATTGGTCAAAAAGAATTGGATTGGTATTGGGCTTGCCATAATTAGTATTTTATTAGTAGTTTCGGCGTAATGAATGAAGAAATAAAAGACACTTACAAAACGATTACAAAGCCTTCTGAAGAAACCTTATTCAAAGACCGAAACAGTAAGTTTTTCGGGTATGCTTTTCCTGTTTTTTCTGAAGAGGATATTAAAGAACGATTAGAAGAACTTCGAAAACAACATCATACAGCGCGTCATCATTGTTATGCGTGGCAATTAGGAACTGAGAAAATTCGTTTTCGTGCCAATGATGATGGGGAACCCAGTAACTCAGCTGGTCAGCCAATTTACGGACAAATACAATCTTTTGATGTAACTAATATTTTAATTGTTTCTGTACGTTATTTTGGAGGCACTAAACTTGGAGTAGGAGGATTGATTAACGCCTATCGAACTTCCGCACAATTAGCTTTAGAAGCTTCTGAAATTGTTGAGAAAACCATAGATATTCATTATAAATTAAAGTTTGGATATGATATGATGAATAAAGTGCAACGTATTATTAAAGAACGAAACTTAGATATTATTAATCAAAAATTAGAATTAGACTGCGAATACACCATTTCTGTACGTAAAAAAGAAGCCGAAAGCGTTTTTGAAGTTTTTGATAATCTGTTTAAAGTAGAGATTAAGGAAATAGAATAATCATTTTTTTAGTAAAAAATATTTTACAGTTTGATTTTAAGTAAATTAAAATTACTTTTATCTCTGATTTAACTTAATTTAAAAAAATATGAAAATGAAAAACCTAACTTTCATTGTATGTCTATTTATTTCTTTTCAACTTTTTTCGCAAGCGCAAGCTGAAGTAACAAAAGAAAACATTTGTAGAGGTGCTGCTATTAGTGTAGTAGCGAATGTAAAACCTTTTATAGAAAATGGTTTTTCTAAATCAGAAATTTTGGAAATGGGCAAAGAACTCGTAAAAGAGGCAATTAAAGATGCTCCTGCTAAAGCATACGATTTATTAAAAGCTAAAAAATCAAAAAATGAAGTAATTGAGATACTTTACAACGATTTTATGAAATTGGACGAAAAAGTTGTGCTAAAGTTTTTATTAAAACCACAACCAGATGATGATTATTAAATTAATCTACTTAATCTAAGTAACTAACCTCCTAAAAACCAAAACATTTTAGGTTACTTCAAGAATTATTCGTAAATTTGCACGCCTTTTTACGAGTACAGATTTAAAAAGGGTAGAAAATAACATTTATTAAGTTTAATTTCTCTTGGCGTTAGTATCGTTAGAAATCTGGTTAACAAAAAGATACAAATATTTATTTCAGACATGTCTGAAGAAACAAAAAACACAGCAGAAGCTGTAAATCCAGCAGAATTTTTAGCAACCTTTAACTGGCATAAATACGAAGAAGGTATTGATGAAGTTGATGAGTCTAAATTAAAAGAATTTGAAAAAGCCTTAGAAGGTACTGTAGGGTTCGTAAACGAGCGCGATGTTATCGAAGGTGAAGTAGTACGTATTACTGATCGTGATGCTATTATCGACATTAACTCTAAGTCTGAAGGTGTAATTTCGTTAAACGAATTCCGTTACAACCCAAATTTAGCTGTTGGAGACAAAGTAGAAGTATTAGTTGACAAAAGAGAAGACTCTTCTGGTCAATTAGTATTATCTCACAAAAAAGCACGTGTAATCAAAGCTTGGGATCGTGTTAACAACGCACACGAAACTGGTGAAATCGTTAACGGTTTTGTTAAGTGTAGAACTCGTGGAGGTATGATCGTTGATGTATTTGGTATTGAAGCATTCTTACCAGGTTCACAAATTGATGTGAAGCCTATCCGTGATTACGATCAATATGTAGAAAAAACTATGGAATTCAAAGTTGTGAAAATCAACCACGAATTTAAAAACGTAGTAGTATCTCATAAAGCGTTAATTGAAGCTGATTTAGAAGATCAAAAACGTGAAATTATCGGTCAATTAGAAAAAGGACAAGTATTAGAAGGTGTTGTTAAAAACATTACTTCTTATGGTGTATTTGTTGACTTAGGAGGTGTTGACGGATTAATTCACATTACTGATTTATCTTGGTCTCGTATCAACCACCCGAACGAAGTTGTTGAATTAGATCAAAAATTAAACGTTGTAATCTTAGACTTTGATGATAACAAGTCAAGAATTCAATTAGGATTAAAACAATTATCTGCTCACCCATGGGAAGCTTTAAATGCTGATTTAAAAGTTGGTGATAAAGTAAAAGGTAAAGTAGTTGTTTTAGCTGATTATGGTGCATTTGTAGAGGTTGAAGAAGGAGTAGAAGGATTAATCCACGTATCTGAAATGTCATGGTCAACTCACTTACGTTCTGCACAAGATTTCGTAAAAGTTGGTGATGAAGTAGAAGCTCAAATCTTAACATTAGACCGCGAAGAGCGTAAAATGTCTTTAGGTATGAAGCAATTACACCCAGATCCATGGACAGATATCACTACTAAATACCCAGTAGGTTCTAAACACACTGGTACTGTACGTAACTACACTAACTTTGGTGTATTCGTAGAGTTAGAAGAAGGTATCGACGGATTAGTATATATCTCTGATTTATCTTGGACTAAGAAAATTAAACACCCATCAGATTTCGTAACTGTAGGTGATCAATTAGAAGTACAAGTATTAGAATTAGATGTAGAGAACCGTAAATTAAACTTAGGTCATAAGCAAACTCAAGATAACCCTTGGGATGCTCATGAAGCTACGTACAAAATCGGATCTATCCACGAAGGTACTATTAAAGAGAAAAATGATAAAGGTGCAACTGTAGTATTTGCTGATGGTGTTGAAGCTTTCGCTCCAACTCGTTTCTTAGAAAAAGAAGACGGAGGTAAATTAGCTAAAGGTGACGAAACTAAGTTCCAAGTAACTGAGTTTAGTAAAGAGTACCGTAGAATTGTTGTTTCTCACACTTCTATCTTTAGAGAAGAAGAACAAAAGAACATTAAAGCTGCTGCTGCTAAAGCTCAAGAAGTAGAAAAAACTACTTTAGGAGATATCGGTGGATTAGCTGAATTAAAGAAGAAAATGGAAGGAAAATAATCCTAACAACTTCTTAAAATTTATAAACCGTTAAGCTTTACAGCTTAACGGTTTTTTTAGTTCCTTGTGTAACAAATGTTACAGTTAAAGCTTACCCTTTTTTAAAGGATACTTTCTTAAATAGCTTTATATTTGCTCATCAATAAAAAAATGAATATGACACTTATTAAATCTATATCAGGTATAAGAGGTACTATAGGCGGAAATACAGGTGAAAATTTAACTCCAATTGACGCTGTAAAATTCGCAGCGGCTTACGGTACATTTATAAAAAACAAAAATTCAAAGAAAGAAAAGATAACAATTGTTGTAGGTAGAGATGCTCGTATTTCGGGTAAAATGATAAGTAACTTAGTAGCAAATACCCTTGTTGGTTTAGGAATTGATGTAATCGATTTAGGTTTATCAACTACACCAACTGTTGAAGTAGCTGTTCCATTAGAAAAAGCGGATGGAGGTATTATTTTAACAGCCTCTCATAATCCTAAGCAATGGAATGCACTTAAGCTTTTAAATGAAAAAGGAGAGTTTTTAAATGGTGAAGACGGAGCTGAAATTTTAAAGATTGCTGAAAATGATGCTACTATTGAGTTTGCTCAAGTTGACAATTTAGGCATATACAAGAAAAAGAAAGATTATATAAAGAAACATATTAAAGAAGTTTTAAAACTTCGTTTAGTAAATGTAGAAGCCATTAAAAAAGCTAACTTTAAAGTAGTAGTTGATGGTGTTAACTCTACAGGAGGAATTGCTATTCCTGCTTTACTAGAAGAGTTAGGTGTAAAATGTGTTGAATTATATTGTGAACCTAATGGACACTTCCCACACAACCCGGAACCTTTAAAAGAACACTTAACCGATATTTCTGAATTAGTAGTAAAAGAAAATGCGGATTTAGGTATCGTAGTTGATCCAGATGTAGATCGTTTAGCGCTAATATCTGAAGATGGTTCTATGTTTGGAGAAGAGTACACTTTAGTAGCTTGTGCAGATTATGTTTTAGGTCAATTAGGAGGTGGTAACACTGTTTCTAACCTATCATCTTCAAGAGCCTTACGTGATGTTACTGAAAAGCACGGAGGAACTTATACAGCAAGTGCAGTAGGAGAGGTGAACGTTGTTCAAATGATGAAAGATACCAACACGGTAATTGGAGGAGAAGGTAACGGAGGAATTATTTATCCAGAATCTCACTATGGACGTGATTCATTAGTAGGAGTTACTTTATTCTTATCACATTTAGCACATAAAAAAATGTCTTGTAAAGAATTAAGAGATTCATATCCTAGTTATTTTATGAGTAAAAATAAAATCCAGTTAACACCACAAATTGATGTTGACAAGATTTTAGAAACAATGGCTGACAAGTATAAAAATGAAGATGTAAATACAATTGATGGCGTAAAAATTGATTTTGCTGAAGAATGGATTCATTTACGTAAGTCTAATACTGAACCAATCATTAGAATCTACACAGAAAGCACAAGTCAAGAAAATGCAGATGCTTTGGCCAAAAGATTTATCACTGAAATACAACAAATAATACAATAGTTCTTTGAAATTAAAAATAGTAAGTTTATTAATGCTGATAGTTTCAGCATCAATAATAGCACAGGAGAAAAACGAAGAAATCGTTCAAAAGAAAAAAGTAACCAACAAAGGAAAATTCTTTGTTTATTGGGGATGGAACTGGGCTAGTTATTCTAATTCAGACATTCGTTTTAAAGGAGCAAATTATGATTTTACATTACAAAATGTAAAAGCTCAAGACCGACAAACAAAGTTTTCTTTTAATGACTACTTTAATCCAGGAAGAGTAACTATTCCACAAACAAATTATAGAATAGGATATTTCTTTAAAGAAAACTACACCGTTTCTATCGGGGTAGATCACATGAAATATGTAATGATAGCCGATCAAGATGTTAAAATTAACGGAAACATCAATATAGGAAATGCTAAATATGACGGAACATATAATAATGAAACAATCAATTTAGCTGCAGATTTTTTACGTTTTGAGCATACTGACGGTTTAAACTATGTAAATGTTGAAGTAAAACGTTTTGATGATGTGAGTCACTGGTTTGGTTTAAACTTAGAAAACTTACAAATCAATTTAACAGAAGGGGTAGGAATGGGAATTTTGTATCCAAGAACTAATACAACCTTATTAGGAATGGAACGTCATGACGATTTCCATTTATCAGGATATGGAGCTTCTGTTGCCGGAGGATTAAATATTACATTCTTAAAGCACTTTTTTGTACAAGCAGATTTAAAAGGAGGTTATATTTATATGCCAGATGTTAGAACAACTAAAAGTCCTGTAGATACAGCATCACAAAGTTTTTACTTTTTTGAAAATACCATTTTAATAGGAGGTAAATTTAGGCTTTAATAACAAAGTGTTATAAATACGTTAATATTATAACTATTTTAGGCTAACTAGTAGTATACTGCTAATTTTACGCAACATAACAAACAACTAGAGATTTCAATTATGGATTTAGAACAGTATTTTGATAAGTTTAGAAAAAATATTGTAGGTATAGATCAGACTTTTCAAACACCTTATGGTGAAAAGAAAATGATTTATACAGATTGGACTGCAAGTGGAAGGTTATATCGACCTATAGAAGAACAACTTTTAAATAAATTTGGACCATTCGTAGCCAATACTCATACAGAAACTTCAACTTCAGGGGCAGCTATGACTTTAGCGTATCATGAAGCACGAAATATTATTAAACGCCACGTAAATGCATCTTCTAATGATGTGTTAATTACGGAAGGATCTGGTATGACGGGAGTTGTTAATAAGTTTCAGCGTATTTTAGGATTAAAAATAAATGAAAACTTAAAAGAAAACACACAAGTTCCAGATGAAAAACGACCTATCGTTTTTGTAAGTCATATGGAGCATCACTCAAACCAAACTTCTTGGATTGAAACTATAGCAGATGTAGAGGTTGTTCCTTGTAATGAAGAAGGTCTAGTATGCTTAGATAAGTTTGAAGAAACCATAAAAAAATACTTAGATAGACCAATAAAAATAGCTTCAATAGTGGCAGGTTCTAATGTAACAGGTATAAAAACAGACTATCATAAAGTAGCTTCTTTAATTCATAGTTATGGTGGTTTATGTTTCGTTGACTTTGCTTGTTCAGCACCGTATGTTGATATTGATATGCACCCAGAAAATGAAGATGAGTATTTAGACGCAATTTTCTTTTCTCCACACAAATTTTTAGGAGGACCAGGAAGCTCTGGAGTCCTAATTTTTAATAAAAAACTTTACAAGAATATGGTTCCTGACAACCCAGGAGGAGGTACAGTTAGCTACACTAATCCTTGGGGACAACATGATTATTTTGATGATGTAGAAACGCGTGAAGATGGTGGTACTCCAGCTTTTTTACAAACAATTAAAATAGCTTTATGCATTCAGGTAAAAGACCAAATGGGAACAGATAAGATAAAGGAGCGTGAAGATGAAATCAACCCAGTTATCTTTAATTGTTTAGAAAACTTAGAAGGAGTTAAAATATTAGCCCCTGATCATAAAGATCGTTTGAGTATTTTTTCTTTTTATTTTGAAAAATATCACTTCAATTTAGTTGTAAAGTTATTAAATGACCGTTTTGGTATTCAAACAAGAGGAGGCTGTTCATGTGCAGGAACTTATGGTCATTTCCTATTAAATGTAGATCAAATAAGATCAAACGAAATTAAGGGACAAATATTAGAAGGCTGTAATACAGAAAAACCAGGTTGGGTACGATTATCAGTACACCCAACAATTACAAATGAAGAAGTACAGTTTATTTGTGAATCATTACAAGCATTAGCAGATAATATAGAAGAATGGTCAAAAGACTATGAATATGATACTGCTAAAAACGATTATGTACACAAAACTGTTGAACCTGTTGAAAAACAATTGGTAGCAGATTGGTTTTCGTTATAATATGATATGACACATTTAAATAGCTCTTTTTTAGAAGAAAATTATTCAAAAATTAAAGAAGACTCTATATCTGGAAGATGGATAACATTAACAGATATAGAGCCTTTATATTTAGGCTTACAAAACTCTAAAATTCAAACAAAAATTATAGGTGAATCAGAAGAAAGGAGAGCCATTTACCAGTTAAAGCTAGGAAAAGGTGAAAAAAGAATTCTTATTTGGAGTCAAATGCATGGAAATGAAAGTACAGGAACTAAAGCTGTATTTGATTTTTTAAAGTTTATTCAACATTTTTCTACCCACGAAATAACAAAATCTATTTTAGACAATTGTAGTATTACTATTGTTCCAATGTTAAATCCTGATGGAGCACAAGCCTATACACGTGTAAACGCTAAAAATGTAGACTTAAATAGAGATGCTGTAGAACTAGAAGCTAAAGAGAGTAAACTTTTACGTAGTATTTTAGAAGAAGTAAATCCTGAATTTTGTTTCAATCTTCATGATCAAAGGACCATTTTTGGTGTTGAAGGAACTAAAAATCCAGCAACAATTTCTTTTTTAGCACCTTCAGAAGAAGAAAAAAGAACAATTACAGAAGGAAGAAAAGAAACTATGAATGTAATTGTAGCCATGAATGAATTGTTACAAAAAATTATACCTAATCATGTTGGCCGTTATACAGATGAATTTTATCCAACCGCTACAGGAGATAATTTTCAAAAGTTAGGACACAATACAATATTAATTGAAGCTGGACACTTTCCGAATGATTACGACAGGGAAGAGGTTAGAAAATTCAATTTTTATGCGCTATTACAGGGAATATATCATATTTCGTTAGCAGAAAACTTCAAGGAATTTGAAAAATATTTAGCTATTCCTAACAATATCAAGAACTTCTACGATGTAATTTATCGATCAAAAAATAATGAAAAAGATGTTGCTTATCAGTATGTAGAAAGTATAGAAAATGATAAATTTGCACTCGTTTTAAAAAAGGAGAATGAAGGTAACTTATCTATGTATTCAGCTCATAAAGAATTCATAAAAAACAGTTAAAAATTCTACTTTCTTTAAATAAAACTTATTTTTTTTAGAAAAAAACTATATTTTAGCAATATTACTTGAAGAAAACAAAAAAATGAAGAAGTTCATACTAGATGAGATTGATCATCAAATTTTAGACATTTTAATTGAAAATGCTCGTACACCTTTTACAGACATTGCAAAGAAGTTATTGGTATCTGCCGGTACTATACATGTACGTGTAAAGAAAATGGAAGACGAAGGAATTATTCAAGGGTCTACTTTAACCTTGAATTATGAGAAAATGGGGTATTCTTTTATTGCTCACGTTGGAATTTTTTTAGAGAAAACATCTATGACACAACATGTGCTTGATAACCTACGTTTAATTCCAAACGTAACTGTTGCATATGTAACTGCAGGAAAATACAATATTTTCTGTAAAGTACGTGCTAAAAACACCAATGACGCAAAAGATATTATCTATAGAATAGATGATGTACATGGTGTAAACAGAACGGAAACAATGATTGCGCTTGAAGAAAGCATCAATGATAAAAAACGTTTAATGCACGCTATTTTTAAAGATATTTAAAAATTATTTTTATAAAAGTTAAAAGGGTAGCAAAATTTTGCTACCCTTTTTTAATTGCTCAACTAATAACTTTTTAAAATATTAGTTTTTTGTTAGTTTATTTTAAATTTTCAAATTCTTCCTTAGAAATCTCTCCCGAGTTAATTTTTCTTAACTCTTCCATTTTAGATAAGATAAAGTTATGTAATCCTTCATCAATATCGTCTGGTTTCTTTAAATCCTGACGTAAAGCACCTGGTAATACATAGTTATCATAGTAGTAAAAGAAATTATAATCAAAACTACTTACAGTTAAGTCATAATCTCCTAATAAGTACCCTAAACGGAAAGCTGAACGACGTTGAGCTGGAGTTCCATGGTGTCCAGGACTAGTTGTATTATAATCACCAATAGATGCAGCGAAGTTATACGCTGGAGCAGCTTGTGTCCAAGTAGCATTGTATCCATTAGGTTTTTTAATATAATAACCTGCAAAACCATCAGCCTCTAATTCAGTAGCTCTAGCAGTACTTTCACTTCTTGAAGGTAAGTTGTTTTGGTATTGTAATTGGTGTCCTATCTCATGAGCTTGAACCATAGCACAAGAAATTCTTCCTCCTTGACTTAAAGCCATGTTATAAAGCTCTTCACCATAAATAATATAACCACTACCGTAAGAAATAGCGTTTGCTGTTCCAGAACCTTTAGCAAAATATAAAGGAATGGTACTAATGCTAAATACATCAGCTATTTTAACATTTTGGTTATTTAAGAAATTTGTTTCAGATTGATTTACAATGGTTGAACCAATGTAAGCGTTTTGACCCCAGTTACCATCAATGTAACTACATACTTCATGAGAATGGGCGTCTAATAATTTAGCATTTTGATTATCAACAGGATTAATGTCGTTATCACTACAGCTTACCATTAATACGGCTGCTGTGGCTGCTAATATGAAGGGTTTTAAATTTTTCATTTTTCTTTGATTTATATCATCATAAAAAGTTAATTAATTAAACAATCAATAACCTAAGCGTTAAAATGATTGAAATATTGCTTTTTATTTAAAGAAAAATAAAATTCATGAAATCGTTAATGTCAATGTTGAAAAATAACTAACTGAAAGTGAGTAGAGTAGAATATAATCTCTTTTATAAAGTCCAATTAAATTTTTCAAAAACTATATGCCAATCCTTAGGACAGTCAGCTTTTATTAATAGCTTTTCATTTGAATAAGGATGAATAAACTCTAAAGAATAAGCATGCAAAAAAAGATTCTCACAATCAAAGTTGTCAATAAACATTGTATTATGATTTTTATCCCCATACTTAGGATCACCAATTAAAGGGTGACTAATTTTATTCATATGAATTCGTAACTGATGTAATCTTCCCGTTTTAGGTTGTAGTTTAACCAGACTATATCTAGAAGTATCATAAGGTTTAACAGGAATATCTACCGTTACAGTTTTTACAGTAAATAAATGAGTTTCTGCATCTTTATATACATTAGCATCTCTTCCTTTAACAGGAGAATCAATAACTTTAGTTTCAGGAGCATGACCTCTAACAACTCCATAATACGTTTTTTGTATTTCGTTTTTAGTAAACAGTTCTTGAAATTTGGCAACAAATCCAGTTTCCTTAGCGAGTAATATAATTCCAGATGTTTTTCTATCAAGTCTATGTATAGGATACATTTTTTGATTGAATTGCTGCTGAATCATTTGCAACAAAGAGTCTTCATCAGCAACATTTCTAGAATGATGTGCATGATGCACAACTACATTGTTAGGTTTTGAAACACACAATATATATTCATCTTCATAAATAACATCTAACTTCATTATACTACTCATTAACTGGTTTTAATTTGGTAAAATTTAAAAGGAGTAAAGATAATGCTCCACATATAAAAAATCCCATAAAAAGTGGGAGGGTAGTGGTTTCAACATACTTTCCTATAAATGTAGCAATTGGTACTGCCATAATAGTAGATACAAACCCATTAATTGCAGCTCCAATACCAGCAATATGCCCTACAGGCTGCATTGCCAACGCACGAAGATTCCCAAATAAAAATCCTATTGAGAAAAACTGTAAAGCAAAGAATACTAGTAGTATTACAATACTTGGGTTTTCTTTTTGATAAAATAACGTTATGTAAATAATAGGAACGATTGAAAAGATAATTAAAAAGAATGATACCAACTTATGCATTCCAAACCTCATAACGAATGAACCATTTAAAAAGGTAGCAAAACCAACAGAAATGGCTAAACCAGCAAAGATGTATGGAAACTCGTCTACTAATAAATATTGTTCTTGAAAAATTTGTTGTGAAGCACTTAAATACACCATAAATGATCCTGTAATAAAACCTGATATTAATGTAAAAATAACTGCCTGTTTGTATTTTATAAACTCTTTGGAACCATCTAAAAATAAGCGAAATGCAAATTTCATTCTGTTTTCTTCTTTTAGGGTTTCTGGTTGACGTTTCCACAACCAAAACATTACTACAACACCAAAAATTAACTGACTATAAAATATAGATTTCCACCCATAAGCATCTAACATTAATTTACCTATAGCTGGTGCTACAACTGGAACTAAAATGAAAATTACTACAATAAAAGACATGATTTTTGCCATGTAGTTTCCACTAAAACTATCACGAACCATTGCAATACTTATCGTTCTAGGGGCAGAAAGTCCAATTCCTTGTAAAATTCTTCCTAAAATCATCATTTCTATACTCGCAGCGCTAACACAAATAAAACTGGCAATAACAAAAAGTATAAAACCTCCATAAATAACAGGTTTTCTTCCTAAACTGTCTGAGATTGGACCAGAAATTAATTGACCAAAACCTAGACCTAAAAAAATCATAGTAATTAATAATTGACTATCGTGTGATCCTTGTTGAACACGAATACTAATACCAATTTGTTCTAAAGCTGGGAGTAATGCATCTATTGACAAAGCTACTAATGACATTAAGGAAGCCATTAAAGCTATGAATTCTAACTTTGATTGATTATTTTTTTGCATTAGGCAAAAATACTGCCTTTATTTTGTTTTGAAGTGGGGATAAAAGTTAAAAAAAAAGGCTGTTTTTTAACAGCCTCAAACAAACAATATCATAATTTTATAAGTCTAATAAAAAGACGCTGTCAAGAATAAAATTGGTAGTGAAACAAAAAAATTGTAAAAAGTGAAGGGGCCTTTTATTCTATAACAGCGTCGTATACTATATACATCTTACAGTCTATAAAACAGCTATAATTTAAATAACCCTACTTTTTTTGTTAAAAATTTTTAAATTTTTATTTTTTATAGCAAAAACGTTAATCTTTTCACTTTGTTTTTTTCCTTAATAGCGAGTTTTTTTCTTTAAACTTAAGGACTGTATTAGGAAAATCTCTAGAAAACTCATGAAGCACTAGCTTAGAAATATTTTTAAATCCTTTGTATATAACTTTACCATCTTTAAAAACATACATATCAAAAACAGGGTACTAGCCTAAATAATTTCATAAACAAGTAACAAATTGAATTATATTATTTTAAATATAGAATTCCAGTTCATAAACACTCTATTTAACATAATATTAATTATAGTACAAAAAATAAACGCTAATCAAATTACATGATGCGTTTAAAGTTCTTAGGTTTTATCAATGTTTCCCCTTCAAAAATCAATTATTTAAGGAGAACAATAATTTCAATGATCGTGTTAACAATGTTACAAACATAATGAAATTTATTTGTATTCTCAAAATCAGCGTAATATCGAATCTAAATTGCAAATGACTAACAATACATTTTACCGCAAAAATTTTAGTTTGGGTTTCCGCTGGAGCAACCTCCCAAAAAAATTTGTGAGGTAAAATATATTATTTAAAAAAGCAATAAAATTCAATACTACTACGTGCGGTTTTAAAAAAGAAAAAAAATTAAAAAAAAAGTTATTTCAGCAATTTTGAAAACATAAAAAAAGCGCCCAATTTGAGCGCTTAATTCTTTCTCATGAACAGCAATTAGCCCCCCAGCTTAATACTGAACAAAATAGTTAGTGGTTGATTATAACACAAAGATAATCAAAATATTACGTCAATAATAATATTTAAGAAAAAGAGCACCCAAATTTTGGATGCTCTCAGTTTTTAATGCACTGTAATTAGCCCCCCCGGCGATTACTGTACACGGGTTGTTGATTATTAACACAAAAATAAGAATATTATTTTACTGTTGAATCTCAACACCTCCCGAATTATTATAAATTGGTACCCATTCGTTTAATAACGTGAGCCTTAAACCCTCGAAATAATAATCTGAAAATGGAACTTCTAAACTATCAAACAAATAATTAAAAGTATTATCTACAGGAAAATGATTTATAGATTCTCCCTTTAACTTTATAATACATTCAACACTATCAGGAATATCCATTTGCCCCCTATAAGGCATCAATTTACCATACAAAAATTCATTTTCATTTAACAAATCTTTTACAAAATCATCAAAAGGAGTTTGTTGTTTTGGTATCAAAAAACATACAGGCTGTGCCATAAATTCCATACCATTAAGTAATATCTTTTCTTTCATTTTATAATCGTTTTTGTAGCTGTTCATAGGATTGACAGTCACCACTTAATAACGAGTTTCTATACTCTTTTAAGTGTTTACATTTGTTAATTTTCACTATCACGTAAACGGACACAGTAACTATTAAAACAAACATTACAAAGACTACCAATACCCATACGAACACACTAATTAACACTATTCTTTGTCTTTTAATTTGCGGTTTTTATACTTGTAAATCTCTGTCGCAAGCAACACACACGCATATATAATTACTGGTATTGGTGTATTTTCTACTATACTTAACGAAATACCGGAAACCCCATTAAATGCGTTTAAAGCTATCGTTTTCATTCTTTTTAATATATTTGAGGAGTTAATTTTTAAAATTTATTGTTATGTTAAGCCCAGGTATATTAATTTTATTAGTAATAGAAGTTCTTTTTATAGCTCTTTTAATTTACTACTCAATCAGAAAAGAAGAAATTGTAATAAAACCAAGAAATCCATTAATAATAATACTTCTTACATTAATACCTGTACTGATACTACTAACACTTAGTTAAAATTTGAACCCAGCAGGCTCAACAACAGACCTAACTAACAAATACAACTGTTTATCTTTTACAGGATCTATTTCAGACAACAGCCAAGAAACAAGACTAAGTTTTTCGTAAGTATCTAAATGCCTAAAAACACCTTGTGGTGGAGAGTTGTAGCCGTTGTAATCTCTCTGACCAAATTCTAGATATATCTTTTTAAAATCATTAGGAGTTATAGAAGAAAATATTTTATAAACTAAATCCTCATCAGTTCCATAAAAAGGTTCTCTACTATTAAAAGCAGATAATAATTGCATTGCATATTTACTTGCTTGACTAGCACTTATCCCTACAGAATAATCAGGAGTTACATTTCCTTTAAAATCATCATAAGGATTCTTCTCATCAAAAGCAGACCTAAAAATAGATAACATCTTAATTAAGTGACTAAAAAACACAATCAAGAGTAGCAATAAGCCCCCAATTAAGAGGGCATTATTTATTATAAATTTAGCTACTTGTTTCATTTCTTACGCTTTTTAATTGCTAACAATAAACCTGCGGCACTCATCACAAAGCCTAGAATAGTTAATATCGGTCTCAGGATTGTAGATGTAGAACTTCCTTTTTTTTTTAACTCTTGGTCTTCACTTCCCTCCCAATACGCATAACCTCCGTCAGACTTAGCGTCTCTTACATCAATATGGATAAATCCTTTTGATTCATAAACACCAAAACCATTAACACCAACAGCTCGTAAACGTTGGTATAGTTTATTCTTGGTTCTTAAAGCTTCTTGAACTAGTTCAACCAATCCACTACCACTTAAATCTAAAGCAGTTCCGTATGTATGTTCACTTTCTCCACCACGTTTTTTGCTTAGTTCATGGCGTACACTTCTGAATGAACTGTTTACTTTGATAGGCTTCCCTAGTGCATCCCTTAAGATTTGAGCAGCTTGTAAAACTCTACTATCTAAAGGAACATAAGCAAATAAATTTTGCTCGTCTGGCATAATAAAACTTGCCTTTCTTATCTCCCCTAGTTTAAAGTTTTCTGTCAGCAATTTATCGTCTGCAAAACCGTCTAAAGGTGGTTTTAAATGAATATAATGCTTTACTACATGTTTACCGTATTTTTCTCTATACGGACTAAAAAATTCTGACATAACTATTCAGGTTTTTGTTCAACATTAGGGGAGTTATCCTCCCCCATTATTTCCTTCCAATCGGCTCTAAAGGCTTTTAGATGCTTTATTGCACTTTTAAATAACAAAACATTTTTATACCCTTTTTCCGCATAGTCGATAGCTGTATCAACTTTCTTCCCTATGGTAAGCAACCCCTTACCTACTGAAAATATCTTTTTTAACATAGCTATTACTTTTTACTAAAGCGTTTACCTACATAACCACCATTTGGAGCATTTGGATTTAAAATCCAATTCCAATCTTCTATGTAAACCTTACTATTATTCAAGTTTATCATACCCTGAATACTTACAGAATCATGCATAGGAGCGTTTAAAACAACTCGTACGCTACACCACTCTTTGCCTGTCTTTGAAGTAGTTGGAGCAACTTCTTTTTGGTATTTGTCACGAAATACTTTAATATTCCACTTTACACCTTTTGAAACTTTCCAACCTGCCATAAACAAACCCTGTTTTGAGCCATAAGCAGTAACTACTCTTACACCACTTCTTTTCTTTTTTCCGTAAGAAGCTCCTTGACCTTGAAACATTTTCTTAGCCATCTCGTATTGCTCTTTTGTTAAAGGATATTTAGCCATTACTTATACTCTTTTTTAGGAATTAATACATAAGCCACAACAACGATAACAATAAGCCCCGAAGCATAGCCCCATACTGGAATACCATAGTATTCTTTTGTCATGAACTCCTTTGTTTTAGTCCATGCGTTATTCAACCAAGTTTTTGCTTTTTCCATGGTTATTTCTTCTTTTTTATGTTCTTAAATAAATACTCGCCTAACTTCCATAAACCAACTACAGCAACAGGAATAATCACATACAACCAATTAAATGAACCTTCGTTTTCCTTTGGTTTATCTTCAAAATAAGGGGAATCGGTTGGTATGTTTACATCAGTCGTTGGAACTCCTGTTCCTACGTCTGTTACTGGTTTTCCTGTTACGTCAACAGTTTGAACAGGCTCTTTTACTACTGGTTTATCTGTATAAACCATATAATTAACAACACCTTTGTAACCAAATACAAAACCTCTTGGGTCACGGTATTGTTCGCCATATAAAACACCACTCTTTGCAGTTAATTTATACTTTTTAGAAAGCTCTGCACGAATTGCATCTCTTAACTCAAATAAAAGTCTACCTACTAATGCATGACCGTTTATACTGTTTGAACTACTTAACCAGCTTGTATCAGCATAAGCTGTAGCAGCCATACTGATATACTTATCAACTTCATTCAAGTCGTTCAAACTTTTAACCAATTTTAAACGGCGGTCTACTTCTTGTTTTAAAAGGTCAAAATAACCGCGAAATCGTTGTTCTACGCTTGCCCAATCTTCGGGACCAATACCTAATAAATCCATTGCACCACTTACCAAACCTGAAGGGTTAATCATATTAACAGTATTATCTAATGTTTGATAAAATTTGTCTTCTGTAGTGGTTACAGTTTGGTATGATGTTGGACTTATACCCCCACCTTGGTAATCATAATGGGGGCTATTTAAAGTATAACTAATCATTACTTAACTTTTTTAAATGGAGTTTTTACTGAATAGTATTTGATATCAGAACGTGGGTCAGTGTTTTGTTCTAAATAAACAGACTGCATCCCTCTAACATCTAAAACAACTGCTTTTGCAGTACCAAAAATTGGTTTATCGTTTTCATCAAAACCAACAATATTAAATGTGTCTTTTTGGTCTATCAATAAAGTTTCTGAAGTACGTTTTTGCTTTTGCCCATTGATTCTAAAATCAATATCGGTTGGTAAATTGTCCTTGTCAAAAACTAAGAAATCAGTCTCAATTAAATTAATTTCTTTTTGCGTTTCAGTAGCTTTGAAAGTTTGCTCTTTCATGATGTAAGGGAAAGGACTAACGTTTTGACCTCCAAAACTATAAATTGAACTAGTTGAAGTCTTTTCTAAATTCGTAAGATAGTTGTTTACACTATCATTCTGATTTAGCATAATTTCCCCACCATAAGCCAAATCAATAGTAGCAGTATCAATTACTACATTTGTACCTGCATCACCATTTGGTACTGTTTTTAACTGAAACTGTTTAATAGCCTGCTTGTTTAAAAAAGATTGGATTTTGTTTTGACCCTCTAAAGTCAATAAAACGTTCATTGTATTAAACAAACGTTGGTCACTCCCTCCCTCTTGTCTGATTAGTTCGGTTTTCAACTTTGCATTAACAGAGACATTCTCTAAAACTAATAACTGTGGATCATCAGTTTTTAAAATCTCTAACGTTTTTTGCGTTGCACCGTCAATTACTGTTTTTCTCATTTGTACAAAAAATTAAGTTTATAATTAAATTCTGTACAAAAGTGTTTGGATATGAGTTTTTTAAGTGGAAACTATTTCTTTGTGATTTAGAAGTTTTAGCAGTTATGAAAAAACACCATTTTCATATCTAGGAAAATACATTGAAAGTTGTTTTTCAATAGTTGTTTTTTGGTTTTTGTCCTGTGAAGATATTACAACCTCTTTTTCTTCGGTTGTATATGTGTACTGTCTTGTTAATCGGTCGTACTCTTTTTGCATTATTGTACGAGGTTGTATATTACCATTTCTAAGCTGAAACCATTCTTTTATATCACGCCATAGATTACGTGTATGCTTGCTAATAACGTCAAAAGACCTACCTACCCAATGAGCGAAAAATTCATCACATACGACCTGCTTAAAGTCGTATTTATTTATTAGTTCTATTATTCTATAAAAGAACGTTTCACCCTCTGCATATCTAGGATAATCAAGTTTTTTAGTAGGGTTTGCACAACCCCAAATTTTACCTATTATGGCACGTTTTCCAAACTCTTTTTTAGTCATATACTTAACTATATACTTCGTAATGTTCTTAAGCCTACGCCCTTTTTTATCTTTCTTCAAGCTGTGAACATCAATAGTATTAGGGTTTCTATCTCCGTGCTTTTCTTGGTATTTATCAATATACCCAAGTTTATCAAGTTGTTTATTCCAGAGTTTTCTATGTACAGTCCAATCTATCCACCTATCAATTAACAAATGAAAGTGTATATTACCATTCTTTTGCGGTTCTGCCTTCCATACGTAATGCTTTACATTATACGTTTTTTGTAAGTTTTCAATATACCTAGTTTGTGCTTTTCTCAGTTCCTTATCTGAGTGAAACTGTTTTACTGGTAGTGTCAACGTTACAAAAGCTAAATATTGTTGTGTTTTATAATCCACCTTTTTATCTCTAGAAAACAAAACAGTAGACACCATGCATTCAATAGCTTTACGACACTTTTTTACTTGACTTTCTGAAAGTGTACCTAATTGCTTTATTTGCTTACCCTTTCTAAACATTATCATTTGATGTAATTGATGTTTAAATTCCAATTTAGCAACATTTTCAAAACTATCTAGCTCATTAATTCTTTTATATGATTCATAAAAAGAAGTATTATGATTTTGTTTTAACATGGAAGTATCTCCATTTCTAGAAAATGACAAGTAACTCACATCATAAAATTGTGTAAGTCCGTTATTTTTTACAATAAAGGTCGCAGGAGCGTTCATTTAAGAGGGGTTGGTAATATTAAAATTCTCAGCAACCGCGTGGGGTTGCTTCGAATTTTCGATTTTACCGTTATGTTTAGCCAAGCCAATAAGAAAAGCCGTTAAAACGGCTTTTTTAAGGCACGGTTTAACGGTTAGTTATTAAACAATTGTAATTGACTTGTTTTAGGCTCGAATAAGACAGTTTGTTGCTCTTTACCTTGCCATGGCTTTAATTGATTTCAAAAGCTTCTATAATCGCAGAAAATAAAGCGTTCACAGACTGTTTTCTTCACACTAACAAAATCAGGATGATGCTTTAACAATCCTTTTTCTAGTTCCTCTAAGGTTACACGAAGTTTAAAACCTTTTTCTTCCAGGACCTGATTTACTCTATCGGTAATAAATACACGCCTGTTTTCCCATGTTATTTTGTCTTTAGCAGGCATCTTTTACAAAATTTAAAGCTTCGCGTAATTTTCTTAATTCTTTTATCAGGGAAGGAAGTTCTCTATATTGAAAGAAAAAAAGACTATGGCGATGTTTAAAAAGGTAATTGATTAAAAATTCATATTCATTAATACTAACCTCTAATTGTTTTATAAAGTCATTCATAGCTTAAAATGTTAAATGGTGAGTGAAGTAATGAATGTCTATTGCTAATGCAATAACAAAACCTAGAAGTAAAAATGTGATTATATAAATCAAATCAATTATTGTAATCTTTAACAAAAAGATAAAAGAACCTATTAATAGAATCGGAGAATAAATGAGTGCATATATAAAACTAAAAAACAGCACTATAAAGTTTCTTAAATACTTCATAATACTGTTATAATTTATGCACTAATGTGCGTTTGTTAAAAGTTTGGACACGTCCGTCTGATGTTTCCGCTTCGCATACTTCATCATAAATACAAACTAAATTTAAAATCTCTGGGCGTGGTGCGCCATGTGAAGTTCTGGCTAACTTGTCGCCCTCTGTTAATCGGTGTACTGGTACTACGTCCGGTACTTGGTTTAAATATGACATAAAATAAAAATTTTACATCATTGAAAGTCTGTTTTCCTTTTTGTGAATTATAGTTAACGAACTTTCTTTATACACGGTTGACAAGTCGCCTTTTTTAAGCTTTGAAAGCTTTTCGTAAATAGTAGTTATCATTTGTAAATAACCATTTAAACGGCTTACTGTGTTGTAGTCTTTTAATTGTTTCATGCATTTACGTAATAATTTACAAGCATCCTGAGCAATATTTAAAAGAGAATAAACACTAATAAATTTTATACATGAATCGCCTTTACTTTGGTAACTATGAAAGAAATGCAATCTTTCTAAATAATCATCAATAACAGTACGTATTTTAATACAGTAATTATGAGGCATTTTAAAATATTACTCTAAATAAACACTATACAACTCTTTTTGTATTGTGTTTATTACCCGAATTGAATCGGTAACATAAGAGCTTAATTTTCTGACGTAATCCTCAGCTTTACGTTTAGATTTAAATTCTAAACGTTGTCCTATATCAAATAAAATATAATAAGGATAAGAAGCTTTAGGTTCATTTTCTTTCTTACAGACTGGTAACAATAACTTTTTCAATGACAATAAATTTAAGTTTTTAACTAATAATTTATTGATAGATGAAAGGGGCTAACAGCAATAAATATAAGAAATAAAGATTTCATGCAAATTGTAAACTTTTTGTCTCGAAATCTATACAAGTACTATAAAATAGACATGTTATATTTAACAGGCTATTAATTATAGTACACTTTTAATATTGGATTATCCAGTGGATGATTCAATATTAAAACAACATTTAGTTATAGGTTTAATATTAGTTGCTATGTAGCTATAATGTAGTATTATGTAAAATATCCCAGAAGCTGTATTTATTCTTTACGATATTCAGTACTTGGGTCATTAAAATTAGAAATACTCGATTCTCGTGGATTAGAAATTTTAGATTTATAAGGAAATCATTTGTAGCTATAATTTGCCATTATGTAAAATTGCCGCTACCAAACGCTTGATTGTTTTTATAAAATCAAATTGTTATCACAATTTATTTTACACACAATTATCCATCGCTTGCCAACGCCTAAATAAAAGCTTCACTTTTTACGCTGTTTTAAAATTCGCGTATTTGATAAAATGTACGTCAAAAAAATTTTACGCAATTCTCGTCAAGTTGCCACAAGAGTATAAAATTTCTCTGCGAGCAAATTTCTATACACTTGTTCTATGTAGAACTCCAATTAAAGTTTTCTTTTTGGTGTTTGCATTATCTTTTTGCCTTGATGCAAAAGAAACAAAAAATCAAGGCTGCATATAATTTTGGAAACAATTAACGGCTCGCTCCACTATATTTTAGGAAACATCTGGAACTATTAAAATTATGTAGAAATATTATGTAAAATAGAAATACTCAATAAACTATATAACTAAACCCCTAAAATATGGTCGTTATACTCACCTATTGTTTTAGCCAAAGTTTTATGAGGCCGTTCTGCCAACGCTTCATCTGGGTAAAAACGCAGGTCTATTTTACATAATATTAATAAACTAAACTTTTAGTTTATTAATCATATTATTTAAAGTGTACTTTTCCAACTCTTCAATGGATTTGCTCGATATTTTAATCTCCCAATTAGACAAACTGGGCATTAATGACACATTATTGTCAATAAATATGTTGTTATCGGCTTTTGATGAATCTTTTGAAGGAATTAAATAAACAACCTTCGGTTCTTTATTTATTATTAAAACTAAAGCAACAAACAAATTGTTTTTTAGTTCTCCTAACTCTTACTTTGATATTTTAATACTGCGATGCGTTGTATCTAAATCTATGGGTTGCAGGTATAATTGGTTATCTCCTATTAAAAAATCAACACCTTCCCTCCCATTTGACTTTAACTCTAAACCAAGACTATTTAGCTTGTATTTTATATAGTTTTGGATAATCATAGAGATTTAACTGACTTCTTGTTTTTCTTTAGCTAATCTTTCATCCTTCCAGCCACAAAGAGATAATTCTTCAATAAATGGACAACCTCCCATACAAACTGATTGCAATGAGCAAGAATTACAACCATTATTAATTATCCTATTTCTATATTTTTGAAAATATTCTCCATCTTGCCATATTTCTTTCATTGATTTATCTTTTAGACTATCAAACCAACCAGTGTTAGTCATAAATGAACAAGGAAACATTCTTAGGTTTTCATCCACAAAAGCAGAAAATCTACCCGCATCACAACCTTCATAAAATGCGGTGTTTGCATTCAGATATCTTGCTACTCCAGAAATACTACAACTATCAAAACCTATTTTAAGAGTATGCTCATTATTATCTACTAGTTTGAAAAATTTTTCAAGTTTATATTTATCTTTTAACAACAAATCATAGTTCGGCTTTCTACCTATTGGTTTATAGTTCAAAAAGATTATAGAGTTAATTCCTTTTAGTATATCTGGTGGGTTTTCCATCCATTCGATTGCTGTATCAATTGATAAAGCATCTATCACAAAATGAACATTAGCTTTTATACCGTACTTCAAAAGTTTTTCAATATTTTCTCTAAATTCTGAGTATGGCTCATAGGCGCTAATGGCAACAGAACCACATAAATTCTTTGTAGCTTCCAAAATTTCATCACTCAAACCTCTTCCATTCGTTGTATAACAAGGGACAATGCCATTATCTACAGTAGCTTGTAAAATTTCAATAAAATTTGGATGTTGATTTGGATTTCCACCGCCCAATGCAACTTGAAAAACATCCATTTCTTTAGCTTGCTCAATCAAAAAAACATAATCTTCCAACGGCATATGATTACCCAGTACAGTAGATTTTCTATAACAAAAAACACACCCCTTATCACACCAATTAGTTATGCTAATATCTAATAATTCAGGCCCTCTTTTTGACCATAATGGTTCTGGAAAACCTTTTTCTTCTGCTCTAACAAAATAACCAGTTTTTTTATTAAAAATGACTCTATAATTCTGCTCAGGATAATGCTTTATTACAATATCTTCTTTTTTCCTACCAACCATTTTCTTGTGCATCTATATAAATTTTTGGACTATCAATAATAAACTCATCAGTACAGAAAAAGCATTCTATTTCATTAGTATCACTACTTAATTGACCTATATAAACATCTTTTCCTTTTTCCTCTGCTTCTAATATTTTTGGCAATACTTCTTTTCCACTTTTCCATAACCTCTTTTCGACAAATTCTTCAAAATTATCATAACTCGCAGAATAATTTCTTTCATAATATTCCCTAGCAGGTTCCATATTATCTTGAAAAGCATTAAAGAGCATCTCATATACATCTAAAAATTCAGAATCATTATTAATTCCAACAGAATCTATAAAATCTTTTAAATTAAATTCTCCATCGGAAATAATTACAAATGAAGTAGATGAACTATTTGTTACAAAATCATATCTAATTTTCATAATATCAAGTTATTATTTTCATTATTCTATCTCTGATTTCTTCAGAATAGATAAAGCTACTTATACCATAATCTCCAGTAGAACCATCATCAGATCTAAAGATTTTTCTATGTTCTTTTTCGCTTTCAAATTTTATCATATCATCTATATCTTCTACACTTATATTCATTTTTCTAAATAGAAAATGCTCGAAACTTGGATATTCTTTTGAATAGTATAATTCGTACTCTTCCCTTAAATCAACTAATTCGGAATGAATACTATCATATATTCTTTCAAACATTTCTTTTGCATAACCTCTAGAAGCTCCAACTTCTTGTAAAAAAGTCTCTTTGGTTAAATTTCCATTTAAAACTAAAATGGATTTATAAAAATCATAACTGAATTGCATATTCCTGACAAAATTCTATTACTAATACTTTCAACTGACTATCCTCATTATCCATTATTTCTTTTAATTGATTATGAGCTTTATCGATATATTTATATGCATATCTTTCATATAAATATGAAAATCTATATGCTTGATTATGTGGTAATAAATAAATAAGTAAATTAAATAAATTATGATACTTTGAATCATTAATAAATTCAGTGTTATCGAAATTCTTATTTAATTTTTCTATTATCTTTTCTAAATCAATTTTTCTATAAAATCTACTATATGAGTTTCGAGATTTAAACTGAAATAAATTCAAAAACTTTTTATTAAACTCATCTTCTTCTAAATTTTTAATTAATTCAAAAAGAAATTGAATATTTAATTTGGGATAAATTTTTAAATCATAACGTTTAATAAGTCCATTTACGATTTGAAAGGAATATTCATCACTTTCTATAAAATACTTCCCAATACGTTCTATGTCACTATCCTTAATATCATCATCTTTAATATTAAAAATAGATTTTATAAAAATACCTTTAAACCATTCTTGGTTATATACTCTATTCTTTAGTTCTTCTGTATCTCCATTTCTAAGTGTATGAAATAAAAAAGTTCCACAACCTTCTAAAATTTGTGATTCTGAATTAATATTATTGGTGATGAAATTATCAAATTGTTCTGGAGATTTAGGGTATAATTCTTCAACTAAATAACTAGATATTAAATAATCCCTAAATTCATCAAATGTAAAGTTAACCACCTCTGAATAACCAAATATTCCAGATTCATCTGATTTTGGATCTCTTTTTATAAGGATATTTTCATCCAAAAATCTAACATATATAGCTCTATGTCTTTCATCTTCAATGATGTTGTCTAAAGGAACATTTGAATATTGATTATTTGACACCATATATTTAATAATATTCCTTATAAAGTTTCGAATATCAAAATCGCCTTGCACTTCAAACTCATCATTTTCGTTTAATTTTTTATTGATTTCTTCAGCTTTATTATTGTAGTAATTTTGGAACAGTTCAGATTTGAAAATATTCTTTACGATACCAATATCCTGCTCTTTATAAGTTTCACAGAAAATTCTAAATAATAAAAAGTTTGACATTAATTGATTGTAAACGTCTCCAGAAACTTCTTTGAAATTAATATTAAAGTGATGAAAATATGCGTAAAATAATTTTTCTTGTAATTCATCATCTCTTCTTAAGCTTAGATTACTAATTGAGGAAATTTCATTTTGAAATGAAGAGTTTTCAATATTTTTAAAATTATATTCAAAATAATCCTTTCTACAAGAGATAATAATTTTGATATAATCATAATCTTGCATATCAGATATAAAAGATTCAAGACTTTTACTAAAAACTTTTGTGTTGGAATTCTCATTAATGCCATCAATGATTATTGTTAGAGGTTTTTGCAGCTCATAGCACAAATCTCTAGTAGCATCTAAAAAGGTTTTAAAACTTAAGTTAAGTCTCTCAGGAAATATTTTACTTAATATGGATGCCCTTATATTATCTGGTAATATTTCGTTTCCAGTCAGAAAGATTGTCGGAATTTCATTTCCAAGTAAAAACCGATTTGCAAAGTCACATAAAAAGTTAGTTTTTCCTTGTCCTGCATTTTCTGTAATCAAACAAATTTTGGATTTAAAATAATAAATATCTTCTAATCGATGTGATATTTTGGACTCATAAGAATATCTATCAGTACTTGATATTTTTAAATCCTTAAGAGTGGTTAATTTTCGTTCTAAGTGAGAAGTCCAATTATTTAAATGTTGTATATACTCTTCTATGTTAATTTTAGAATCTAACTTATGTATCTCAATGTCAAAAACAGTATTTTGTTTTGTTAGTTTTTTATTTAACAACCTATAATCTGCTCTTTCTAGCGAGTCATATATTTTCTTACAGAAAAGAATTGGATGAGAAAAATATCGTAAATATTCTCTGTTTTTATGTGTTTCAATAAAAATATCAGGAATATATTTTCCAGAATTAATCTGTTTTGCTAGCTGTTTATCTACTTGGCTTTTTAAGGACTTTTTTAGATCATCACTCTTAATTTTTTTATCCTCTATTTCTTTAATTAATAATTTCAATTTTGGATTACCTCTTGAGTCTAATATTTTTATAGTACTAATTGTAATAAAAATTAACCCTACAATTATTAGTACCCACGATGGGATATCAAAATTTAAATATTCAGCAATAAAATTTAATACCTTACTCCAAAATTTACTTTCTACTGTCTTAGCATAAGATTCAATTGCTTTTACTAATGGCGAAATTGGCTTAACAATTTCTCCAAGAATAAACAAAATTAAAGGAACTGCGATTGTCCAATATGTTTTTTTAGGTCTAATCTTTATATATATGGAGACAATCCATTCGATAAAATTTTTTAGAGTTGTAATAATCTTTTTCAAGTTTTAAAATAGAATATTGTGCTACAATTATGTTTATAGCTTGATTAATATAATTAATAATGTTTAGGGAAAACGATTATTTGTACTCTACCAAATATACAGAATTTAACAATTAAATAATTATGGAAAACCACATAAAATATTAGTTTATAATCCATTCCATACACATTCCCACTTCGCTCCTATCGTCGCTTCGGGCAAAACGTATTCCATTACATTTTTTAAGAAACTTTTAGAAAGAAAAAAATCAAAGAAAAGTAGTAGTTTAAACTTCGCTTTTACCAAAGCAAAGTTACATAACGCAGAACATTATAGTACAAATATCAATGTTTGTTATTTATGTCTTGTACGCCATTTGTAAGCTATAATTCTATATTAAGTAAATATCCCAGAAGCTGTATTTATTCTTTACGATATTCAGTACTTGGGTCATTAAAATTAGAAATACTCGATTCTCGTGGATTAGAAATTTTAGATTTATAAGGAAATCATTTGTAGCTATAATTTGCCATTATGTAAAATTGCCGCTACCAAACGCTCGATTGTTTTATAAAATCAAATTGCTTATTGCAATTTATTTATAACACAATTATCCATCGCTTACCAACGCCAAAAAAAGCAAAAGCTTTTAGCTTCGTATTTGTAATTCGTCTGTAATTGAAATTCTCGTTGCAAAAAGTTTTCAGAAGCTTTTCGTTAGCATGATATTATGTAAAATAGAAATAAAAAAAGTAGAAAAGATAAAATAAACATGTCTCATTTATGTGACAATCTATACCTTTGTCTCATAATTGAGACATAATGAATGATACTAAAACTAAAATTATAACTGCTGCAATTAAAGCATTTAGTAAAGCCCCTAATGCTTCAATGGAAGAAATTGCTGAATCCATTAATTTAAGTAGAAGAACGCTACATAGATATTTTAGCGGAAAATCAGAACTTATTGAAGAAATAATTGATTACGCAAGTAGTTTTTGCCTACAAAAGACTAAGGAATCAATAGAATCGTCTACTGATCCAAAAACTCAACTTTATACAATGTTTTTAAATGATATTAAAAGTGGATATCAATTTCGTTTTTTATATAGCTACAGGGAAAACTATAAAGGAATGGAAAACGAGTCTTCTGATTTTAGAGAAATGATGCAGATTTTTAGAGACTTGTTAAAAAAGCTACAAACTAATGGTTTATTTAATTCACAACTTACAATGGATTGGATAGAGAGCCTTTATTTTTCTACAATTGATGCCGCTATAAATTTAATTCTTGAAGATGAGACAAGAACTCAAGAAATTGTAGAAATGGCTTGGGAGTCTTATTTCAATGCTATTATAAATCATTCTAAAAAATAAAAACACATTAAAAAAGCACAAAATATGAATTATGAAGTCATAATTATTGGTGGTGGTCCTGCAGGAATGAGCGCTGCTTTAGTTTTAGGAAGAAGTAGAATAAAAACACTAATTTTAAATACCGAAAGTCCTAGAAATAATATAACAACACATTCACACGGGTTTTTAACTCAAGATGGTAAGCATCCTTCTGAAATATTTAAGATTGCTAAGCATCAGTTAGAAAAATACACATCTGTAGATTACAAAAAGGAAAAAGCGATATCTGTAAAAGATGAAAACAATAATTTTTCGGTTGAAACAGAACACGATACATATTCAGCTAAAAGAGTTGTTATTGCAACAGGACATAAAGATAATATTGCTGAAATAGGTATTGAAGGTTTAACTGAAGTCTACGGAAAATCTGTTTACCCCTGCCCTTTTTGTGATGGTTTTGAAATGGCCAATAAAAAATTGGCTGTATTTGGAGATGTTCTAATGGCTCCTATGTTTTCAAAAACAATATCGCATTGGTCAAAAAATGTTATCGTTTTTACAAACGGTGAAAAAGTTGAGGACGAAGAGCTAGTATCTAACCTTACTAAAAAAGGAATACAGATAATTGATAAAAAAATTAAAAAACTGATTTCAACTGAAGGTCAGCTTACAGGTGTTCAACTTATTGATGAAACAATTATTGAAAGAGAAGGTGGTTTTTTACCTGACACAAAATCTACAGAAAGTACCGACTTTGCTAAAAAAATGAATATTCCTACAGAAAAAGGTTATTTTGGAATGGAGTTTTATAAAGTTGATGAGAATAAAGAAACAGAAATTAAAGGGTTTTATATTATTGGTGATGCCAGAACAGGTTGGAGCGGTGTTGCCTCTTCGGTTGCTGAAGGTAGTGAAGTAGCAGCTGCTATTACACACCAAATAATAGAAGAAAACTGGTAGTGATAATTAACTTATGAATTAAAAAAGGTCTGGTAAAACAGACCTTTTTTTAACGTTTAGGTTTTAAGTCTTCAATAACTTGTGCACTAACCCAAAATATGTCTACATTTTCGTAGTCTTTTGATCCCATATTTCTATTGAGAAAAAGAAATTTACCATCTGGTGTTACGCAAGCGAGAGCTTCCCAAGCGTTTGTATTAATTTTATCCCCCATATTAATAGGCTCACCCCATGAACCGTCTTGTTGTTTGAAGCATATATAAATATCAGAATCGCCATAGCCTCCTTCTCTTTTACTATCAAAAATAAGATACGATTCATCTGGTGCAATGAATGGGTGAAAACTTTTTCCGCTATTAATTTTACTGTTGAGTAGTTTTGGTTTTTCATACTTTCCATCCACGAATCGTGAATATCGAATATCTCCTGTAAAGTCTGATTTAAACTCATCAAAAAAATAAGTTCCTTTCGCAGAGGCAGTAAGACGCATAATTGGTAAGTCTTTAAAAGGATAATCAAGTTTTTTAACTTCTGACCATTCACCATTTTCAGTTCGTTCCTTATAACGTTTACTTAAATGCATAATTTTACCGTCGGGAGAAATAAAAGGTGTGCCAACCCTAGATGATATAACAGAATCTTTCCATTGGTTATTTTTATATTGAATCACAACAAATTCTTGCTCTTGGTCCTCCTCTCCTTCTCTAATAAAATAAAATTCTTTTAGGTCTGGTGTGAAGACTCCGCTAACTTCCCATCCGTCTGTAGTAACAATACCGGGAGCAAAAGGTCTAGGTGTTAAACCTGGTGGTCTTTGACCAAGATAGGTCCTTTCTATAGTAGGTAAATTACTATCTTTTGAAGTTTGCTTTTTTGTATTACAAGCATAAAAAAAGGGTATTAATACAAAGATTAGTATAAAGAAAGGTAATTTATTCATCATGTAACTTTTGATTATTGAAAAACGATAGTACATAAATACAGCTATTACCGTAACACATTGGTTAATATAATGTTAAAAACAAATATTTACTGAGTTGTTGCATACTAAGTAGATGAGTAAAGAATACTAATGTTACATATCTACACTTTCAATAAAGTTTGAACTTTAAAATAAAAGGTTTAATAAAAAAAGCGAGAACTTAATTATATAAGTTTTCGCTTTTAAAGTTTAAATCTAGTATAATTAGCCATATTACTACTTATTGGTAACAAATATTTCTCTCAACTGTTTAATTACGTTTCCGTTTCCAGTAACTGTAATTTCTCCAATTTTATCAGCTATTTTCTCCACATACTCCATTTCTTTTAATTTAAACAACATTTCGTTGTCTTCCATTAATTTAGCAGTATTTAATAAGCTTCTTGTAGATGCTGTTTCTTCTCTTCTGGTAATAATATTTGCTTGGGCTTTCTTTTGTGCTACCAATACCTGATTCATGATTTCTTTCATTTCTCCTGGTAAAATAACATCTCTAATTCCGCAACCTTGAATTACTACACCTAATTTTTCAGCATTCATTTTTGTTTCTTCAAAAACTGCTATAGAAACATCCTCTTTATTGGCTAATAATTCATCTAATGTGTAGTGTCCTACATATTTTCTCAGTGCCAATTGCATGTTTACATACAATTGTTTTTCATAATCTTTATTAGCTAATAATGCTTTTTCAATATCAGTTACTTTATATTGCGTGTAAAAATTAACTCTAACATTTGCTTTGTCTTTGGTTAATAATTCCTGACCTGCAATTTCTAATTGTAATTGTCTGGTATCTACTTTCGCTATTTTAATAGTTGTCTCATTTTTCCAAAACCTATACGTCCCTCCTACCAATGTTTTTTGATAGGTATCATTCACTAACAATACAGCTTTTTCGTAGGCAGCAACTTCAAAAGTTCTAACATATTTGCTCACTTCATAATTATTGAATAAAGATGTATCTACTCTTTCAATAATTTCAATCTTGCTTATATCTATTTTTTGAAAGGTTCTAGTAATAAATCCTTTCCAGAAAACGTGTCTTCCCGCATTTAAAACTCTTTGAAAGTTGTTGTTTTCGTACATAAAAACTAACTCGTTGTCTTGTACTTCAACAACTTCTAACATTTCTGCTAAAGTTGTGTCTTGTAACAATACTTCTAAAGCTACTGATGTATAAAAATCTTTTGTTAAATCATATACTGCTACTGTTTGATTAAATCCTAACCAATGTGTACCCGCTTTGATTACTTTTATGTAATCTCCTTTTTTAAATACTAATCCTACTTTTCCTTGATTAATTGTTATTCTTTTCATAATCTTTTTGTTTTTAATTATTTATACGTTGTTTTCTCACCATGGAGAAATTTGTTTGTTTTTGTAAAAAGTATTGAATGTTAATGCTTATAAGCCTACGGAAATAATAAGATTGTATAGCTTTTGTATTGTTGTTTACTACATGGGTTATACTAATTAATACTATAACTGACATACTAAAGTTCAATACACTGTTTATGTAATGGTTATTATTTCAAAGTACGTTTATAAGTGTTTATTTAAAAACTCATTAAACATTCAACACTTTTGGTTCATCAGTTTTACAAGGTGATGAGCTTCCTGATGACTTTTACTCAAGTCGAGAGGTCGGACTCGAACCGACATGCCGTTAGGCTTACCATAATTACTGGAACCGAAATCCAGTGCGTTTGACCACTCCGCCATATCCTTTCGGATAGTGGGATTCGAACCCACGAATTTTAAATATCTATTGTTCTACCTAGTTGAACTACATAACCTTTCAATTATGACGGGACTCGAACCCGCAACACATAGAGTGAGATTATTTTTTGGTGAATAATCAAAACCTTCAAGGCTAGTTGCATATACAGTTCTAATACATTTACTGTAAGAATGTATACAATGGTGCTATATAGAAACACGCAACAAGACTTGCTTGATATTTTTATTTATAATATGTAAATGAACTTTTATAGCCACTTCACTATACCCTTTGTTATAATGAGGTTTTCTTAGCATTTTACCTCTCTTCAAATATCTTTTTCATAATTACACTGCAAATATTACACAGTATTGCGCAATGTTTTTACGTACTAAAAATTATTCTTGCTTTTTCTTACTTTTTTTCTTCTTTTTCTTAGGAAGCTTATCCTTTACACGTTCTATATGTTCTCTTACAGTTCGCATATAGTCACTATTATACGTGTGCTTTTTAGCAAGGTTTAAAGTTTGTAATGATTTTTTATACGCTTCTTTCTGTTCATATAATTGGGCTTTTCCAATATATAAAATTGCTTTGTCGGAACCTTTTACGGTTAATGCAAAATCGATGAATCGTTCAGCTTCTTCATAGTCTTCATTCCATAATAACACATTGATATAATGCGGATATACGTTAAAAGCATACATGTTTTCTGCTAAAGCCTCTGTATAATACAGTTTTGCTTTTTCAAAATCACCTAAGTGTTCTGCGTAAATGCGTCCCATTAAGCACAACGCTACTACATTTTTTTCTTCATACGCCAAAGCATATGTTAATGCCTCCATTGTTTCTTCTAATTCATAAGGAAAAGCATCTAATGCTTTAAATATGTAATTATTTGCTAATGTTTTCATCTTAATATAATTGTTTACGCAAATCGCTTTTTAATTGATTACGTGTTGTTTTAAATCTTTTTTTGTTGTTTTTAACTTTAAAATCAGTTCCTACAAATACTTTTACTGGATTTCCTCTTTCTAAGTCTAAATGGTTTTCCCACTCTTGTTTTATGGTGTTTTGTAATTGATTTATATTATGATTTCCTATCAAGGTTTTTAAACGTTGTACAGCTATTTTTTTATTCTGATGCTGTGAACGACTTTCTGAAACCAATACTTGAATTCTTGTTGTGCTATGTTTTGCTCGTACAGCAGAACTTACTTTATTTACATGTTGTCCACCAGGTCCAGAACTTCTAATTGCCTGAAACTCGATGTCTTTTTCTTGTATGGTTAACTCATTATTATATTCCAATTCAAAACAACCAATAAACCAATTTTTACGTTTATGGTATTTTCTAAAGGTTGATTTTCCTATCCATTGAATAGTGCCCATCCAATCTTTTAAAAATAAAGACAGGTTATTTCCTTTTAATTGAACACTTACTGATTGTATGGTTCCATTCTCTATTCCATTTTCTTTATGAAGAATGTCATACATTATCTTATGTTCTACTACAGCTTTTATAAATGCTTTTAGCACTTTTGCTACTACCCAGCAGCATTCTGAAGGTCCACGACCCGCTGTAAATTGTATTATTTTTATGTCCATTTTAATTTTCTATTCATATCATTACGAGTAAAACGAAGTAATCTGTTAATCAATAGGCAGATTACTTCATTATTTCATTCTGTTTCCTTCATCGTAATGACAATTGTTGTTTTACTTATCCATTCGTACAATTTTCGGAGTAAAGGTTCCTAATACTTCAACTAATTCTTGCTGGTTTGCCATTACTTTTTTGATATTTTTATAGGCCATTGGAGCTTCATCTACTCCACCTCCAATGAGCGTAACTTCATTCATTTTTAACTGATGCTTAATATCACTTTTGGTAAATTTCTCTTTACACTTTCTTCTTGAATGTTTTCTTCCTGCTCCGTGTGATGCCGATTGTAAACTCTCTTGGTTTCCTAAACCTCTAACAATGTATCCTGGTGCAGTCATAGATCCCGGAATTATACCTAATGCTCCTTTATTAGCGGGTGTTGCTCCTTTTCTATGTACAATACGCTCAATTCCATTTACTTGTTCTTTCCACGCAAAATTGTGATGATTTTCAACCATAGTTAATGGTTTCACACCTAATAATTTTGCTATTCGTTGGTGAATATTATCATGGCATGCTTTTGCATAATCACCTGCTAAATTCATTGCTAACCAATATTCTTGTCCGTCGTGCGTATTTAAATCTAACCATGCTAAATGTTGTACGTTTTTAGGTAACGGACATTGTTTACTTGCTAAATAGGTATAGTGTTTTGCAATGTTTGCTCCCAATCCACGTGATCCACTATGCGTTAATAAGCCCACATATTCCCCTACAGGTACATTAAATTCATTGTCTTCATCTGTTATGGTTACCTCTCCGAACTCTACAAAGTGATTTCCACCTCCTGAGGTTCCTAATTGATTATATGCTTTTACTTTTAACCGTTTTAGTAAAGGAATATCTTGAAATTCACTACGTTCAAAAATTTCATGATCTTGCTTTTTATCATGTGTTTCATACATTCCAAACTTGGTATGCTCTTTCAATATATTTTCTAATTGATGTTGCTTACCTTTTAAATAAGAAGCTTTCATCGGAAAAATACTCAATGCCATTCTACAGCCAATATCTACTCCTACACCATACGGAATTACTGCATTTTCTGTAGCAAGCACTCCACCTATAGGTAATCCGTACCCTGAATGTGCATCTGGCATTAAAGCTCCTTGTACTGCTATAGGTAATTTTAAAGCATCGTATAACTGAAACTTAGCTTGTTCATCAATTTCATTTTCTCCATAAATTGAAAACGGAACTCTTGTATTTCTTAACTGATGCATTTTAATTTCAACAGGCTTGGTTAAACCTTCAGCAACTTTACCCCAAATAGCATTTCCTTGATATTTTTCTGGATAAAGCAGTACTTGTTTTGCTTCTTCTAAAATGCGTTCTTTCTTTTCTTTTTTTCTATATCGGTTAATTTGCCCTAAGGCAATATTTATACTATTGTTTTTTGGAAAGCCTAATTTGATTAGGTCTTTTCCTTTTAGTTTATTTCCCATGTTGAGACATTATAAGGTTGGGCACCAATTTTCTAATTAGTGCTTTGTATCAATATTTTTCTCTTTGCTTCGGAAATTGAAAACTATACGGAAATGTGTAGCATAAAAAAATCCGAAACGTTATTGAGGCTTCGGATTTTTCATCTATAAATTCTTGTTATCTCTATGTATGAAGAAAATCGCGAAGCATGTGTACAAAAGAACCTGGTTCTTTTACTGTACTTATGTTTAATTGATATTTGAACATGTTTACTTCGTTTTTAAAAATTATTATTTTGTTGTTTAGTATGTTTATACTTGAACTGCGCTCTGTATAAAAATTACTGGTGCAAAGATGTGAGCCTTTTTTGAATTACACAAGTTTAAAATGATTTTATTTTACTGAAAATCAAGTTCTTATACTGGTTTAGACATATAAGTGTCCTGTCCGAATTTCTTCAGATTAGTAATCTCTTGGTTGTAAGCTATGTAGCATTTTACATGTTGATTTCAAAGACTTGAAATTTTATATAAAAAAAGCGTCCAAATTATAAAATTTGGACGCTTTTAGTGATTTTATACTACAATAACCTTATTGATAACTCCATAAAAATCGCTTTTGAGCGTCCGATATGTGTATGAATTGCATTAGCATAGGTTAAAATTTCGTTTAATTAATTTATAAAATATGTGAGAACCTTCATTCTCTTTTTTTCTTTCTTAAAATGCCTATGGCATTGGTAATATCTCTACTACTATTCCATATACATTCTTAGTCCATCCGTTTATTCTTCCATGATTATTTCCTATTAGCAAACCTCTTTTATTGTTTTTTCCTTTTACAAGGTGCGTAAAACAGTTTCCACGAACTTTGCAATACACAATATCGCCAACCTTACAATCTTCCCAGTTTATTGGTTTTAGTTTTACAGGTTGTTTAGATTTTAAAATAGGCAACATAGAATTACCTGGCTCTTTTGAAATAATGGTTTCTCCATTATTTAATTTTTGAATTTTCCAATTCATTAGTATTATATTTTATAAATTATGTAAAACACTATTGCCTTACATATCTCATAAAATTTCTAAGCCATTTCAATGAACTGCTGCAAATATGATATTTTTAGTTGATTTTACCTATTAGATTGATTTTAAATTAATCTAATCATTTTTTTATAAAACTTATTTCTTAATTCTACTAATAACTTGTTTACTTCTCTTTTATCTGGCTTGTCAGGTAAATCTGAATTCTCATAAATAACTTCTAATTCTGACTTCATAAACTCTGCCTTTTCTACCAATTCGTCATACTCGAATTCTGCATTTTTTATGGATAGTAAATAATCTCGATCATTTCTTCTAACATTAATACTTCCTTTTTCTCCTATTTCTTTTACCATATGTAATAAGCGAAACGTATGCATTAGATTTTTTGCATCATAGTTTTTATTGTGAGATAGATTACCTTTATAACGTTCTTCATTTCTCTTGGACACCCAATCCCAATATTCTTTGTATTTTCTACAATACGATGAATATCCTTCTTTATTAAAATATAATAGTGCTATTGGTTGTTCTTCTTTCGGAATTGAACTCAAGCAAACTTCGTTAGCATTATGGTTAGTAATTCCCTTGTAATTTAATTTCTCATTGTAAAAAAGGTTGAAGCAATTCTTAATATTTGGAATTTTTGCTAATCCGCAATGATTCTTTTTAAAATTGAATTTTTCTAAAAAGATTTTAAGAGGTATAGATTCCTTTTCTTTCCGAACTAAACAAAAATCCTCAACACTTTTTCGTTCTTTTTCCATTGGGTTTACAATCTTTTTATTTAACCCCCTAGCCTTTTTAATCTGAGTGAAAGCATAATTAGCAAATGTATTCTTGCACAATTTTGATAGAAATAAATCTGACTTTATTTCGTCAAAAATTGGGTGCTTTTTTAGAATACAATGCTCTGGAATATCTAATAATTCTAGAATATTAGGGTTGTTTTTTAAACAAAGTTCTATAAATTTCCTTAACTCATAGTATACAATATCATTCGTCTCATTGTTTATTTGTCCAATATAATCTAATGAATAGAATTTTTCTTTAGGTAACACAAATACTCCTCTGATATCAGTATCTGAAGTTGCTGTGTTTAAACCATAAGCTCTACTTCCTCCAATACATTCAAATATGATATTATCTGATTTTTTTAATTCTTCTAGTGTCATTTTATTTTGAATTTAATAATGAGCTCATTTAGAGAATAAATTTTCTCGTTCTCTCTATCTTATTTTTACGAACCTTACTTCACAAAGTCACTTAAGCAAATACTTTACTTACAAGTTTTCCAGAAAGAATTTATTGAACTTTTGATGATTTGCTTTCTTATTAACTAATTTACTTCTCAATATGTTATTTTCCTCTATAATATTCTTTACTAGTAGAATTAACTGATTCGGAACTCTTTCTTCAAACTTCTCTACTCGTTCACTTTTTAACTGAATTAAATCATTAATCATTGTATGATATTTCATTTCAATTAACTCATATAAATCCTTAAAAAGTACTGGTGGAATTGTCCCTTTTTTTATAATCCAATTAGCACAAAATGCCGTACGAATTGTATAAAAGAAACTTTTCAAGGTCATTTTATCAGTAGCTAAAGCTTCTTCAAAACTTTTACTCATAGAATGATAGTGATGAAATCCTGCAATAGGGTTAAAATTATTTTTTGCTAACTTTTTTATTTCTTCTAGAAATACTGAATCAGCTTTGTATACTATTGGTGAAAATAACCACTCTGTTAATGAAGCATTTGATTTAGCTAACAAAAGGAGTGCTTTTTTAATATCCCACCCAGATCCGTCTAAATCGTCTTCAGTCATAAACTCAATAGAATTCCTTTGTTCCCACAAACTTAAATACCAATTCTTTTGGTGCTTATACACAAACCGAATATCATAATCTGAATCTGGAGAAGCAAATCCCCAAGCTCTACTTCCTGACTCTATCGCTACTAAGATCTCTATCTCCTTTTCGTGCTCTAATTCGATTAATTTGTCTAATATTTTTCTTCTCATTTTTTATAACTTATGTTTATATCTTTTAAAAATCACCATAAAATACTTGTAGGCAAGGTAGTTTTAATTCTTTTCTCCATAAATCAACCACCTGATTTCTATCATCTAAAACAAACTCAATAAAGTACTTATGCTCTATTTTTCTTTTAAATACCTCTTCTTTAATAATCGCATCTTTCCTATTGTCTCTTGATTTACGCATCCATAGTGCATCATAAACTATTTCGTGCTTTTTTAACCAAGACTCTGTTTCTGGTTGATATTTAGCTTCTCTACCTGATAAAAGAAGTATTTTATATCCTAATTGTTGGTAATTCTTTACTAAACTAACAATAGGTACATTAGGTAAATCTTGTTCACACCTACTTCCATCAAAAGGACTTCTGTTATTTATCAAAGATAAAGTTCCGTCTAAATCACAAATAATAGCTTTTGGTAAAGCTTCATCTTGATTTCTATATTCATTTTTTAGTTTTTTCATTTTTATGCGTTTTAAATATTTTTATGTTCATAGCAATTTTCCCACTTAAACGACCTCTTTTTCTTAATCACACTGCAAATATTTTACTGTATTGCGCAATCTTTTTGCGTACTAAAAAAGAATTTATCATTTTTACTAAAAAATTATAAAATGGCTTTTAATAAAAACGCCCTAATTCGATACAAAACAATTGATCAATGCCTTCGAAATACAATGCGTACTTGGACTTTGAATGATTTAATTGATGCTTGTTCTGATGCTTTGTACGAATACGAAGGAAAAGATATTTATGTAAGTAAGAGAACGGTTCAGTTAGATATTCAATTGATGCGTAGTGATAAATTAGGGTATAATGCTCCAATTGAAGTCTATCAACGTAAATATTACCGTTATGCTGAAGAAGGGTATTCTATTATGAATATTCCTGTGACTGAAAACGATGTGAAAGTGATGAATGATGCTATTCAAGTATTACGTCAGTTTAAAGACTTTTCTTTATTCAAAGAAATGGATGGAGTGCTACAACGTTTAGAAGATTCAGTATACTCTTCTCAAAAAAACAATAGGGCTATTATTCATTTAGATAAAAACGAACAGCTAAAAGGTTTGTCTTTTATAGATCCTTTATACAATGCTATACAGGAAAAAAAAGTATTAAAGATAAATTATCAGTCTTTTAAAGCAGAAAAAGCTAGTACAATAACCTTGCATCCACAATTATTAAAGGAGTTTAATAATAGGTGGTTTTTATTGGCACTTGTAAAAGGTAAAGAAACAACTTTAGCTTTAGATCGTATAAATTCTGTAGAGGAAGTTGAAAACACAACATATATAGATAAAGCTATTAATGGTGATGTTTATTATAAAGATGTTGTTGGTGTAACAGTTTCAAACACTAAACCACAACGTATTGCTTTTTGGGTAGATAAATCAAATACTCCTTATGTTATTACAAAACCTTTTCATAAATCTCAAAGGCTAATAAAATATACAGATGACGGGGCTATCTTTAATATTTTAGTAATTCCTAATTATGAATTGGAACGTTTAATTTTGGGTTTTGGTAATAGCATAGAAGTGTTAAAACCTGAAAAGCTTAGAAATAGAATGATTCAGAAACTTGAAGACTCTCTAAACAGATACACTATTAAAAAGTAGATGTAGTTTTTATTCTTTTTGCACAACAAAAAAGCGGACTATTAATCCGCTTATATTATTTAGTATTGTTAATTACCAGAAGGACAACCACCTGGTAAATGGCAACACCAATCGGTACTAGGGTCTGCACTGAATTCACATTCTGTAATTCCTCCACCTCCGTTAATAGCTTTTTGTTCTGTTTTGTTTAGGGAAGTACCTAAATTTGTAATCTTTTTTAACATCATATAAAGTTTTAAGTTCTTCAAATTTAAATAACTACAAATAATAAGAAGAGTTAAAAACCATAATAGAGTTATGGTAAAACCATAATTTTTTATTTATAGAGTTTATAATACTATTTAGTTAATACATTGATTTACAAAACATAAAAGCTATTATGTTTTTATTTACTCTTAAAAATTCGTAAATTTATGAGGATCATGTTATTGCACTTATTAAGTAAGTGTAACTTGAAATATCAAAAGTAATAACTCTACCCTCTTTGTTTTATTGACTTTTTCTTTAAGCATACCGTAACATTTATAATACTATAGCCATGAACAGATTTACAATCCTTTTCGGCATTTTAGGTATATTTCTACTTGCCGGAATTCGTATAATTTTTGAATATAAAAGAGCTATCAAATTTAGATTTGGTAAATACATTAAAACTTTAAATCCTGGTTTTAGATGGATTATTCCATTTATTGAAACCATTCAGATTGTTGATATTCGGGTGATTACTTTTAATATAGATTCTCAAGAAGTAATGACCGAGGATAATGTGCCTTGTAGTATTGATGGGGTTGTTTTCTTTAAAATTTATGACCCAGAGCGCGCTGTTTTAGAGGTAGAAGAATACAAGTTTGCCATTACACAATTGGCACAAGCAGCACTTAGGGATGTTTGCGGTAAGGTAGAATTAGACACCATACTTTCCAAACGAGAAGAAATGGGAAAAAATATTAAAGAGATTGTAGAGTTGGAAACTAAAGAATGGGGAATTGAAATAAATGATGTTAAAATAAAGGATATTCAATTACCTGAAAATATGCGTCGTATGATGGCAAATCAAGCTGAGGCTGAACGTTCTAGAAGAGCACGTATTATTCTTGCGTTGGCTGAAGAACAGGCTGCTTCTAAACTTTTAGAAGCTGGTAAACTTATAGATCAATCTCCTTCTGCTATTAAACTACGTTTATATCAAACACTATCAAATATAGCAGCGGAGAAAAACTCAACAATTTTATTCCCTTTTCCTGAGGAAGTATTACCAACTAAAAAAAAGAAGTCTAAATAGACTCAAAAGTTTGGTCTATCTAGACTTTATTCATTTATGTTACTTATTTATAGTTGTATCTAGAATAATTTCTTTGCTATTTACAGTTTCAAATAAATCGTGAATAAGGTATTGCAACGAACTAGGAGTTACTTCTTTTAAATAGTGTAATAAATCCTTTGTTGTAGCATATCTCTTCGTCGTTGTTTTTATTTTTCCGTTGTAGGTATTCCAATCTTCAATAAATCGTTGTAATGCCAAATTCACCTTATCCTCTCCTATTTTATCTTGTAATATATACATTGCCAAAGCACCTTTATTGTAATACACATAGTCTTGATTTCCTACCAATGCTAAAGAAGGTTCTGGCATTTTAGTTTTCTTTCGCTCTCTATTATAGGTTTCTTCTTGACATGCTAAAAACTGTGTTACTTTTTCCTTCGGATAATTGTTTTTTAACACCATTAAAGCTGCATATTGTGCTAAGGTTTCTAAAATCATATGTTTTCCTTGTACATTGGCTGCTTCTACTTGCATTCCCCACCATTGATGCGCTACTTCATGCGCTGTTACATAAAAAGCCATGTCTACATCTTTTTTGTCGTCAATATCCAACACAAAACCAATTGCTTCAGAAAACGGAATAGTACCTGGAAAAGATTGTGCAAATTCTGCATACCTAGGAAACTCCATAATACGTAATTGCTTATACTGATACGGACTGAAATGAGTACTAAAATAATCAAGCGACTTTTTCATAGAATGTATCATTCTATCTAGATTATAATCGTGTTTATTGTGATAGTAAATTTCCAAATCGACTGTTTTGTCTTTAGAAATCCACTTATCCTTTAAAGTAACATATCTTGCGGAAACAACGCTATAAAAATTAATCATTGGCTGGTTCATTTTATAATGAAAATAGTTACGTTTTCCTTCTTTCCATTGTTTAATTAAGTTCCCTGGAACCACCGCTGTTTGATCTGAAGCTGTACCTATAATCATTTCGAAATGTATTCCGTTAGAATCACTTCCTGAACGTGCATTTACAAGTTCATGTGTATCTTCCCTTCTAACCTTATTCAATCTTGGTTTTAGCTGAAATTTTGCTCGTTCGTCGGTATCTCGAAGTTCATACTTTCTATTGTAACCGATTGTGGGAAATTCCTCATTGTTAAAAAACGTTCCGTTGTTCACTATATGAGTTTTTATGTTTTCATCGGTAAATCCTTTTGGTTTATAGGTTTGTTTGAAACTCATCTGTATAGAATCGTTAGGTTGTAACTCTTTAGATAAGGTGTAAACGGTATATTCAAATGGATTGTACTGTGTCTTTTCTGTCGTAATTCCTTCAAAACCTAGAGAGTCTAGCTGTACATGAGATGCGATCAGTTTTTGAATATGAATTTCATTGATAGGTTTATCAAACGTATTTTTCAACATATAATAACCTTCAACTTCATAAGCTCTCCTATTAGGATATAGTTCTACTTTTAAATTTACTGATGTAATCTTTGGTTGTGGAAGGTATTCAAAAGGTTTTAACGTCTTTTCGTAGTTAACTCTAAAGGCTGTTTCTTCAGCATTTGTCCAATAATCATTAAGAATGTTTGTGTTGTAAAATATATAACTTCCTATACCTATAAAAAACATACTTGTAATCATTACGTATCGTATCAAAGGCTTGGTTATACGGATTTTTAAGGCTTTTACACGTTTTATAAGGGTCGTTCCCGAACCTCTTGTTATTAATAGTGAACTTATGAGTAATAGTAGGCTACCAAATAGAAACCAATATGTTTTAATCCATAAATAAGGTTGTAAAAAGTGTCCGTAACCATTCATTTCAGAATACGTTCCTAAAGTTTTTCCTCCAAACTTGTATAAGCTATGCTGAAATCCTACATGTTCTGAGGCAATATTTGCGATGAAGAACAGGAGTACTAAAAAGATACCCACAAACTTGTTATTACTAATTGCTTGGAAGAAAAAGGCTACAAAAGTGTACAGAATTAAAAAAGGTAATATTTCTACAAAGAATCCGAAAAAATATACATCAAGCTCAAATTGATAGTATCCGTTAGCTACCTGAAAGAGGATTCCTGTTGCAATCAAACTCAACATCAATACTATGTAAATAACAATAAGAGCAATAAACTTACTGGTTAAAGCAATTGTATCAGAAATAGAAGTAGCATCATATATCAAATTCAACTTCACAGCACGTTCTTTCCAAATAAGTTCCCCTGAATAAAATATGAGAATGATGATGAAAAAGTACATCGACATTTCTTGTAGTTCTTCTACTATAAAATAGGTTGCAGGGTAACTATCTACATCGTATACTGTTCCTAAATTCACAGAATTAATTAAAATGATAATGATTCCACAAATAGCAATTGCCCAAAATGATGTTTCTTTTAATAGTGATTTGACATAAAATTGAGAAAGCTTTAGCAATTGTATACACTGTGTTTTAAAATTATAGTTGATGTTTATTTTAGGAATATGATAAGTATTTTTAGGATGTTTTTTAGGCTTCTTTTGTGTTTTTACGCTTTTTTGCTTTGGCACTTTGGTTACTAAACTAAATGAAAATTTACGGTAACCAATTAGTAAAATACCTACACCTAATAAACTCCAAAATAACTTATTGTAAAACAGTACTCCGCTAAATGGTATATTAAATACACTACTTTCTACAGCTGATAAGTCCTTAGCTACCTGTGTTAATGTTGTTAATGAAAAAGGGTCTAAAATTGCTTGTAAAAACTCGTTTGTTACCGCTTTGGTTAGTAAAAAGACCACAAACAAAATAATACCTTGTGTGTAAACAACTAACAATTTTCTACTCAACATTCCTGATACAAAAAATAGGCAAGCTCCAAAGAACAGTATGGGTAAAACAATAATTGTAAACGATCGTATATAAGTAGCAGCGTTAAACGGCAGCATATCTTTATGCCAAGGCATATACTCACCCACCATCATACCGAATAGTATTCCGCTAAAGATGATTAACAATACAGTAAAAGAACCTACAAATCGTCCTAATAAATAATCGCGCTTTTTAATAGGATTTGTAAACAACAATGCTTCTATATTATACTGATAATCTCGAAGTATGGGAACTCCCATTATCATAGATGCCATAATCATAAAAATTCCCGTAATGGCTCCCATGGTTTTCGCTATAATTAATGGACTGTTTTTTTTCATCAACCCTATTTCTACTCCTTGAAAAATAAAATCGACACCTACGGTTGAAAACAAAAAGAGAAATACAAAAAACACATACGTTTCTGGACGTTTAGCTCTATATTTTAGTTCAAATTTGAATATTTCGTACCACATAGTTTTACCTGTATTAATAGTTATTAATTTGTGAGAAATACACATCTTCTAATCCGGCAGGTACAGAGGTAAACCCATTTTTAGGGTCAGATTCGCTCAAAATATTTATGATTGGTTTTCCTAGGAATAACTTTTCATGAATTATGTTATACGCTTGTTTATACTCCTCTAATTCTTGTTTTTGTATTGTTTTTTGGTATACTTTGCCTTCTAAGCTGTCTATTAGTTTTAAAGGACTCCCTTTTAATGCTACTTTCCCTTGATTAATAATGGCCATGTTGGTACACAATTCTTTAACATCCTCTACGATATGTGTTGATAAAATGACAATCGTGTTTTCACCAACTTCACTTAATAAGTTGTAAAATCTATTACGTTCGGCAGGATCTAATCCGGCAGTAGGCTCATCAACTATAAGTAATTTAGGGTTGTTCAATAATGCCTGAGCAATACCAAAACGTTGCTTCATTCCTCCTGAATATCCATCCAAATTTCGTTTTCTAGCTTCATACAAGTTTGTTTTGTGCAACAATGCTTTTACCAGTTCTACCCTATTATTTTTATTAGTAATACCTTTTAATACGGCTAAATGATTTAATAAGGCTTCAGCAGATACTTTTGGATATACTCCAAACTGCTGGGGTAAATAACCAAGTATTTTTCTCACGGCATTCTTGTCGTTCGCTACATTTAGATTGTCAAGCATTACAGAACCTTTATCGGCATCTTGTAAGGTGGCAATAGTTCGCATTAAAGTAGACTTTCCTGCTCCGTTAGGACCTAATAAACCAAACATCCCTTTAGGAATTTCTAACGACACATTTTGCAATGCCTTTACACCATTTGCATACGTTTTACTTAAGTTTTTAATGGTTAAACTGTTCATTTTATTGAGTATTTAATTGATATTGAACAAACCTACCCATACAGCTTAGACTATTAAAAGTTATGTGATGAACCTACGGTGTTGTGTGATACAAATAGTACCTTAAGACTATAAAAGTATTTTGTCACAGTCAACTACACGTTTATCACTACAGAAAAGATGTTTGTCAACTAATTTGTGAGGCGTATTTTATTTAACTAATATTGACTTATGAATTTTAAAATTATGGATAGAAAAAAGGCTATTTTTAAGCGTATTTATAGAATATCTCTTGTTTTAATAGGTATAATTATTGTCGTTTTTAATGATACTTTTGGAAAACTAGAAGGCTTTGTAGAATTTATAACACTCTATTTTTTAGTTTTATTATTTACTTTCTTTTATTGGTTGTTTAAACAAATAAAATCAATCATTCGGCTAAAAAACGAAAAAACAAAAACTGAGTTGATGCATCTAAAAAGTCAGGTTAATCCCCATTTCTTTTTTAATATGCTTAACAACCTTTATGGTTTGGTAGATAAAGATGCTAAAAAAGCGCAGGAACTTATCTTAAAACTTTCTGATATGATGCGTTATAGTGTTTATGATGGTGAAAAAGACACGGTTTTACTTTCTGAAGAAATAATATACTTACAAAATTATATAGAGCTTCATAAAATGCGCTATCACAAAACAATTGACATTCAATTCAATATTGATGTTGCAGATAATGATTATAAAGTGATGCCTTTGCTTTTTATTATTCTTTTAGAGAATGCTTTTAAGCATGGTGTAGAAAATTTAAGAAACAATGCGTATGTCCACTTAAATTTAACAGCTCACAGTAATGCTATACATTTTGAAATTGAGAATAATTTTGATGCTTCGGAAGAAAATCAAGATAAAGGTATCGGTTTACAAAACTTAAAAAGAAGATTAGAATTGGTGTATCCTAAAAACCATACACTTACTACTTCTAAAACTAACGATATTTATTCTGCCAAATTGAATATTAAAAACGTATGATTAAATACATAATTGTAGATGATGAGCATATTGCTCACGATATTATTAAGGGCTATTGCGATTTATTACCAACAATGGAACTTCAAAAGCATTGTTACGATGCAATTGAAGCTTTAGAATATTTAAATAAATACCAAGTAGATTTAATTTTCCTTGATTTAAACATGCCAAAACTAAAAGGATTTGAATTTTTAAAAACATTGGCTTCTCCTCCTAAAGTAATTGTTACTACTGCGTACAAAGAGTTTGCGCTTGAAGGTTATGAACTTAACATAGTTGATTACTTACTTAAGCCTTTTGGTTTTGAACGTTTTTTAAAAGCTGTAAACAAAGTTATTGGTACCCCACAAAAAACTCAAGTACAAAATATTCCAAAAAATAATACTGAAAATACCAACAGTATTTTTCTTCGTAGCAATAAAAAATACATTCAAGTTACACTTCATACGATTCAGTTTATAGAAGCTGCTGGAAATTATACGAAAGTAGTTACTACCAATGATACTGTTACGGTAAGAGAAAAAATATCTAATGTATTACTATTACTTCCAGAGAATGATTTTTTACAAGTGCATAAATCATTTGCAGTAACCAAAAGGTATATTAGTAGTATAGAAGGTAATAGAATTTTTATTGGAAATCATATTATTCCTATTGGAAAAATGTACAAAATGAATATCGATAAATTGTTGAGTTAAATAACTAAAAAATAAATCTTGTATGATTTTACACTTAATTATATATTTATGAAGCTATAATCATTTCTTCTTGCTGCCATTTATTTTGTATTTCTTTCTTTATTAACCAATCATGAATCTTCTTAACATAATCATAATCGTCTTCAGATATTTGATCACTTGAGACATGTGAAACTATATTACGAAGTTCATTTAATTTGACCCACCATTTAGTCTTTTCCTCTTTATTTAGTTTTTCTTCAGAAGGCATTGTATAATGAATTTCAAAAAACTTTACTCTTTTTTTATCCTCATTAACATATTGCCAATTTTGTTTTGCTATTTCTCTATAATGAATTAAGTTAAGATTATCCCATTCCTCTGTTTCTTCTTCTTTCTTCCTTGTTCGGTTTTTTTTTCGCATTCTATCTTCAGCATCATCTTGTATTTTTACAGGAACTCCTTTTTTCCAAGCCCATTCTTCTCCCCAATGATCATAAAGTTTAGATTTGAAGTCTGCTCTCATAAATTCTTCTAGGTCTTTAATCATTTCAAAGGTTTTTAAATTTAAAGCTCTCTCTTGATTTTTTATATAATCCTTTAGGCCCTCAGGTTCAAATTCTTGATAAACTTCACGTACACACACTTGAAATTTTCTCCAATACCTAACGGGTGCCGTTGAACCTTTCATATCTTTAAATTTATAGCGTGTTTCTTCATCCATTTCTCTTACAAAAACTATTAATGGATCAAGATATTTTTGTGTTTCTTTAAATAACTTCTGAGAAACATCTTTATTGGTATCTATAACCTTTACTTCTTCAAGATGATCAAGAATATCACTTAACAACATAATAATGGCATAAACTCCTTTATTTACAAATAAGAAACTTTCTTTCTTCTTCTTCCAATCATTACTCAAGTTTGTTGTTAAATATTCAAAACATAGTCTCAAATATTCATAAGAACTCTTAAAAGTATGTTCTAAATCTCCTTTATAAAACAAACCTAATTTTTCAATTTTATCTTTAGAAACCGTTCCATAAAAATTGCTTTTCATCAAGGCAGATGAAAGGTTTCCTGGTGTCAAAACTCGATTATCTTCTCCTAAGGAAATGTAGTCATAAAAGGGAGAATCTTTTTCTTCTCCCAAATAGATAGCTACCTTAGAACATAGGGCTTTTATCTGCTCTTTTAAATTTGTTGAAGTCCATAACAAATCAGCATTAAGTGTTTCTCTCAAAGTTTTCGGCACTGCTTTTTGATTTTCATTTATCTGCATAAATAAATCTACTTGTTCTTCCCTTTTTAAATTAACAAAAGCAACAACAGGAATTGAGTTTGTTTTACTATATTTTGTTCCTGCATAACCATATAATCTATGTTGGCCATCTATTATATAAGCTGACCTATATTTTTTAGGGAGATATAAAACACCTACTTTAGAAATTGCTGTTTGAACCTGTGTATTGGCAGGATCAAACCTTGGTCCATTTACTTTTACGTCTAAACTAATTATAATTGAATTTGGGAAAAAACCAGATTGTTCTGTAATAAATTCATTTATTTTTTTTAGTCTACTTTTTTTTATAATACGCTGGTAAGTTGGCATCATTTTTCTATTTGCTTTACTCCTATGTAAAACATACCCTATTTTTAATAACTTGTCTGGTTCAATAGAAAATGAATAATAAGTATGCTTGCCCATTTTACCCTTAATTGCAGGAATTTGATTATCTAAATCTGGAATTGTATTTCCAGCAAATAAATATCCTAAAAGTTGGTACCTCGCCGCTATACCAATTTGATTGAACATCTTTAAATAATATTCAATTGCTTCCTCATCTAAATGAACTCCTCCTAAATTTTTAAGTCTCTCTTCATCTCTCTCTCCTAAGGTCTTATTCTCTGTTGCTAATATAAACTTCACTTTTGGCTTAGAGTTTGGAAACATTTGCTTAATAGATGTTTCCAACCCCTCTTTGATATCTTTGTAAAACTCTAAATCTTTTTCAAAATCTCCTCTTCCATAGTCTATAGAAGGCTTGCATTCTACGTACAAAATAGATTCATTATCTTTAGCAAAAACATCTATTTGTTTTGTCAAGTTAAGGTCTTTTTTATCATAAGGAATAGTAAAATTCTCATCACGATTTAATTGACTAAAGCCAAGTTGTGCAAATACACTCCAAACCTTATCTCGAAATAAAACATCATAAGGCTTTGCCCCTTTCATTCTATAAAAATGTTTTAATTCCCTTTGAAGAACCCAACCTTTAGATAAATAATCATTATACAATTTTTCATCTTTGGGTATATCTTCTAAAATATAATCCCTTTTTTTTAGTTTGAGTATTTTTTGTAATTCATTATTTTCACTGACAAGACTCTCCAGTAAACTTTTTCTTGTTTCTTCATTCATATTTTATTGGGTGTTTGTGAACACAAATTCTTTATATCTACCTCTTTTAGCATTTATCCCTCCTATTAAACTAGCTCTAGATATTTTTTGTTTAAAATCTCCTTCCTTCGTAAAAATATCTTCTACAACATCATGAGCTGCATTTGTTAAAATATAGAATGCCCCTTTATTTTTAATCTCGTCAATATATTCTGAAAGTTCATATTGCTTCTGAATATCAAAAAGTTTTGCATTATATTTAATAAAACCATTATTATTATGTGTAACTGTATAGGGAGGATCAAGAAAAATCAAATCTTTTTCTTTAATATTGTCTATTGTGTCTGCAAAAGAACAACTCTTAATACTTGTATTTTCTAACAGTTTACCAACAAGTTTTAAGTTTTCAGGTTCACAAAATTCTTTTGTTCTATAACCATATGGTACATTATACTCTCCTTTCAGATTTACTCTAAAAATACCATTAAAAGAAGTTTGATTTAGATATATAAAATGGGCAGCTCTCTTGGCTGAAGAACGAAATTTTTTTTGTCTAACTAAATAATAATGTTCTTCAGTATTTTCAAATTTCAATAATTCTTCAATAACCTTGTCTACATTATTTTTTATTTCATTATATGTTTCAATAAGAATTGGATTAAGATCTGATAAATAGGAATAGTTCGGTTGTAAATGAAAAAATATTGACCCTCCTCCAAGAAAAGGCTCATGATAATCATTAAACCCATCTTTTGGTAGAAATTTAGCTAGGTGTTTTTTTAACCAACTCTTTCCTCCAGCCCATCTAAGAAATGGTTTACAAGCTATTTTATTCTTTTCTAAAAGTAATTTTTCATCCATATCACTTTCAAATATAATTAATTATCAGTAATTCTTTTTTATTACTCTCACATACTTACTATCTATTTTCGCAAGTTAGACTCTTACATGTAATTTATTTTACGCTAAACCGTAATTCAACTATTTTTAACAAAAAATTGGACTTATTAATTGTGCTTAACAAAATTTTAACGACTATAAAAATAGTTTTACTACTATAATTATAGTTATAGTTATGAAATAATACTATATTTGCTGCATGAATGAACTTACAAAAGCTGAAGAGCAAGTAATGCAATATGTATGGAAGTTAGATAAAGCTTTCTTAAAAGATATTGTAGAACAGTTTCCTGAACCAAAACCTGCATATACTACTATTTCAACTGTAGTACGTGTTTTGGTAAAAAAAGAATTTTTAAAGTTTGATACTTTCGGTAAAGTGCGACAATACTCACCTACTATTAGTAAAGAACAATATTTTAAAAAGCATTTTAAAAATGTAATTGGTAGTTTTTTTAGCGGCTCTAAAAGCAAATTTGCCATGTTTTTTACAGAAAATGAAGATTTCAACCTAAGCGAATTAGAAGAAATCAAAAACATGATAGAACATAAAATAGAAACCTTAAAAGAAAAAAATGACTAGTTTTTTAATTTATATCATCCAAAGCAGTCTGGTATTTTCTTGTTTATACTTACTTTATATCATTGTGAGTAGTCGAGTAACGTTTCATCAAATTAACCGATTTTTATTACTTTTAATACCAGTAGTGGCTTTATTAGCTCCCCTATCCTATCTGTTAACTTTGGAAACTTCATCAACCATCATTCAAATTCCACAATTCAACGAATTTGTTGCAAATAGTGAAACTGTATTAATAGATACTATAGAAGAAACGGGTACTCAAACCTATAATTTTATAACGATCGTTTTTAGTGTGTACTTATTGGGTAGCTTATTAATGTTTGCGCGTATGATTCATTCAATATGGTTACTCTTTCAATTGAAAAAACAATCGGAAGTTACTATCAGTAACGACCTACAATTCATACAGACCAATCACACAAGTACATTTTCATTTTTTAATTGGATATTTATTTCCAAACACATTCAACCTACAGAAAGTATAATAATAGCACATGAAAAAGCACATGTAAAGTTAAAACACTCTATAGATGTACTACTTACAGAAGTCTATATTGTCCTTTTTTGGTTCAACCCATTAGTATATATATATCGAAAATCGTTAAAATCGATACATGAATATCAAGCAGATAATTGGGTGCTGAATGGAAATATTAAAACATCCAATTACCTACAGGTTCTTTTACAAAATATTGAAAAAGAAACAGCACATGCTAATAACTTGTATAGTTATTTTAATCAACCAGTAATCAAAAAGCGAATAGATATGATCACAAAGAAGCCCACGGCTAAGGTGTACAAACTCACCTACTCAGTATTTATTATGAGTTCAATAAGTCTTTGTTTGGCATTTACCAAACCAAACACTGTTGAAAAGCTCTTACCTAATACTGTTCCTCAATTAACAAAGGAATTTGTCCTTGACCTTCCTACTCTTTTTCCTGTACAAGGAAAAAGTAAAAAAGACATCAGTAGTACATACGGAAAGCGAAGAAATCCGTTAAAAAAAGGTAAAAAAATGATGCACAAAGGTATTGATATCAAAGCTCCAATAGGAACACCCGTTATTGCTACTGCTGATGGTGTTATTGCCAAAGCCGCTGACCAAAATAAATGGGGTAACTTAGTTATAATTGAGCATAGCGATGGATACCAAACTTGGTACGCTCACTTACAAAAGTTTAATGTTACAAAAAACCAATCTGTTAAAAAAGGAGATGTAATTGGTTATGTTGGTAATACAGGTGCATCATTAGGAGCACACTTACATTATGAAGTACATTACAAAGAAACTCAAGTAAATCCTTTAAACTTCATTAAAAAATAATTAGCAGTATCTTTTTATTAAAACAAAAAGCAGTTCTCCCATAAAATTTGTGGGAGAATTTTGTTTAACAACATATTTAAAATAATGATTAAAAACATATTACAAACTAAGTTAGTACTTATACTCCTATCTGTTTTTCTCTATAACTCTTTATACGCACAATCTATCAGTTTTACATTTGATGATGGTACTTTAGGCGACAGACCTGGATATTCTTTTGAAAAATGGAATTCTATGTTACTAAAAAAATTAAAAAACAACAAGGTAAAAGCTACTTTGTTTGTAAAAGGAGAAGGTAAAAACAGTAAAAGAGGTAAACACTTATTAACATCTTGGAACAATGAAGGACATAGTATTGCTAATCATACTTATACACATCCTAATTACAATAGCTCTAAAGTAACTTTTAAGCAGTTTAAAAATGAATTGCTGAAAAACGATAGCCTTATTAAACAGTATTCTAATTATCAAAAATACTTTAGGTTTCCATACCTTAAAGAAGGAAACTCGAAAGAAAAAATTGAATCTTTTCGTAACTTTTTAAAAGAGCAAAACTATAAAAATGGATATGTAACTATTGATGCTTCTGATTGGTATATAGATAGTCGTTTGATTAAAAAACTACGTACGGATCCATCTTTTGACATCAATAAGTTTAGAAAATTTTACTTGGAACATATCTGGAATCGTGCTCAGTTTTATGAAAAAATCTCTTTTGAACTTACCGGGCGACATATTAAGCATAATGTATTACTGCACCATAACCTTGCTGCTGCATTATTTATAGATGATTTAATTCAATTATTTAAAGAAAAAGGTTGGACTATCGTTTCTACCAAAGAAGCTTATGCCGATCCTATCTACAATCAAACTCCTAACTATGCTGGCGAAAGTTTAATTTATGCTTTAGCTAAGGATTCTAAAAAATATGAGGCCATTTTACGCTACCCTGCCGAAGATAGTAGATATGAAAAAGAAAAAATGAATAAGTTAGGCTTGTAATAAAAAACTGCTTAAGGGGGTTCCTTAAGCAGTTTTAAATATTCTTTAAAAAGGATTAACAAATATAATCCATAGTTGTAGGTCGATAACAGCAAACCTTTACTCCATCTTGATAGATATAAGAACCATCTCCTCCACATTCTTTAGGGAAAGGAAAAGGTCCTCCTCCTTTAATATTTTTTAATGTTGTTTTTGTTAGTTCTTGAGATCCTTCTACGTTTAAAATCACTTTTTTCATTATAAAGTTTTTTGGGGGTTAAAATATTTATTTCACATCCCTAAATTAACTTTAAAAAAAATGTTCAACAGTTAAAAAACCATAATTTTAATACGGAAAAACCTTACTTTTAATTATCATCAACAAAAGCTTCTATCCTTCTTTCAGGAATTAATCAAAAAAGCAACTCTAAATCAAAGAGTTGCTTTTTAAAGTTATTATTAATCTTCTAAATATCCAAACTTTCCAGTATTGAAGTCTTGAAACGCTTCTATCAACTCCTGTTTAGTATTCATTACAAACGGACCATGTGCTGCAATAGGTTCGTTTAAAGGCTCTCCGCTTAATACTAAAATTACCGCATCTTCTAAGGCTTCTAAAGTAAATGTATCTCCATCATTTTTAAACAATGCAAAGTAATCTTCTAAAACATTATTTGATTCATTAACTTTAACACTACCTTCAACTGATAAAATAGCTGTAGTATATTTTTCTGGAAAGGTTAACTGTGTTTTTACTCCTTTCTTCAACTTTACATTAAACATATTAACGGGCGAAAATGTAGATGCAGGTCCTTTATTTCCTTTATATTCTCCTGCAATTACCTCTATTTCTCCTCCTCCATCTGCTAATGGTATTTTAGCCATTTCTGCATTAGCTATTGCTTGATATTTTGGCGGACTCATTTTATCCTTAGCTGGTAAATTTACCCATAACTGTACCATTTGAAATTCTCCTCCTGTTTTACTCCATTCGGTTTCATGAAACTCTTTATGCAAAACTCCTGAAGCTGCCGTCATCCACTGTACATCACCTTCACCAATAATTCCTCCACCTCCAGCACTATCTCCATGTTCAACACGCCCTTTATAAGCTATTGTTACAGTTTCAAAACCTCTATGTGGATGAACTCCTACGCCTTTTGGTTTATCTGTTGGAGGAAAATTATATTTAGAATTATAATCCAACATAATAAACGGATCCATTCGTTGCATTGTTGAAGTTCCTGGTATAAAATTATGAACTCTAAACCCATCTCCTACAAAGTGTGGAGTTCCTGGTTTTACTATTTTTTCTATACTTCTTGTTTTCATTTTAAATTCCTTTCTTTTAATTACTATAAACTACTGGCTAATTCAATATCAAATGAATTGTCTAAATAACTACGTTTTAATTGAGGTTTGTTTTTAGACCAATATCCATTCTTAACACTTTCAGAAAGTGTAGACTCATTGTTAAACTCAACTAAAATTGCATTTGGGAATAATACAGTAATAATCTTCTGTAATTTATTTTTATCTACTTCTTTTGTTTCTTTTGAAATAGCTAAAACGTTATATGCCTGTTGGTATAATTTCTCAATGGCTGTCTCGACATTAGGAACAGTTGAAACTTGCCAATTTAAAATTTTAGGCATTGATGTATTTTGACTTACAACTAATGTTTTTAAATGTCTCATAATAAATCCTTTTTTCACCAATTAAATGGGATTAATTATTCGATGATTAACATCGAAATGAATTAAGTTTATTTTATCTGAAAATATTTAGTGAGTTAACCTCTACTTTTTATTTCACTGTAAAATTACGGCAACAAAAAAAGGTATGCATTGACCTATGGTAAGAACGAATTACGATTATCTAACAACCGTTAATCAACAATTATAACTCGTACCTCAATTATTTGGTTTGAAGTTTTCCTCAGCTAGTGCTTTGCGAACGCGACTAAGGCTTTCTGGGGTAATTCCTAAGTAAGAAGCAATCATCCATTGAGGAACTCGTAACATAATATCTGGATACATGTTTACAAAATCTAAATAACGTCTTTTTGCCGAAGCTCCTAATAACTGACTAATACGTTTGTATAATTGACGTATATGTTTTTGCAACAAATGTTCATTCTTTCTTCTAAAATCAGTATTTATTTTTGACACTTTATTAATAAAGTCTTCGTCTAACATTATAACTAATGTATCTTCTACAGCGTCAATATAATATGTTGATGGTTGTTGAAAATAAACACTTCCTCTATCACTCACAATCCAATTTTCAGTAGCAAACTGTAAAATATTTTCTTTCCCTTCTTCATTTAAGGCATATAAACGTAACAAACCTTTTTCTACAAAAAAGAAATGAGAACACACATCTCCTTCTTTTAATAAAAAATCACTTTTAGAAACGTTTTTTAAAGAAATAAACGATTGTATTTGAAGGTAATCATCTTCTGATAATCCTCCTTTTTCAATAAGATACTTTTTAAAGTTAGGTAGCTCCATACATTATTGTAATGAGCTACTAAAAATACAGTATTATATACAATATTTTACTTTTCTTCTGAAGTTTTAAGTACCTTACCTCTATATCTAATTGAATTTTTCTGCGTACTATTTACATAAATGGTACTCGATAAACTAGGATATACTCTAACTATAACATTGTAGTTTTCAGTTGTTGTATTTTTATCTTTTATCTTAAAACTTATTTTGTAGCTATTCTCTTTATCCTCAGAAACAACTAAATCTTTAGGAACTCCTTCAAACTCAATTCCAATATCTGTACCTCCGTAAGAACCACCCGCTTGTCGCTCACCAAAATATGGTAAATAGGCTGCTACAGTATCTTTTTTCATTTTGAAAAAATTACTGTTCCCTACTAAATTAATATTTCCTGCGTTGCTTCCTATAGGTAACAGACCTGCATTAGCTATTTGTGCCATTGCATTTGTAACCATGGGTTCTGCCCATTCTGCTTCTATTTCAAAAGTTTTACTTTCTATAAGAGCATTTAAGTTATCTATTTCTGCCTGTGTTACGTTTTTTGATGAAGCACAACTAAACAGCACAAAAATCATACTAATAAAAAAAACAAACCTTTTCATATCTTACTGTTTTTAAACCTTCTACAAGGTACTTAAATATCGTAAAACTTTCAAGAAAATAAGATTATTTAACGTTTGTTTTACTCTTTATCAGGTACTGAAAACAACTCTGGTTTTGCTCCTTTTATATCTCTATAAAAATCATAAAAATGATTCATATCAGCGTTCATATCATCTGTTAAGTAATAAGGAGGTGCTATAATAATTTGCTTGTTCTCAAAATCGAAAGCAAACATTACCACAGGAATATTAGCACCTTTAGCAATATAATAAAATCCTGTTTTCCATGAGGTTACTTTAGCACGAGTTCCTTCAGGGGATAAAGCTAAACGGAATTCTTCATGCTGATTAAAAACAGCCACAATAGCATCAACTTTATTCGTGCTTTTACTTCTATCAACAGGAGCTCCCCCTAAAGCTCTAAAAATAAACCCAAAAGGAGGTTTGAATAATGATGCTTTACCTATAAAGTTGACTCTTACTCCAATAGTATTTCTTGCTAAAATAGCAATCGGAAAGTCTTTCCAGCTCGTGTGTGGGGCTCCAATAACAACATATTTTTTTAAGTCTCTTGGAAAATCTCCAACTACCTTCCAGCCTAAAACTTTGTGAAATATAAATTTAGATATCATTTACTAGGTATAAAGGTCAATGATACGGTTTTCCCTACAAAAATCAAATAATTTTAACCTATCTTGTCCTATATTTGTTCACTTAATAAACTTTTATTTATCCTAATGAATACCACTCTTTTACTTATTTTAATTGCTATTAGTACCTTACTAATTGGGTTTGTTATTGGAAACTTACTCTCTAAACTGAAGTTTAAACAACAAACTTCTGATTTAGAAAAAGAGATTGTAACCCTACAAAACCATCAAGCTAATTTTGAAATTCAGAAAAAAGAAAAGGAAGAGTCATTTTCTCAACAAAAGGAAGACTTTTTAAATAGATTAGATGAAAAAACTAAAGAAAATAGTGAATTACGTCGTGAAAAAGAGTTTACTGCTCTTGAATTAGCAAGAAAGAATGAAGAATTAAAAAACGTTCAGTTAAAACTTCAAGAAAATAAAGAAGAAGTAGAAAAACTACAAGATAAATTTACCAAAGAGTTTGAAAATTTAGCGAACAAAATTCTAGATGAGAAATCGAATAAGTTTACTGAGCAAAATAAGAAAAACATAAAGGATATTTTAAATCCGCTTCAAGAAAAAATTCAAACTTTTGAAAAGAAGGTTGAAGACACTCAAAAAGAAAGCATTTCAATGCATTCTGCTTTAAAGGAGCAATTATTAGGATTAAAAGAGTTAAATGCTCAAATGAGTAAGGAAACATTAAACCTAACCAAAGCTTTAAAAGGAGATAGTAAAACCCAAGGAAACTGGGGAGAATTAGTCTTAGAACGTGTCTTAGAGAAATCTGGTTTAGAAAAAGACAGAGAGTACTTTGTTCAACAATCTTTTACCAATGATGAAGGTAAACGTATCATGCCCGATGTTGTGATTCACTTACCTGACAACAAAAAAATGGTAGTCGATTCAAAAGTATCTTTAACTGCTTATGAACAATATGTAAATAGTGAAGACGATATTGTAAAAGAACGTTTTGCAAAAGAACATGTAAACTCATTAAAGCGACATGTTGAGCAGCTTTCAGAAAAGAAATATGAAGATATTTATAAAATAGAGTCTCCAGACTTCGTACTGCTTTTTGTACCAATTGAACCTGCCTTTGCTGTAGCTTTAAATGAAGACAATACCTTATATAATAAAGCTTTTGAAAGAAATATTGTTATTGTTACCCCTACTACTTTATTAGCTACGTTACGTACTATTGATACCATGTGGAATAACGAAAAGCAACAACGTAATGCTTTAGAAATTGCAAGACAAGCTGGTGCTTTGTATGATAAGTTTCATGGATTATTGACAGACTTAGTGAATATAGGTAAGAAAATAGATGGCACTAAAGCTGATTATGCTGCAGCTATGAATAAGCTAGTTGAAGGGCGTGGAAACTTAATTACCAGTGTAGAAAAACTGAAAAAAATGGGAGCCAAAGCTAAAAAGGCGCTTCCAGAAAAAATTCTCGAACGAGCTCAAGATAATGATGAATAAAAAAAGGTCGCTCTAAAACATTTTAGAGCGACCTTTTTTATTTATTTAAAGACATTCTCTTGTCTTTTACATAATAAACAAACGTCTATTATGCATTAAATCATATACCTTCTCTCCTACTGTCTCTAATACTTCTTCGTTATCTGCATTCATTAAAGCTTCATCGATTAAATCAACAATTACTTCCATATCTTCTTCTTTTAAACCACGTGTAGTAACTGCAGCAGTACCAACACGAATACCAGAAGTAACAAATGGTGATTCAGTATCAAAAGGAACCATATTTTTGTTTACCGTAATTTCTGCTTTTCCTAAAGCATCTTCAGCAGCTTTACCAGTAATGTTTTTGTTACGTAAATCAATTAACATACAATGGTTATCTGTACCTCCAGAGATTATTTCATATCCCTTAGTTACAAATGCTTTCGCCATTGCTTGTGCATTTTCTTTTACTTGAATTTGATACTCTAAGAACTCATCTGTTAACGCTTCTCCAAAAGCAACAGCTTTAGCTGCAATAACGTGCTCTAATGGTCCACCTTGATTTCCTGGGAAAACCGCAGAATTAATCAAAGTTGACATTTTCTTTAATTTTCCTGATTTTAACTTTAATCCGAATGGATTTTCAAAATCTTTTCCAATCATAATCATTCCACCACGAGGTCCGCGTAACGTTTTGTGAGTTGTTGTAGTAACAATATGACAGTGTGGTAATGGATCAGATAAAATTCCTTTTGCAATTAATCCTGCTGGATGAGAAATATCAGCCATTAAAATAGCACCAACACTATCTGCTATCTCTCTAAACTTCTTAAAGTCTATATCACGAGAATACGCCGAAGCACCTGCAATAATTAATTTAGGCTTATGTTCCTTAGCTTGTTGCTCTAGGTGATTATAATCTATATATCCAGTTTCTTTATCTACACCATAAAATACTGGATTGTATAATTTTCCTGAAAAGTTTACTGGCGAACCGTGTGTTAAGTGACCTCCATGAGATAAATCGAATCCTAAAATAGTGTCACCTGGTTGTAAACATGCTGCGAAAACAGCTGTATTTGCTTGACTTCCAGAGTGTGGTTGTACGTTTACATACTCAGCTCCAAATAATTCTTTAGCTCTATCAATCGCAATTTGCTCAACGATATCTACTACTTCACACCCTCCGTAATAACGTTTACCTGGGTATCCTTCAGCATATTTATTTGTTAAAACTGATCCTTGAGCTTCCATTACTTGGTCGCTTACAAAATTTTCAGAAGCAATCAACTCTAAACCGTTTAGTTGACGTTCTTTTTCTTCTTGAATTAAATCAAATATTTGATGATCTTTTTGCATGTTGTGTGTTGTTACATAAAGTAGCCAAAAGTACTAATTTTATTATTCAAATTATATGGTTTTTATAAGAAGTATCTACAAAAATACTTTCACATTTTTTTTACTCATCTTTTTGGGGTAAATTGAAAAAAATATGTAGGTTTGATGAAAATATAACAAAAACAATAAATGGAAATAACTGCTAATAACCCGAATAGAAAGTCTTGGTTAACTGTAGCTGAAAACTCAGATTTTCCTATTCAAAACATACCTTTTGGGGTTTTTCTTACAAAAGATGATATTATAACGATTGGTACAAGAATCGGTGATTATGCGATTGATTTAGGTGCCTTACATCAATTAGGATATTTTGATGGAATTCCGTTAACTGATGATATTTTCTTACAAGATACCTTAAACGATTTTATTGCTGATGGACGCAAAACTTGGCGTTTAGTTCGTAATAGAATCGCTGATATTTTTGATGTAAAAAATAGTAAGCTACGAGATAACGCTGAACACAAAGACAAGATAATCTTTAGAATGGATGAAGTTGAAATGCAACTTCCTGTTTCTGTAGGAGATTATACCGATTTTTATGCAAGTAAGGAACATGCTACCAATGTAGGAAGCTTATTTAGAGATCCTGAAAATGCTTTATTACCAAACTGGTTACAAATTCCTATTGGTTACCATGGAAGAAGTTCTTCAATTGTACCATCAGGAACTCCTATTCGTCGTCCTATAGGACAACAACGCCCTAGTGAGGGAGAAACTACACCTAACTTTGGACCTTCAAAATTATTAGATTTTGAATTAGAGATGGCGTTTATTACAACTGTAGCAAATGATTTAGGTGACAGAATTCCTATTGAAGAAGCAGAAGAATATATCTTTGGATTAGTATTATTTAATGACTGGTCTGCTCGTGATATTCAAGCTTGGGAATATGTTCCTTTAGGACCTTTCTTAGGAAAGAATTTTGCTTCAACAATTTCTCCTTGGATTGTTACTTTAGATGCTTTAGAGCCTTTTAGAGTAGATAACCCAGAGCAAGTTTATGAGCCTTTACCTTATTTAAAGAAAGAAGGAAAAGACAGTTACGATATTAATTTACAAATGGCTATTCAACCAGAAGGTAAAGAAGAAACTGTAGTTTGTAATTCTAACTTTAAGTATATGTACTGGACAATGGTACAACAATTGGCGCATCACACGGTAAACGGATGCCCTGTAAATGCAGGTGATATGATGGGAAGTGGTACTATTTCTGGACCAACTCAAGATAGCTTTGGATCTATGTTAGAATTGACTTGGAGAGGTCAAAACCCTATTAAAATGAACGATGGTAGCGAACGTAAATTTATCAATGATAACGATACAGTTATTATGCGCGGTTACTGTAAAAATGAAAAAATCCGTATTGGTTTTGGTGAATGTTCTGGTAAAGTTTTACCTGCTAAAGAATAGAACACATATAAAACCTTTATATTCTATTTAAAACCTCGCTAAAATTAGCGAGGTTTTTTAATATATATCATAAAAAGAAACCCCATACCAACTATGTATGAACAAGTATAAAAAATAACAGGAATGTTTGCTATATTGTTACTATAATACCATCCAGAAAAAAGAGCTCCTAAACCAATGCTTGCCTCTAAAGCAATATACATAGTAGCAATAGACTTTCCTTTAGTTGATGGTTTACTTAAATCAATGGTCCAAGCATTAACGGTAGGTGATAAAATTCCCATAGCCACTCCATATAATATTGCTGAAACTAATAATCCATTAATACTTTCAAATTTACCTAACAGAATTAAAGCTAATGTTAAAATTAGTAACCCTATAATGATTACAAATTTTCTCCCATAAACATCCGAAACTTTCCCTGCTATAATTCTTACTAAAACTGATGCTATAGTAAATGCTATAAAAAAAGTTCCTTTATTAATAATACCTAAATGGTCACTCCAATCAGGTATTAACGTAAGTATTACTCCAAACCCTAAATACGAAACAAAAGTAATCATGGCTGGTAGTAATGCCTCTTTCGCCAAAACATCAGATTTAGAAATTAAAAGTGTTTTTAGCATAAAAGCTTGCTTTGTTTGTAAGGTTTCTTGTACTTTAAAAACCAATACTATTGATAGTAATGCCATTATAGAAGAACTATAAAACAATACATTGTAATTTGTCAATAGCTTTACATAACTACCTAAAGCTGGTCCTAAAGCCAAACCTGTACTAAAGCATAAACCTTGAACTCCCATTGCCTCCCCTAACCTGTTAGAAGGAATAATATCAGAAACATAAGTAGCAATCGCTGTAGGACTAAAACCTGTAGAAAAGCCATGTAATAACCGTAAAAACAAGAATCCTGAAACACTAGTTAAAATTGGATAAAACATACCTGTTATTACACAAACCAAAGCTCCAATAATTAATACAGGTTTTCTTCCTATAGTATCAGTTAACTTACCACTAAAAGGTCTTGATAATCCAGCAGTTAAAGTAAACAATGCAATTATAAGTCCTTTATATTCAGCTCCTCCTAAGCCTGTTAAGTAGCTTGGTAGCTCTGGAATTAACATATTATAACTTGCAGAAAAAAATAAGGAGCTTAAACAAATTAATAAAAATTGAGTAGTATAAATACTTTGGTGAGTTGCTTGTAAAACTTTCATTCCTCCGATTTAAAACTTATTAAATATTGATTCTATTTCATTTTGAGAATAATCCCATATTGTTTCAGACCCTCTAGAGATACTCTTTGTTTTATCTATTACCTTTTCTTTAGGAACCATAAATTCTCTCCAAGTACCTCCTTTATTAGAAGTATTTTGTAAAATAGGCTCAAAACGATCCATCGCTTTTGCAAACTGTGCTTCGTTAGTAATCCCTTCTTCAAATTCCAACCATAGGTTTATAAGTTCCTGTGCTTGATTTTCAGGAAGTATACCAAAAATTCTTTTCGCTGCTTTTAATTCTTCTTTGGTGTTTTTATGTTCTTTTGAAGTATCAAAAATAAAAACATCTCCTGAGTCGATTTCAACTATATCATGAATCAACACCATTTTTAAAACTTTTAAAATGTCTATTTCTGTATTGCTGTGTTCTGCTAATACCAAAGTCATTATAGCCAAATGCCAACTATGTTCGGCATCATTTTCACACCTATCACTATCAAATAGCTTGGTTTTTCTTTGGATGTATTTTAACTTGTCTATTTCTTTGATAAACTGAATTTGCTGCAATAAACTATTCTTCATTAGTTACAATTCTATTTTATTATATAATTTTACCTTGCAAAGAACTTTAGAATAAGAATTTTAAAAAAGGACATTTGTCCCAACCCTGAAAATGATTAGAACTGATATTGATTTTTTAGAATACGTTGAAAAAATAAATGAAAGACATCCTGATTTTTTTCAAAAAGAAAAGCACCCTCCTAAAAGTATTATTTTACAACAAAACAAAAGATACCATCATTTATATGTTATCAAAAAAGGAATTACCAAATGTTACCTATCTGATGAAAATGGAAAAGATTTTATTCAAGAATTTTTAAGTGAAGGTATGGAGTTTGGAGAATTGGAAATTTTCTCTGGAAATTTAAGTTACTGTTCTATTGAAGCTATCGATTATGTGGAGGTATATAGAATATCTCATATACATTATACCACATTACTTGATAACGACCCTATTTTTAACAGACTCGTTATCAAATCTATGGCTAATAAAATTGGATTTAAAGCTCCAAGACATTCATTTCAGCAATCCTATTCTATCGAAGCTAATCTTATAAGGCTTAAAGAGTTGTGTCCAAACTTTGAAAATATATTCACTAAGAATGATATCTCCAATTATTTGGGGATAACTGTTCGAAGTCTTAATAGAGCTTTAAAAAATATATCTTAAGTTTTATTCTTCTTCTGGTGGTGGATGACCATGAATTTGCTCATACACTTCATCGAAATTACTACGTAAATAACTATTTAGTTTTTTACGATAGTCATCTTGCAACCAGTCAATAAAATTATGTGTACTTTTTGAAATACATTTAGAGTACCTAAAAATTCTATCATCAATATCCCCTCCTAACTTTTTAGCTAAGATTAACGCATCAAAAACATCTTCACTGTTTTCAACACACATTTTAGCATGGTGCTCTATTGATTTTTCTAATACTCTTTTTGAAGACTCTCCTCCTTGTATGGTATCTCTGTATACTTTTTTAACATCAAAGTATAAATCTTCAGAATTTGCAAACTCAGCTTTTACATCTGCAGGTAGCTCATATTTAAAGTCACTTTCTATTTCTTCATCAGATAATAAATTATCTAAATAGAAGTTTGGTGCTCTAAACATTTTTTGCCAATCTAAATCTGCTCCCCAAGGTCCAAAACGATGGAAGTTATTACCTAAGTCAATTACATTAAACTCAGATTTCCCTGGTAAAATACGAGAACCACGACCAATCATCTGGTAGTATAGTGTTAACGATTTTGTTGCTCTATTTAGAATAATTGACTGTACAGATGGTTCATCAAACCCCGTTGTTAAGATACTTACCGAAGTTATAATTGCATTAGGAGTTTTATGGAACCACTTTAAGATAAAGTCACGTTCTTTCTTAGTGTTCGTATTGTCTAAATGTGCAATTGGGTACCCTGCTCTTTTAAAAGTATCATATACATGTAATGATGTATTAATACCATTGTTAAAAATTAAGGTTTTAGTTCCTTTTGCTCGTTCTTCATAAGCTTGTAAGAGCTTAGAAAGCATATCAGTATTAGTATATAAATCTTCTGATGATTTTACGGTATAATCACCATTCGCTCCTACTTCTAATGAAGTTAATCCTACATTGTAAGAATAGATGTTAGCTTTTGCTAAATATTCATTTTGAATTAAAGATCCAATACTTTCTCCATCAATAAGTTCATCATAATTGTCCTTCATAGGAAGTTTAATATTTGAACTTAAAGGAGTTGCTGTTACACCTAGTATAAAAGATTTATCAAAAAACTTAAATAGTTTAGTAAATGAGTTATAATGGGCCTCATCAATAATTACTAAACCAACATCTGAAATATCTAACATATCGTCATTTAAACGATTGTTTAATGTCTCAACCATAGCCACAAAGCAATCAAACTCATCTTGGTCATCCAAACTTGCTTTACTGTCTATAATTTTATTTACAACACCAAACTCTTTAAGCATTTTTGCTGTTTGTTTACACAATTCTATTCGGTGCGTCATTATCAAAACTTTCTTTTGATAATGTTTTAAGTATTGACGTGTAATTTCAGAGAAAATAACTGTCTTTCCTCCTCCTGTAGGTAGTTGATAAAGTAAATGGTAATTTTCGGGGGCATTCTCAAAACTTTTGAAAATTTTGTGCAATGCTTCTTTTTGATAATCGTATAGATTTTTTCCTTTCTTTGGTTGTGAAGTTGCTGTTTCGTTACTCAAATCTCTATAATTTTGAAATATGCAAAAATACGAGGTATTTAAGGAAATCCCATTAAAAATGGCATCTTTTTTAAAAATTCTTCAAATTTATATGAGCAATATCATAATGAGAAGCATGTGAAATTACTTCTCCTTTTTTAACTACCAACAGTTGAGGAGATTGATGTAAAACTTGGAAAGTGTATCCTATTTCATTAGAAATATCTCTATAACTAAGTAAGTCAAGATAGTACACTTTAAAATCTTTTAACTCTTCATCAAAACTATTTACAAAACGTTTAATTACCATACTACTTATACCACATCTTGTTGAATGTTTAAAAATAGCTACGGGTTCATTTTTAGATAGTTCTTTTATCTCCTTTATTTGATCTAACGATGTTAAAGGAATCCAATTGATAAACGATTCTTCCTCATTTTTATTTCTGTTTTTTCTTCCTAAAATAGTACTTAATACTCCCATAAAATCCTTACTTTAATAACATAATTACTCTTAACTATTTATATACCAGTCAAAAAGTCATAAAAAACTTATTTTTAAAGACAAAATGTCTCTTTTTTACTAAAAAAATCAATTGGTACTGAATTTGACTTTTATAGAGAAAAAATAAAAACGATATGAATTTTAACAATTATACAATAAAATCACAAGAAACCATACAGCAAGCGCAACAATTAGCGCAAAGTTATGGTAACAACCTTATAGAAAATGAACACATTTTCAAAGCTTTATTTTTAGTCGATGAAAATGTACTTCCTTTCATTTTAAAGAAACTTAACATTAATGTTGATGTTATACAGCAGGTATTAGATAAACAATTAGAAAGTTTTTCTAAAGTTACTGGTGCCGATTTAATGCTTTCTCGTGAAGCTAATAAAACACTAAACGAAGCGGCTATCATCGCAAAAAAAATGAACGATGAGTACGTATCTATTGAACATTTAATCTTAGCTATTTTTAAATCTAAAAGTCAAATAGCACAAGTATTAAAAGACCAAGGTGTTACTGAAAAAAGTTTAAAAGCAGCTATTGAAGAGTTACGTAAAGGAAATCGCGTAACATCACAAAGTGCCGAAGAAACATACAACTCTTTAAACAAATATGCTAAAAACTTAAACCAGTTAGCACAAGACGGAAAATTAGACCCAGTAATTGGTCGTGATGAGGAGATTAGACGTTTATTACAAATTTTATCTCGTAGAACTAAAAATAACCCTATTCTAGTTGGTGAACCGGGTACAGGTAAAACAGCAATTGCTGAAGGTTTAGCACACCGAATTATTCGAGGTGATGTTCCTGAAAACTTAAAGGAAAAACAAATTTTCTCTTTAGATATGGGAGCTTTAATTGCTGGAGCTAAATATAAAGGAGAGTTTGAAGAACGCTTAAAGTCTGTAGTAAAAGAAGTTACAAAATCTGAAGGAGATATTGTATTGTTTATTGACGAAATTCACACCCTAGTTGGTGCTGGTGGTGGTCAAGGAGCAATGGATGCTGCTAATATTTTAAAACCAGCTTTAGCTCGTGGAGAGCTAAGAGCTATTGGAGCTACAACACTGGACGAATACCAAAAGTATTTTGAAAAAGATAAAGCCTTAGAGCGTCGTTTTCAAAAAGTAATGGTAGACGAACCAGATACAGAGAGTGCTATTTCTATTTTACGTGGTATTAAAGATAAATATGAAGCACACCACAAAGTTCGTATTAAAGATGATGCTATTATTGGTGCTGTAGAATTGTCTCAACGTTACATTACTAATCGTTTTTTACCAGATAAGGCGATTGATTTAATGGATGAAGCAGCTTCTAAATTACGTATGGAAATCAATTCGAAACCAGAAGAATTAGATGTACTAGATCGTAAAGTAATGCAATTAGAAATTGAAATTGAAGCGATTAAACGTGAAAATGATGAAACTAAATTAAAATCTTTAAATGCTGATTTAGCTAATTTAAAGGAAGAACGTAATGAAATTAATGCTAAGTGGCAATCAGAAAAAAGTGTTGTAGATTCCATTCAGAACTTAAAAACTGATATTGAAAACTATAAACTTGAAGCTGAAAAAGCTGAACGTAATGGTGATTATGGTAAAGTAGCTGAATTGCGTTATGGTAAGATTAAAGATGCTCAAGAAGAACTTGACAAAAAACAAGAAGTTTTAGCTAGTCAACAAGAAAACTCTTTAATTAAAGAAGAAGTTACTTATGATGATATTGCTGAAGTTGTAGCTAAATGGACTGGAGTTCCTGTTACTAAAATGTTACAGTCAGAACGTGAAAAGCTATTACAATTAGAAGATGAGTTACACAAACGTGTAGTTGGTCAAGAAGAAGCAATCGAAGCGGTTTCTGATGCTGTACGTCGTTCAAGATCAGGATTACAAAATCCTAACAAACCTATTGGTTCTTTCTTATTCCTAGGTACAACAGGAGTTGGTAAAACTGAGTTAGCAAAAGCACTTGCTGAATATTTATTTGATGATGAAAATGCTATGACTCGTATTGACATGAGTGAATACCAAGAACGTCATTCGGTAAGTAGATTAGTTGGAGCACCTCCTGGGTATGTTGGTTATGATGAAGGTGGGCAATTAACTGAAGCTGTTAGGAGAAAACCGTATTCGGTTGTATTGTTAGATGAGATTGAAAAAGCGCATCCTGATACTTTTAATATCTTACTACAAGTATTAGACGAAGGTAGATTAACTGATAATAAAGGGCGTGCTGCTGATTTTAAGAATACTATTATTATTATGACCTCTAATATGGGAAGCCATATTATTCAAGAGAAGTTTGATAATATGAAAGGAGACATTCATACAACTATGGACTTAGCAAAAACAGAAGTTTTAGGGTTATTAAAACAATCCGTAAGACCTGAATTTTTAAATAGGATTGATGATATTATTATGTTCACTCCTTTATCTGAAGATAACATTAAAGAAATTGTAAAATTACAATTGACTAGTGTTAAAAAGATGATTGCAAAACAAAACATAACTTTTGATGCTACTGATGAAGCTATTGCTTACTTAGCAATAAAAGGGTATCAACCCGAATTTGGTGCGCGTCCTGTAAAACGTGTAATTCAAAAAGAGGTTTTAAATCAATTATCTAAAGAAATATTATCAGGAAGAATAACTACAGATAGTATTATTTTACTAGATGCTTTTGATGATAAATTAGTCTTTAGAAATCAATCTGATTTAGTGGAGAATTAACCCTATGTAAACAACTATAAATCAATACATAAAGTGACATTTTTTTATTTAAAACAATGAAAAAATGTCACTTTTTTTAATTGGTATTTTTTTTGAGCTATAATTATTAAAATTAATGTTTAACTAAATAAATGTAAAGTTATGTTATTAAAGAGCACTGATTTTCCAGCATTACCAAATGTCTTTAATGATTTTTTTAGAGACTGGTCTACTTCAAATTTCTCGGACACAAACACTACATTACCAGCTGTAAACATTAAAGAAAATGAAAACGAGTTTACAGTTGATGTAGCTGCTCCTGGTATGAATAAGGAGGATTTTCAAGTAAACCTTGAAAATGATATTCTAACTATTTCATCAGAAAGAAAAGAGAATAAAGAAGATACGAACGACAACTATACACGAAAAGAATATAGCTATATGTCGTTTAGAAGAAGTTTTACACTACCTAAAGGTATTGTTGATAGTGAAAAGATTAAAGCTACCTATAAAAATGGCGAGCTAAAAATTAATATTCCAAAATTAGAAACCGCAAAACCTAAACCTGCAAAACTAATTACGGTTGAATAAATTAATTTTATAATATCTTTTTTAAATTAAAAAACCGAGTGTTCTTAAAAAGTCACTCGGTTTTCTATAGCTTTTCGTTACTAAAAAGTATCTACTTGTATATCTTCTAAAACGATTTCAGATAATTTTTTCAATTTACCTTCTTCGTATAATTTATCAATAGTGTAAAAATCAATATCTTTATCTAAAGGCTTGTAATTATTATAGTCTACAAAACGAATTCCTTTCACTATTTTTTCTTCTTTCACATCTCTAAAACGTACTCCTCCTCCATTTGTATGGTATTTGTACGCTAAATAATCCAATTGAAAGTTATCTTTAGCAAACCAATAGATAAATACATCATCAAAATCTTCTCCTCCACCCTCTTCTGTAAAAGTAACTCTAATTTTATGATATTGTTTTCCTTTAATAGTAACGTCTTCAAGTAGCTTTTTTTGAACAGATTTGTCATTTAATCCAATGGGTAAAACTGAAAAATAATGAACTGAATTTACGGAGTTACTATAACGATTTTCATCTTTTTTAGATAACTCTATTAAACTATCGCTCACAAATCGTTCAAAAGCATCATTTGACAATATATCCTTTATTGTTACGGAATCATTTTTTATAACTCTAACTAGTTTAAAAGTCCCTTTATCTCTAGTCGCTTCGTAGTGATTTTTTCTAAAATTAAAAGATATAGTAGCATTCTCTATTTCATTCAACTTAGAATGTTCTATTGACTTATCAATTATTTCTTGAGCAGTAAATTTTGGTTTACACGAAACCATTAATAATAGCAGAAAAATGTATAAATGTCGCATATAATTTTGTTTGTATTCATCGTTTATTAGCTAACAAATTTACACGTATTCATTAATTTTAATTGTTAAGTTTTACACAAAAAAATAGAGCTACAATTACGTAGCTCTAAAAAAGGGGATTATAATTTATTGATTAAAACCTCATACCTACACCAAAACCAATAAGTAAAGGATTAATATCTACTTCTGCTGGTACTGTTGCTATACCTGCATTAACAGAAACATCAGTACTTAATCCAATATACTTAGCATCTATGTTTAAAAACCAAGTATCATCTAAATCATAGTCAAAACCTAATTGTAGTGCATACCCAAAACCATTTTCATAATCTACATCTACTACTGCTCCTGGATCAGCATTATAAAAAATAGTATAATTAACACCAGCTCCCACATAAGGTTTAAAGTCACTTATATTAAAATGATATTGTAGTGTTAATGTTGGAGGTAATAACCATACATCTCCTAAATTAACGTTTCCTAAAGCTGTATTTACTGCTTTTACATCATGGTTTGCTGTACCTAAAATTAATTCAGCTGCAATATTTTCAGTAAAATAGTACGCAAAATCAAGTTCAGGGATAAAACTTTTACCTATTTCAACATCTCCTCCAATAGTACCAATTGTTGCTGATTCATTAGGTAAAACACTTACCCACCTAAAGCGCGCTTGCCATTTTTTAAAATCATTTGTCTTAGTAGTTTCCTGAGCATTTACATTACTAAAAAATAATGTTCCTAATACAATACTTAATATTATTTTTTTCATGATTATAAGTTTAAATTTTAAGCAAAATTACATTCCGCTCCTCCCATAAAACATGACTTAAATCATAGCTTAATAATTTTATTTAACAACTTAAAATTATAGTTATATTTGTGTTCTATTTTATGCAAAAAAAGATCAACATACAGAATAAAAAAGCTCGTTTCGAATACGAGATAATAGATAAATACACAGCAGGAATTCAACTTACTGGTACTGAAATTAAATCTATAAGACAAAGTAAGGCTAGAATTACTGAAAGTTTTTGTGAATTCAATGACAAAGGAGAGCTTTTTGTGGTAAACATGTATATTGAAGAATATGCTTTTGGAAACCATTATAACCACAAACCTAAAAGTGAGCGTCGTTTATTATTAAATAAACGTGAATTGAAAAAACTAGAAAAAGAAGTTGAAGCTAAAGGTAGTACAATTGTTCCATTACGCTTATTTATTAATGAGAATGGTTGGGCAAAACTAGATATTGCTCTTGCTAAAGGAAAGAAAACCCATGATAAAAGACAAAATATTAAAGATCGTGATAATAAACGTGATTTAGCCCGAATTAAAAAGGCTTATAATTAATGAATGATACTTTTTTAAATATTATAAAGTGGAAAAAAATTATATACTTTATTTTTATCCTATTCTTATTTAAGTTCTCATTTTTACACGGTTATGGCTTTAAAACGACTCTTTCTTTTCTTGATTTAGGGCTACTATCAATTTCCAGTGCTTTTTTATTAGCATCAGGCTACTTAACAAGTTTTTTCTTTAGAAATACGCAAAAAAAAACTAGACTCCCTTTACAAAGAGTAAAAAAACTATCTATTTACTTAATGTTAGTAGGTATTATAGTGGGGCTATATCTATCAATAAAAGTAAATAAAGCTTGGTACGGACTTATATTTATAGCTTGTCCTATTGTTGTATACCTATATTCTAAAAACAACACTCAAAAAACTTTTTTTAGTAACATTGTTACATCTTTTTTAAAACCTTTTGCACTACTTACTCTTTGGTGGTTTGATTTTCCTCTTAATTTATCGATAGAGCAATGGGAGTTATTTTACGATCTTCAACTAATAACTATTGGTTATGTAACCATTTCTTTTTTGAGTAATATTGTAGTTGAAATAATTATTGATATTATTAACGTAAATCAAGATAATTTAAATAAACAAAATACCCTTCCTGTTTTATTAGGACGAAAAAGGGCAAAAAATATTGCTTTAATGCTCTCTATAATAGGTTGCTTATTTGTATTTTCAATAGCAATTGCTTTTATTAAAAACAAGTTCATTTTCTCAACAATTATGTTACTAGGAACAATTCCTGAGTTATACTTTATTTACCGATTAATGCTAGCTTCTGAAGCTAAAGACTATAATGCTTTGCATAAAATTAGTTACATTAATTTCCTTTTAGCCCTCTTAAGTGTTCCTACCATAGGTTATTATATAAAATATGTTATCAACTAAACTATCAAAATACTCCATTATTCTTGCTTCAAATTCACCTAGAAGACAAGAATTAATAAAAAGTTTAGACATTCCTTTTTCTATTAAAACAAAGGAAGTGGAAGAAATCTACCCTAAAGAACTAAAACATTCGGAAATAACTGATTTTTTAGCTGATTTAAAAGCTACTCCCTTCAAAAAAGAGTTAAAAGAAAACGAGTTGTTAATAACGTCTGATACTATAGTATGGATAAACAAAAGAGCTTTAGGAAAACCTAAAAACTATAAAGAAGCATTTCAAATGCTTAAAGAGATATCTAATAACAAACATGAGGTTATTACTTCTATATGTATTACTAGTAAATCATTTCGAAAAACGGTGAATGATACTACCTTTGTTAATTTTAGGGAATTATCGGACGAAGAAATTGACTACTATATAAACACTTATAAACCTTTTGATAAAGCTGGAGCCTATGGTATACAAGAATGGATAGGTAAAATAGGAATTACTAAAATTGAAGGGAGTTATTTTAATGTCATGGGATTTCCTGTTCATAAACTTTACAAAGAATTATCAAAATTGTAGCTTTACATCTATATAAAAGATTATTTTTGACGCGTATTTACACAACACAAACTGATGAAAAAATATACTTATACTGAAAAAAAAGATACCCGTTCTGGGTTTGGTGATGGTTTAACTGAATTAGGACAAAAGAACCCTAATGTTGTAGCTTTATGTGCAGATTTAACTGGTTCATTAAAAATGAATGAATTTGCCAAAAACCACCCTGAGCGTTTTTATCAAGTAGGAATTGCTGAAGCAAACATGATAGGAATTGCTGCTGGATTAACAATTGGAGGGAAAATTCCTTTTACAGGTACATTTGCTAACTTTTCAACTGGTAGAGTTTATGACCAAATTCGTCAATCAGTTGCTTATTCTGATAAAAACGTAAAAATTTGTGCTTCTCACGCTGGCTTAACTTTAGGTGAAGACGGAGCAACACACCAAATTTTAGAAGATATTGGATTAATGAAAATGTTGCCAGGAATGACTGTAATAAATACTTGTGATTATAGTCAAACTAAAGCTGCAACTTTAGCAATTGCAGAACATGAAGGTCCTGTATATTTACGTTTTGGGCGTCCAAAAGTACCGGTATTTATGACCGAACAACCTTTTGAAATAGGAAAAGCTATTCAGCTTACCGAAGGTAACGATGTTACTATTGTTGCTACTGGTCATTTAGTTTGGGAAGCCTTACAAGCTGCTGAGCAATTAGACGCTAAAGGTATTTCTGCAGAAGTAATAAATATTCATACAATCAAGCCATTAGATGAAGAAGCTATTTTAAAATCTGTTGCTAAAACAGGATGTATAGTTACTGCTGAAGAACATAATAAATATGGAGGCTTAGGAGAAAGTGTTGCTCGCTGTTTAGCTACTAATGCACCTACTCCACAAGAATTTGTTGCTGTAAATGATAGTTTTGGAGAATCTGCTACTCCAGATCAATTAATGAAAAAATATGGTTTAAATGATGAAGCTATAGTAAAAGCAGTTGAAAAAGTTATTTCTAGAAAATAAGAATATAAGCACTCAAACAATAAATACATCACTTTTTAAGTTTAAAGTGATGTATTTTTTTATAAAAAAGTAAATATTTAACCCAATTTAACAGTGTAAATTAATAACAATGAAAAAAGCAATTTTTATCTTATGCCTTCTAATAGGAGGCTCTCAATTAGTGCAAAGCCAAATCCAAGGAGGTATAAAAGGTGGTATCAACTACAACTCTGATTCTTTTTCTGATGTAAAAGACGACGTCTTTAATGGAGCTAAAAGTAAAACAGGTTTTCATGCCGGTGGTTGGTTACGTATAAAATTACCTGCTACAGGTTTATATATTAGACCTGAATTGGTATATACGCAATTAAGCAACGAAGTTTCTTATGAGCCTTCTGGTTTTACTGCCAAAACTACCACCTATGAAATTCAAAAAATAGATATTCCTGTTTTATTAGGATTCAACTTTTTAAAGGTAGGACATGTTTTTGCTGGACCTTCTTTTCAGTATATTTTAGATTCTGATTTTAATATTGAAGATCTTAAACAAGTAGATTCTGATGGTTTTTCTGTTGGATTACAATTAGGTGCTGGTGTTGAGCTTGGTAAATTAGGATTAGATGTACGTTGGGAAAGAGCTTTATCAGATACTGAAGCTGAATTTGTAGACTCTAATGTTGGAAACGTAAATTTTGATACTCGTGTTAATCAAATTATTGTAGGTTTATCATATAGATTCTAAAAGCTCTTAAAGTTTTAAGAATAAAAAAACCGAAGTTTAAAACTTCGGTTTTTTTATTTATACTTTTTATACCTAAAAAATATCTCTATTTAAATAATCAGGAACATTAGGTTTATTTGGATCGCTAAAGTCGTTTGCTGGATTTCCATCTCCATTTTTATCCTCATCTTTTGATAAAACTCCATCACCATCATCATCGGTATCTAAATAATTTGGAACATTATCCTTATCAGTATCATCATTTCTAGGATTCCCATCACCATCTGGATCTTCGTTAATGGAAGCTACCCCATCTTGATCGTCATCAGTATCTGGAACCAAATCCCACAACTCGATATAAAACATCAATAAAGAATTTGGAGCTATAGTAGTTGTTCCTCTATTTGCATAAGCTAATCCAGAAGGTATAAACAAAATTCCTTTTCCTCCATTCTCATAATTAATAGGCCCATCATTTGTTACATTGTTTCCTCCTTTAAAGTGAACAAAACTATAAGTCCAACCTCTAATAACATTGTTTAAAGAAAACCATGCAGTGTTTTTATCAAAATCTGGACTTAAACTGTCTTTTCTAACGATTCGCTGCCCTCTATATTTAGCATAAACAGAGTCCATTACTGTTGGAAAACCTTTGTCCTCATCTGGAGTACCTACTCTATTTACATAATAATAAAGTTTATAATTAATATCATTTTCAGTTACTTCTTTAGTCACTAACTTATCATCATCAAATAATGATGTTTCATTATTGGTAATAGGTTTAACTGAATCTAAAACCTCATTATAATAGTTGTTCTTCAAAAATGCAACCAAAGAGTCATTATCAATTATAGCTTGTGCCTCATGGTCAAAATTATCAACGGGTGAGTTGCTATCACTTCCACAAGCATACAAAAGAGTACCTACAATGGCAGTACAAAGTAAATGTTTAAATTTTATCATTTAATTCAGAAATTTTAACGCGCAATTTACCATTTTTATACCTTTGTAAAAAACGAAACGATAAAAATTAACTTTTTATATGAGAATTGACAAATATTTGTGGTGCATTCGCTTATTTAAAACCCGTAGTATTGCCACAGATGCTTGTAAAAAAGGGCATATTAAAATAGAGGGTACTAACCTTAAACCTTCAAAAGAAATATTCGGTAATGAAGAAATTACCATCCGTAAAAATCAAATAAATTACAAAATAAAAGTTATAGACATCCCTCCCAACCGTGTTGGGGCTAAATTGGTTGATTTATACAGAAAAGATTTAACCCCAAAAGAAGAGTTTGAAAAAACTGAGTTGTTAAAATACTCAAAGGACTATTATCGTAAAAAAGGAACAGGACGTCCTACAAAAAAAGATCGCCGTGATATTGACGATTATTATGACGATTCTAATAAAAATGATGTTAATTTGTAATCCCAAATTAAGTTAAAATTAGCTAATAAAATGACTGAAGTAAACAATATCATCTTAAATAATACTCAGGTTGAACAAAAAATTCGTCGAATAGCCTTTCAAATCTATGAAAGTAATAGTAACGAAACAGAAATTATTATTGCTGGTATTGCTGATAATGGATATTTTTTAGCAGAAAAAATTTCAACTGTTTTAAGTCAAGTTTCTCCTATAAAAGTAACATTATGTAAAGTTTCTATTGATAAGAAAAAACCTATCAGTCCAATCACTACCTCTATTAGTAGTGAAGAGTACCAAAATAAAGCATTAGTTTTAGTTGATGATGTTTTAAACTCAGGAACCACTTTAATATACGGAGTTAAACATTTCTTAGAGGTTCCTTTAAAACGATTTAAAACTGCTGTGCTAGTAAACAGAAATCATAAAAAATACCCTGTTAAAGCAGACTTTAAAGGTATATCTTTATCAACCTCTATTAAGGAGCATGTAGTCGTTGAATTTAAGAGTAATGAAACATTTGCTTATTTAACTTAATATAGATTGTAAGTCCTCTATAGCTTCATCAACAGTTTTATTATCTACAGTTACTTTATAATTAGCTTGATTATAAAAATAACTTCGTTCAAATAGGTGTTTTGCAACGAATTCTGCTAACTCTTCTTTATTTAAGCGAGCAACTAGTGGACGTTTACTTTTTTCGTTTATCAATCTATCTACAATGGTATTTATGCTCGTTTTTAAATACACCGATTTCACATCGTTGAAACTTAATAACACATCCATATTTCCTGCATAACAAGGTGTACCTCCACCTAAAGACAGTATAAAGTTCCCTTCCTTTTCCAAAAGTTCTTTTAAATATATATGTTCTTGTTTTCTAAAGTAAATTTCTCCTTTCTGTTCAAAAATCTCAGAAACTGTTTTTCTTTCCTTTTTTTCTATGTATTCATCTAAATCTATAAATGAAATTTGCTTTTTTTCGGCTAAAATTCGTCCAATTGTCGATTTTCCGCTCGCCATATATCCTAATAATACAATTTTCATAAACTAGTAATTAAGCAGTTACAAATATGAGTAAAAAATATTACAAAAAAGCTTTTTTGATTTAAAGAACAGTTGTATATTTGCAACCGCTTTCACAAAGAAGCAATGACCGGGTAGCTCAGTTGGTAGAGCATCTCCCTTTTAAGGAGAGGGTCCTGGGTTCGAGCCCCAGCCCGGTCACAAAAAGTTAAGCATTTGCTTAACTTTTTTAGTTTATGCACGTATGGCGGAATTGGTAGACGCGCAGGCTTGAGGGGCTTGTTTCCAACGGAAGTGCAGGTTCGACTCCTGTTACGTGCACAAAAAAGCACAATACATTTCTTGTATTGTGCTTTTTTACTTCTGTAAAGTTCCAATAATATCAATTTTATATATAAATAAAACAAGGAGACTAAAAAGCCTCCTTGCATTAAATCATATACTTAATTATTTAGTTTATAATATATGTGTTATAATCCAAATAACAGGTATCTCCTTGAACTATAGTTCTTACGCCATTCCATGTTTGATTATGAAAACCATCTCCTACTGTATAATTATCTACATACGGATTGTGTCTTGTATAATCTTCCCATTTCTTTGAACTAAGGTTATACTCGTACTCATTATAAGCCTTTTCCCCATCTGTATAAACATAACATCCAGAATCGCACTCTCCTACTACAGAAACTATTCTAAAGCGTTCACCTGCTTTTGCCTTTACCATAAAGTCTATTACTTCTCCATCAGCTACACTTCTTTTTTTACCAAATTTATAATAGTCTAAACCTATATGATCTTCAATTCCGTACCCCCAGTAAATTTTCTCTCCTACTGAATGCCAAGATCCTAATTCTTGATTATATTTTTCTACATAAAATCTTCCAAAAAGCTCACCTCCACTAGTTCCATGATCGCTTCCATATAACGCCACATTTGTTGGGTCTACTCTTATCTTATCATAATACGCTAAATCACATTCTCTGATTATATACTCTAAATTTGAGCTTACTTTAAAAGGCTTATTATCGTATGTATAATTTACTTTATAAGAAATCGGGTATCCTGGATTATCAACTGACACCTCTGCTCCTTCTTTCAGAAAATCAACAACTCTATCTAAATTATTAGCCATAGCTGCTAAAGATGATGCTATTCCAGAAGTAGCATTTCCTCCTAATTGCTTTACTTTAACAGTAGACTCACTAAAAATAGATTTATATCTTGCTTTTAATTCTGCATTTGCTTCTGTTCCTACTGCTTTATAAGCAAAATTCAGTGCTGCTTCAACTTCTTTAGCGCTACTACTAGATTCGTAAATTAACGTATATAGTTTTCCATAAGTTACTGATTCTATGTATGAAGATGGGTTTTGTTGATCTTCACTTACCTCTAAATAATCAGTAACATAAGGTTTTAATCTATCTGGAGAAACATTATTATTCAACCATCCATTCTTTCCTATAATACCTTCTTTTGGAGACACTGAAGCTGTAAAAAAGCGTTGTTTCAAAGTAACTGCATACCTGGTTTTCTGGGTAGAGAAATCTAATCCAAAACTACCTGATACATTTACACTAGGCCCAGAATACCCTGCATTTAAAGATAATTGAAATTGCTTTTCATCATGAATTCTTTGAATACTAATATCAAAACTAGCAGGAAAGTTAGCTTCACTCTTATAATAAGCATTTAAAATAGAGTTTAAATTGTCTTGAACTTTTCCTGGTGTTGGTTCTTCAATTATTCTTGAAGTAGAAGCAGATGTTCCTGATAACACATTAACTCTTACCTCCAAAGGATTCCTATCTTCCCCAAAAATAGGTATAGAAACTGGAGCCCCTTCTTGTATAGATCTTGCAGCCACCAAATTACCAGGCCATAATAAAGAACTATTAGCATCCAGAATAAAAAAATCTGAATCTGTTTGAGTAAATGACACTTCTTTATCAACACAATTCTCTTCTACAGCTACTCCTTTAGCTTTAGAAGAAGTGTTGTCATACAGTTCATTAATTTTCAAATTATGAATACCATCGGGGGTATCGGACGTTATAAATTGAGCTATTTGCTCTTTACTAGAATTTATTTCAGAATTATGTAATAGATCGTCGTTTTGACATGAAATAATTGAAAAAAGGGTTAATCCAAATATTTTTAGATTTTTCATTTATTTATTTTTTAAATTTAACATTGTACTAATTAAGACCTCGAGGAGTAATTAAACAATCTCAAATATGTTTCCCCTACTTTTTTGTCTCTTTTTTTTTATTATACACATATATTTATGCTTTTATTTATTAATTATCATCAAAAAACACACATAACCAAACAATAATTAATTTCACAAATTATTAACTAGTACAAAGCCTATTATTCTTATTTTCGCCTTATGCAAAAACAATTATTATTTCTAGTAGCAATAGTATTTAGTATATCTATTCAAGCACAAAACAAACTAAAAGGGCAAATAATAGACTCTGAGTCTAAAAAACCTTTAAGTGCAGCTCATATCTTAAACCTTAACAGTGTTGTAGGTACTATAACAAATGAAAAAGGCCTTTTTGACCTTGTTGCACAAGCAAATGATACTGTATTGGTTTCTTATTTAGGGTACTCCTCAATAAAACTGAAGATTACAAATGATCTTTTAAAAGGTAATGAGGTTGTTATCTCTTTAGAAGAAAAACCAGAAGAAGTAAAGGAAGTTGTTATTAAATCTACTGAACTTATAGGAGTGCTAGAAGTAGATGTTAAACAAGTTCCAAAAGATCGCTTTACAAGAATACATATTAATGGACTACCTCAGACTTATGAAGTTGGAAGACCTCAAAAAATCTCCTCTCCTATAGCTAAACTATTAAATCCAGTCGATTTAGTATATAACCTATTTGGTAAAAAACCTAAACAGCTTAAAAAACTAAAAAAGCTTAAAAAAGAAGATGATTTACGAAAAATGCTAGCAGGTAAATTTGATCGTGAAGTTATGATGGAATACCTAGAAATGGATAGGGCTGAATTAAACAAACTATTGTCTGATTGTAACTACTCTGAATATTTTATAAAAAAAGCTAGTGATTTACAATTAATAGAAGCCGTCTTGAATTGTTACGAAAACTATAAAACAACAAAAAAAGGAAAAATAGAGAGAAATAGAATACCTGATAAAAATTGATTTTTATGTTAAAAAAGTAGGGTAACTCATATTTTATCTGTTATATTGTTTATAGATTAACAAATAATTACATTAAATAATGAAAAAAATTATATTACTATCTTTTGCTTTTACGCTTTTTTTAAATTGTAGTAAGGATGATAAAATAGCTGAACCTGCAGAAAATGTCACACTAAACAACAAAGTAAACAACTTTGTGTGGAAAGCAATGAATTCATGGTATAATTGGCAAGAAGAAGTTCCTAATTTAACAGATAGTAAAGATGATAACATTAATGATTATTACACCTACTTAAACTCTTATAGTACTCCTAGTTCTTTATTTGAAAGTCTAAAACACGCGGATGACGATTTTTCATGGTTTATAGAAGACTATGTTGCACAACAACAACAATTTCAGGGAACTTCAAAAACTTTTGGTTTTAGACCTAGCCTTGTAAAAGTTGGTACTACTGATTATGTTGTGATATATATAGAACATGTATCAAAAGGTTCTCCTGCAGATTTGGCAGGATTTAAAAGAGGAGATATAATCAACGCCATTAATGGGACTGTAATGACCGTTAGTAATTATAAAACTGTACTTAACGGATATTACCAAGAAACTTCTGAATTTTCTTTCACAGAAAAAGATGGTACAACCCTTAAAGAAAAGAAAACTATAACACAAGCTGTCGTATCTGATAACCCAGTACATTTGACTAAAGTTTTTGATAATATTAATGGTAAAAAGGTTGGTTACTTACTTTATAATGGTTTTAGGTCATCTTATAATGATGAATTAAATGCTGCTTTTGCTGAATTAAAGTCTGCAGGTATTCAAGAACTAGTACTGGATTTAAGAATTAATGGTGGAGGATCTGTGGAAACATCTGCTTATTTAGCTAGTATGATACATGAAGAAGCAGGCAAAGATAAATTTGCTGAATTAAAATTTAACAAGAAACACGCTCAATACAATGAGCCTTATTATTTTAATAACACTTTAAATGTTTATGGAACTGATGGAAAAAAGACTAGTGAAGAAGCTATAAATAGGTTATCAGGTATAAACAAACTATATGTTTTAACTTCTGGTAGTACTGCATCAGCAAGTGAAATGATTATAAATGGATTACGCCCTTTTATTGAAGTTAAGTTAATAGGAACTAAAACAGTAGGTAAAAATGAAGGGTCAATAACATTATATGACTCACCTACTAGTGATTATACTAATGTAAACGCAGCCAACTCAACTCATAAAATGGCTATGCAACCTATTGTTTTTCAGATATACAATAAACTAGGGCAAAATGATTATGGTGATGGATTTGAACCTAATATTTTAATTGAAGAATGGAAGTATTGGGATAATATCTTACCTTTTGGAGACGAAAATGAAATAGTCTTAAAAACAGCTTTAGATGATATAAGAGGGGTTTCTGCTAAATCATTGTATGAAGTAAAAAGTTTTGAACGTATTAAAACAAATATATCAACAAATAAGTTCGAACAAGAAATGTATGTTGATAGTCATTATTTTAACAAATAAAATAATATAAGAAAAAGCAGCAAAATTTTGCTGCTTTTTTTATGCTTCTATTTCATCCAAAAGAATTAAATTTACGCCTTTAAAACAACACACAAACACAACTATAACATAATGATTCATTTCTTTGGAAACGTAAACAGTAAAATATTTGCTGTTCAAACAACAGAAGAATTAACATCTGAAACAATTTCGAAGTTAACTTGGTTATTTGGCAACCAACCGAAAATAAACGCGGCGTCTCTCGACGCCTTTTTTGTTGGGCCTAGAGCAGCAATGATTACTCCATGGAGTACCAATGCTGTTGAAATAACACAGAACATGGGAATTACTGGAATTATCAGAATTGAAGAGTTTGAAGCAGTAACTGATGACTTTTCTGATTTTGACCCAATGATATCTCAAAAGTTTAGTGGATTAAACCAAGAAACTTTTACAATTGATATTCAACCTGAACCAATTTTAGATATTGATGATATCGCTGCTTATAATGAGCAAGAAGGTTTGGCTTTAAGTAATGAAGAAATTACTTATTTAGAAGAAGTTGCTACTAAAATTGGTAGAAAATTAACAGATTCTGAAGTATTTGGATTCTCTCAAGTAAACTCAGAACACTGTCGTCATAAAATTTTTAATGGAACTTTTGTTATTGATGGAGAAGAAATGCCTACTTCATTATTCAAATTAATTAAAGAAACATCAAAGCAAAATCCAAATGATATTGTTTCTGCATATAAAGACAATGTTGCTTTTGTAAAGGGACCAAAAGTGGAGCAATTTGCTCCGAAAAGTGCAGATAAACCTGATTTTTACGAAACAAAAGAGTTTGAATCAGTTATTTCATTAAAAGCTGAAACACACAACTTCCCTACTACTGTAGAACCTTTTAACGGTGCTGCAACAGGATCAGGAGGTGAAATCCGTGATAGATTAGCTGGTGGAAAAGGATCTTTACCATTAGCAGGTACTGCCGTTTATATGACTTCTTACTCTCGTTTAGAGGAGAATCGTCCTTGGGAAAAAGGAATGGATGAACGTAAATGGTTATATCAAACTCCAATGGATATCTTAATCAAAGCTTCTAATGGTGCTTCTGATTTTGGTAATAAATTTGGACAACCATTAATTTGTGGTTCAGTTTTAACCTTTGAACATGAAGAAGATGCTCGCAAACTTGGTTTCGACAAAGTAATTATGCAAGCGGGGGGTATTGGATATGGTAAAAAAGAACAAGCGTTAAAAGATACACCACAAGAAGGAGATAAAATTGTTATTCTTGGAGGTGAGAACTACCGTATTGGTATGGGAGGAGCTGCAGTTTCTTCTGCTGATACCGGAGAATTTTCTTCAGGAATTGAATTAAACGCTGTTCAACGTTCAAATCCAGAGATGCAAAAACGTGCTGCCAATGCTGTTCGTGGTATGGTAGAAAGTGATGAGAACTTTATTGTCTCTATTCACGATCATGGTGCTGGTGGACACTTAAACTGTTTATCTGAATTAGTGGAAAATACTGGTGGAAATATCGATTTAGATAAATTACCAGTGGGTGACCCTACCCTATCTGATAAAGAAATTATAGGGAATGAGTCGCAAGAGCGTATGGGATTGGTAATTGCTGAAAAGCATATTGACACCCTTAATAAAATAGCTGAACGTGAGCGTTCACCAATGTACACTGTTGGTGATGTTACTGGAGATCATCGTTTTACTTTTGAATCTAAAACCAATGGTAATAAGCCTATGGATTTAGCTTTAGAAGATATGTTTGGGAGCTCTCCAAAAACAATCATGACTGATAAAACAGTTGACAGAAACTACGCTGACCTAAATTATTCGAAAGAAAACTTTACCCAATATTTAGAGCAGGTACTACAATTAGAAGCCGTAGCTTGTAAAGATTGGTTAACCAATAAAGTTGACCGTTGTGTTGGAGGAAAAGTAGCTAAGCAACAATGTGTTGGTTCTTTACAAATTCCATTGAACAATGTAGGTGTGATGGCATTAGATTATAAAGGAAAAGAAGGTATTGCTACTACCATTGGGCACTCTCCTATTTCAGGGTTAATTGATCCTGAAGCAGGAAGTAAAAACTCAATCGCTGAAGCTTTAACCAATATTGTATGGGCTCCTTTAAAAGATGGTTTACAATCAGTTTCTTTATCTGCAAACTGGATGTGGCCTTGTAAAAATGAAGGTGAAGATGCTCGTTTATACAAAGCTGTAAAAGCTATTTCTGATTTTTCTATCGATTTAGGAATCAATGTTCCAACGGGAAAAGATTCTTTATCTATGAAACAGAAATATCCGAATGAAGAAGTAATTTCTCCAGGTACTGTAGTTATTTCAGCTGCTGCTAACTGTAATGATATTACCAAAGTAGTAGAACCTGTTTTACAACCTAACAAAGGAGAGATATACTACATCAATTTATCGCAAGATGATTTTAAATTAGGAGGTAGTTCGTTTGCACAAATAGTAAACAAAATAGGGAACTCCGCTCCTACTATTACTAATAATGAATTCTTTAAATCAGCATTTAATGTTTTACAGAATTTAATAAAAGAAGGAAAAATTGTCGCAGGTCACGATGTTGCATCTGGAGGATTAATTACTACTTTATTAGAACTGTGTTTTGCTGATGTAAATGTAGGTGCAAACTTAGATTTATCTGCTTTAAAGGAAACTGATAGTATTAAATTATTATTTGCTGAAAATTCAGGAATTGTTTTCCAAGCAGTTGATTCTTCTGTAGAACAAATTTTAGCTGATAATAATATTGAATTCTTTAAGATTGGTTCGGTAACAGAATCAGATCGATTAAATATTAAAAACGGAACTGATATTTTTGCTTTATCTGTTGCTGAGCTAAGAGATACATGGTATAAGACTTCTTATTTATTAGATCAAAAACAAACAGCTAATGGTTTAGCTAAAGATCGTTTTGATAATTATAAGAATCAACCATTACAATATACATTCCCAACTAATTTTACAGGAAAATTAGCTGATGCAGTTGGTACTGTAACAACTAGACCAAAAGCTGCAATTATTCGTGAAAAAGGTTCTAACTCAGAACGTGAAATGGCAAACGCTATGTATTTAGCTGGTTTTGATGTTAAGGATGTTCACATGACTGATTTAATTTCTGGTCGTGAAACTTTAGAAGATATTCAATTCATTGGAGCAGTTGGAGGTTTTTCTAATTCAGATGTTTTAGGATCTGCTAAAGGATGGGCTGGAGCATTCTTATATAATGAAAAAGCAAATACTGCTTTGAAAAATTTCTTTAAAAGAGAAGATACGCTTTCAGTAGGTATTTGTAACGGATGTCAGTTATTTATGGAGTTAGAATTAATTAATCCAGAACATAACGAACATGGTAAAATGCTTCATAATGAATCTAAGAAACACGAAAGTTCGTTTACATCTGTAAAAGTTCAAGAAAATAATTCAGTAATGTTATCTAGTTTAGCGGGAACTGAATTAGGGGTTTGGATTTCTCATGGAGAAGGAAAATTCAATTTACCAGAAACTGAAAACAATTATAATATTGTTGCGAAGTATGGTTATGAAGGATATCCTAATAATCCAAATGGATCAGATTATAACACAGCAATGATGTGCGACAAAACTGGTCGTCATTTAGTAACAATGCCACATATTGAACGTTCAACTTTCCAATGGAATTGGGCTTATTACCCACAAGACAGACAAGATGAAGTTTCTCCTTGGTTAGAAGCTTTTGTAAACGCAAGAAAATGGATAGAGAATAAAAAGTAAGTATAAATACTACTTTATCGTATAATATAAAGCACTCTGTAAACAGGGTGCTTTTTTTTTACAAAAGTGAACAAAAAATTCATTAATTTACATTTGTTAACAAGTTGTTTTTAATTACAATTGTAATAAACTTCTTGAATTATAACTATTACAACACTATTTTATACATATAGAAGTATAATTAGCTCTTTTTAATCATCAAGCTTATAAGCTAAGTAGTTTTAGAGTGATTATATAAGCTGAATGCGATTTTTACACTGATTTTAAAGGATTTAAATAAAAATATAAAAATAAGCCTATTATTTATAGGTATAAAGCGTTGTTATTTATTTTAAAAGCATAAAACAAGCTATTAATAAGCCCAAAAAGGTATTATAATGATTATTGTTAGGTTAATTTACATTATTAAACACCCTAAAAGCCTGTATTTTAACAATTACAATTGTAATTATGTAAACTCACCTACTGTATAATATTTATCTATACTTAAAACATAAATAACTGTATTTAAGTAAGTTACACGCTATCACCTAAAGTGTTTTATGGTGTTTATTTTGGTGGTATTGAAAAAAAATGAGTTTTTTCTTGTTTACAATTATAAAACATTATATATTTACAAACGTAAACAACCCCTAATGTTTACATAAGTAAACAAATGATAGAAAGACTAAAACTAATATTAGATTATTACAATTTATCGGCGTCAAGTTTTGCAGATAAAATTGATGTACCAAGGTCTAGCATTTCTCACCTATTATCAGGAAGAAATAAACCGAGTCTAGATTTTATTATAAAAGTTGAAACGGCTTTTGATGAAGTTGACCTTAATTGGTTAGTATATGGTAAAGGCTATTTTCCAAAAAATACAGAAAATCACAAAAAAGAGATAAAAATAGAGAAAAGTGAAGCTCCTTCTCTGTTTAATGAAAATCCTGTATTTGACCAAGAACCCGAAAAAAAATCAAATACGCAATTCTCAGAGAACCCTTCAAAACAAAAAGAATCTGCCGCTTTTAGAGAAATTAAAAATATTTTGGTTTTATATGACGATGGAACCTTTGAAGATTACAAAAAAAGATAATAGTATAAATGATTCCCTAACAATCCCCTAAGAATTTAATGTGCTATAAAATTCAAATAACCCCTCGGTATTTGTTTCCCCTTACAAACCGTTTGGATTTTATAAATCATTAATAACTAAACTCCCCTAAGACTTATTTCCCCTTTGAGTTGAGTTTAGAAATTTGTCCCCCAAGGCAAACCCCTCGTGCTTGCCCCCTTACAAGCAAACACAACCCCTTATAATAAAAAAAGCCTGTATTATAAAAATAATACAGGCTTTTTTGATTTTATTTTCTAAATAAATTCTATGTTAACATTCCTCCATCAACAGATAAGGTTTGTCCTGTAATGTAAGAACTCATATCTGATGCTAAGAAAACACAAGCATTAGCAATATCTTGTGGGGTGCCTCCTCTTTTTAAAGGAATTTCGTTTCTCCAACCTTCAACAACTTTTTCATCTAATTTTGCAGTCATCTCTGTTTCAATAAAACCTGGAGCAACAACATTACTACGAATATTACGAGAACCTAATTCTAAAGCTACTGATTTAGAGAATCCTAAAATTCCTGCTTTTGAAGCTGCATAATTTGCTTGACCAGCATTTCCTTTTAATCCAACAACAGAACTCATATTAATAATTGATCCTGCACGTTGCTTCATCATTGGACGAATTACTGCTTTTGTTAAATTGAAAACCGATTTTAAATTTACTTCAATTACTTTATCAAAATCATCTTCAGAAATACGCATTAACAAATTATCTTTTGTAATACCTGCATTGTTTACCAACACATCAATAGTTCCGAATTCCGCTAAAACATTTTTTGCTAACTCTTGAGCTGCATCAAACTCTGCTGCATTAGATTGATATCCTTTAGCGTTTACTCCTAATTCTTTCAATTCATTTTCTAAAGCAGTTGCTGCCTCAACAGAAGAGTTATACGTAAATGCAACATTACATCCTTGGTTTGCAAACTCTAATGCAATCCCTCTACCAATTCCTCTGGTAGCTCCTGTAATAATTGCTGTTTTATTTTCTAAAAGTTTCATTTATTAGTTGTTTTAATAGGTCAAATATAAAAATAAATTCCCGTTAAAAACGGGAATTTATTCTAATATGTATGTAGATGTTATGCTAAAACCTTAGCTACCATTTCTCCAATTTTAGCAGGAGATTCTACCACGTGTACTCCATTTTCTGCTAAAATCTTCATTTTTGCTTGTGCAGTATCGTCTGCTCCTCCTACAATAGCACCTGCATGCCCCATTGTTCTACCTGCTGGTGCAGTTTGCCCTGCGATAAAACCAACAACAGGCTTACGGTTACCATCAGCTTTAATCCAACGAGCAGCTTCAGCTTCTAAGTTACCTCCAATTTCACCAATCATTACGATTGCTTCAGTTTCGTCATCATTCATTAATAACTCAACAGCTTCTTTTGTAGTAGTTCCTATAATTGGATCTCCACCAATACCAATAGCTGTAGTAATTCCGTAACCTTGTTTTACAACTTGATCAGCAGCTTCATAAGTTAAAGTTCCCGATTTAGAAACAATACCTACTTTACCTTTCTTAAAGATAAACCCTGGCATAATTCCTACTTTTGCCTCTTCAGGAGTAATTACACCTGGACAGTTAGGACCCACTAAAGTACAATCTAACTGATCGATATATGCTTTTACTTTTACCATATCAGCAGTAGGAATTCCTTCAGTAATACAAATAATTACTTTAATTCCAGCTTCAGCAGCTTCCATAATAGCGTCAGCAGCAAATGCTGGTGGCACAAAAATAATTGAAGTATCAGCTCCTGCTTTTTGCACAGCTTCATCAACTGTATTAAAAACTGGTTTACCTAAATGCTCTTGACCTCCTTTACCTGGTGTAACACCTCCAACTACGTTTGTTCCGTAATCGATCATTTGACCAGCGTGGAAAGTACCTTCGCTTCCTGTAAAACCTTGAACTATAATTTTTGAATCTTTATTTACTAAAACACTCATTGGTTTGCTTTTTATTATTTTTTAAGACAGACAAAAATAACTTTTTAATTGTGTTTTCACAATTAATTTTAGGTTACTTTTTTTCTTTATTTGTTGCATTTTTTAAATAAATGACTTCCCTTAGTGTTTGACGGTACTCGCGCTGTGGAGTTCCATAATACACTCCTTTTTTGAGAGATTTCGACACCCCTGTTTGCGCCATCAAAACAGTTCCCTTTTCAATTGTCAACCCACTAATAATACCTACTTGTCCCCAAATTGTCACTTCATCTTCAATAACAGTACATCCAGCAATACCTGTTTGTGCAGCTATTAAACATTTTTTACCTATCACAGTATCATGTCCTATATGAACTTGATTATCAATTTTAGAACCTTCTCCTATTAATGTATCTCCAGTTACACCTCTATCAATAGTACATGAAGCTCCTAAATCTACATTATCTTCAAGTACTACTCTACCTCCAGATATTAATTTATCAAAGCCTTCAGGTCTATTTTTATAATAGAAAGCATCTGCTCCTAAAACGGTATTAGCGTGAATTGTTACATTATCTCCTATTATACAATTATTGTTAATTGACACATTTGCATGAATTAAACAATTTTTACCAATTCTTACATTCTCTCCAATGAAAACATTTGGCTGTATAACAGTTTCTTCACCTATAATTGCTGATTCAGCAATACTACTTTTTGAAGCTATAAAAGGGTTAAAGTGCTTGGTTATTTTATTAAAATCTCTAAAAGGATCATCAGAAATTAATAATGATTTTCCTTCAGGACAATCTACTTTTTTATTTATTAATATAGTAGTAGCTGCTGAGTTTAAAGCCTTATCATAGTATTTTGGATGATCTACAAAAACAATATCTCCCTTTTCTACCACGTGAATTTCATTAATTCCTGTTATAGGAAAACCACTTTCTCCTACAAATTCAATATTTAATAACCCTGCTATTTGTTCTAGGGTTTGAGGTTGTTTAAACTTCATCTTTAAAAAGAAATTCCCGCCAAAGCGGGAATATTAAATTTATTCTTTGATACGCTCTGTATATGCGCCTTTTTCAGTATCTATCTTTATTTTGTCTCCTTCGTTAATGAATAAAGGTACATTAATTCTTGCTCCAGTTTCAACAGTTGCTGGTTTTGTAGCATTTGTCGCCGTGTTCCCTTTTACACCTGGCTCAGTATGAGTAACTTCTAAAATAACATGTGAAGGCATTTCTACAGATAGTGGCATTCCGTCTTCTGTATTTATTAAAACAGTAACTACTTCTCCTTCTTTCATTAAATCTGGTGCATCTAATACTGATTTTTGAAGTGTAATTTGGTTATAATCTTCAGTATTCATAAAGTGGTATAAATCTCCTTCAGGATATAAGTACTGAAATTTATGTGTTTCTACACGAACGTCGTCAATTTTATGACCTGCAGAGAAAGTATTATCTATCACTTTTCCTGATGTAACACTTTTAAGTTTTGTACGGACGAAAGCTGGTCCTTTTCCTGGTTTTACATGTAAAAACTCAATGATTTTAAATATATCGTGATTATATTTTATACATAATCCTTTTTTAATATCTGATGTTGATGCCATTTATTTGATCTTTATTGTTGCTCTTATAAGTGCAATTTTACTAATTAATTTGCTTTAAAATATCCTTTCATGATTCCGCGATGCGAATCTTTTATAAACTGAATAATTTCATCTCTTTCTGAGGTTGCTTCCATTTCAGCTTCAATGATATCAATCGCTTGAGAATTATTATAATTCTTTTGAAATAAAATACGATAAACGTCTTGAATTTCTCTAATCTTTTCAGTTGTAAAACCTCTTCTTCTCAACCCTACAGAGTTAATTCCTACATATGATAAAGGCTCTCTTGCTGCTTTTACAAATGGAGGTACATCTTTTCGTACCAAAGATCCACCTGTTACAAAAGCATGATTTCCTACTGAAGCAAATTGATGTACTGCTACCATACCTGCAAGTACAACATTGTCCCCCACTGTTACGTGACCTGCTAAAGTTGAATTATTTGAAAAAATACAGTTATCTCCCACTCTACAATCGTGCGCAATATGACAATATGCCATGATTAAACAGTTGTCTCCAATAACTGTTTTCATTCTATCTGAAGTTCCTCTGTTAATGGTTACACACTCTCTTATAGTAACATTATCTCCTATTTCTACTGTCGTGTCCTCATCATTATATTTTAAATCTTGAGGAATTGCTGAAATAACAGCCCCTGGGAAAATTCGACAATTTTTACCGATGCGCGCACCTTCCATAATAGTTACATTAGAGCCTATCCAAGTTCCTGAACCTATCTCTACATTTGCATGAATAGTTGTAAAAGGTTCAATAACTACATTTCTAGCTATTTTTGCTTGAGGGTGTACGTACGCAAGTGGTTGATTCATATTATTTTACTTTTGAAATTTGCGCCATTAATTCAGCTTCACACACCAACTTTCCATTGGCGTAAGCATAGGCTTGCATATGGCAAATACCTCTACGAATTGGAGCTATTAATTCTGATTTAAAAATTAAAGTATCTCCTGGTAATACTTTTTGCTTAAACTTAACATTATCCATTTTCATGAAATATGTTAAGTAATTTTCAGGATCTGGAACTGTACTCAATACTAAAATACCACCACATTGTGCCATAGCCTCTACTTGAAGAACTCCAGGCATTACTGGTGCTCCAGGAAAATGCCCTACAAAGAAATCTTCATTCATAGTAACATTTTTCATTCCTACCACATGTTTATCAGACAGCTCAATAATTCTATCAATTAATAAAAACGGTGGTCTATGAGGTAAAATATCCATTATTTTATGGATATCCATTAATGGTGGTTGATTCAAATCATATGAAGGAACATTGTTTCTTTTTTCCTTTTTTATGATTTTAGCTAATTTCTTAGCAAAAGTGGTATTTACAGAATGTCCTGGTTTGTTTGCTATTACTTTACCTCTAATTCGAGTACCTGTTAAAGCTAAATCACCTATTACATCTAACAATTTATGACGCGCAGCCTCATTAGCCCAATGCAACGTTAAGTTATCTAATACTCCATTAGGTTTTACTGTAATATTATCTTTATTAAAAGCTTTTTTTAGCTTTTCCATTGTACTATCAGACAATTCTTTGTCTACATAAACAATAGCATTATTTAAATCTCCTCCTTTAATTAAGTCATTTTCTAACAACATTTCAATTTCATGTAAGAAACTAAATGTTCTTGCTGCTGAAATTTCTTCTTTAAAGTCTGAAATTGTATTTAATGTAGCATTTTGAGTTCCTAATATTTTAGTACCAAAATCTACCATAGTCGTTACTTGGTACTCATCTGCTGGCATTAATATAATTTCACTCCCTGTTACTTCATCTTTGTATGAAATTACTTCTTTTACTACATACTCTTCAATTTCAGCTTCTTGCTCTACTATTCCAGCTTTTTCTAAAGCTTCAATAAAAAACTTAGAAGATCCATCCATAATTGGAGGTTCAGAAGCATTAACTTCTATCAATAAGTTATCAATATCTAAACCAACTGCTGCTGCTAAAACATGTTCAGATGTTTGTATTTGAACTCCATTTTTTTCAAGGTTTGTACCTCTTTGTGTATTGGTTACATAATCAGCTTTTGCTTCTATTACCGGCTCCCCTTCTAAATCCACTCGCTTAAAAGCAAACCCATGATTTTCTGGTGCAGGTTTAAAAACCATTGTAACTTCATTACCAGTGTGTAATCCAACACCTGATAATGTAACTTCATTTTGTATTGTTTTTTGTTTCTTACTCATTTTTTACTTTTTGAGCATTCAACTCTTTTTCTATTTTATGTATTGTAGTTGCTAATTTTGGTAAGTTTTTAAAATGTACGTAAGACTTACTATAGTCTGAATATCCAAATGCTGGAGACCCTTGTACTACTTCTTCATCTTTTAAACTTTTTCCTATTCCTGATTGAGCTTGGATTTTTACATTGTTTCCAATGGTTATATGTCCAACTATACCTACTTGACCTCCAATCATACAGTTCTCTCCTATTTTGGTAGATCCTGCAATTCCTGTTTGAGAAGCTATAACGGTATTTTTACCAATTTCAACATTATGGGCTATTTGAATCTGGTTATCTAATTTTACTCCTTTACGAATTATAGTTGAGCCTAAAGTAGCTCTATCAATAGTTGAATTAGATCCGACATCAACATTATCTTCTATAATGACATTACCTATTTGCGGTATTGCCTTATACTCTCCATTTTCATCTGGTGCAAACCCAAAACCATCTGCCCCTATTACTGTTCCTGAGTGAATTTTACAATTCTTACCTATAACAGTTTCAGAATATATTTTTACCCCTGCATAAACAACTGTATTATCATCAATTGTCACATTGTCTCCTATGTATGAATTAGGGTAAATTTTAACATTATTTCCTAAAACTACATTTTCACCAATATAGGCATAAGCTCCGATATATTCATTGTCTCCAATAGTAGCTGAATTAGCAATAAAGTGAGGATTTTCCCTTCCTTGCTTATTATTCTTTACCTCATTATAAAACTCTAAAAGTTTTGAAAATGACTTATAAGCATCCTCAACCTTAATCAAAGTAGTTTCTATTTCCTTTTCAGGAACAAAACTCTTATTTACAATAGCTACTGATGCTTGAGTTGTATATATATATGAGTTATACTTTGGGTTTGATAAAAAGGTTAATGAACCTTCTTTGCCTTCTTCTATCTTAGAAAGTGTAGATACTTCAGCTTCTGGATTCCCTTCAATCTCTCCTTCTAAAATATCGGCTATTTGTTTTGCTGTAAATTTCATTATCTGCAAAAGTAATTATTTTTGTTCAAATACCTCTTGATTAGAATTTGTTTCTAAATATTCTCCTGCTTTATTTTCTTTGGATAACACAGATAATATTTTACAACAGGCTTTGTCAATGCTTTAAGGTTTAGCTGGTCAGAAGCTTTTGCTATGTCTTTAAGCTTACCTTTTTTTGTATAAATTTTAATTGGCTTTTTCGTATTATATGCTTGGTGCTTTATTTCATTTGAAAAAACAAAATACTCAAGTTCTTTTTCACTTAAATCTACAAGCTTTCTTAGTTTTTTACGCCTCTTTTCAATATACTCCTCAGTAAATGGTTTCTCCTGAATTTCAATCTTTAGCAAACTTCTATCAATAATTTTTGTTGCTAAAGTAGATAATATAAAATCTTCATGATTCTTCCATTCTTTTATTGCTGACAAAACATCATAATCGTCTAGTTCAGAAAATATTTCTAATGTTTTATTTGAAAAATTCTCTTTATTTATCGGATTATATAAAAAATACTTAAGAGCTCTGCTAGACGGAAGTTCCACTCCTTTTGTAGCTAGCTCCTTTGCTCTTTTTAATATACTAACCAGAAGGTTTTCTGCTACTAAGCCAGTTTTATGTAAATAAACTTGCCAATACATTAGGCGTCGAGCAATAACAAATTTCTCTACTGAATAAATTCCTTTTTGTTCAATAACTAATTCGTTATCCACTACATTCATCATTGCTATTAAACGATCTGATGAAATGTTTCCTTCCGCTACCCCAGTAAAAAAACTATCCCTTTTTAAATAATCTAATCGGTCAATATCTAATTGACTTGATATTAATTGGTATAAAAATTTACGTGGGTGTTTCCCTTCAAATACTTGAATAGCTAAACTTAACTTTCCTTCAAATTCATCATTCAAGGCTTTCATAAATTTTAATGAAATTTCTTCATGAGTAATTTCATTAACAATACTATGTTCTAATGCATGTGAATATGCTCCATGACCTATATCATGTAATAAAATAGCTATATATAAAGCATTTGCTTCTTCTTCTGAAATTTCAACATTTTTCATTCGTAACACATGCACAGCTTTTTGCATTAAATGCATACAGCCTATTGCGTGATGAAAACGTGTGTGGTTAGCTCCAGGATATACTAAATTTGATAATCCCATCTGTGTTACTCTACGTAACCTTTGAAAATAAGGATGTTCAATAATATCAAAAATTAGGGAATTTGGAATCGAGATAAATCCATAAATAGGATCGTTAATTATCTTTAATTTGTTGGTTTTTGATTTCTTCAAAATGTATAAATCCTTGAATTTTAAACAAAAAAATCATAATTTATCTACAAAACCAAATTAACCAGCGTTTAATTAACGTATTTTTAGCTTTTATAAACACAACAAAACTACTTTTAACCGTTATTTAGGTAGAAAACAAGTTGAAAATTATGATGAGAAACATACATATTCTTTGGGTAGATGACGAAATAGATTTATTGAAACCACATATATTATTTTTAGAAAAAAAAGATTATAAAGTTACAACCTGTACCAATGGTACTGATGCTATTGATTTGGTTAGTGAAAATAATTTTGATATTGTTTTTTTAGATGAAAACATGCCTGGTATTACAGGCTTGGAAACACTTTCTGATATTAAACAAAAAAACACAAACCTCCCTGTGGTTATGATTACCAAAAGTGAGGAAGAGTATCTTATGGAGGAAGCTATTGGGTCTAAGATTGCAGACTACTTAATTAAGCCAGTAAACCCTAATCAAATATTATTGAGTTTAAAAAAGAATTTAGACCACTCTCGTTTGATTTCTGAAAAAACTACATCAAGTTACCAACAAGAATTTAGGAAAATTTCTATGGATTTAGCTATGGTAAATTCTTATGAGGAATGGGCTGAACTATATAAAAAACTAGTTCATTGGGAACTTGAATTAGAAAATATTAATGACACTGGAATGTTAGAAATTTTAGAGTCTCAAAAATCCGAAGCCAACTCACAGTTTTTTAAGTTTATTAAAAAGAATTACCAAAACTGGTTAACTGGAGATGATAAACCTACATTTTCGCACACACTTTTTAAAGATTATATAGTGCCAAATTTATCAAAAAACCAAGGTGTTTTATGGGTAGTAATAGACAATCTCCGTTATGACCAATACAGGGTTTTAGAACCTTTTATCAATAATTATTTTAAAAAGGAAGAGGAATATTCGTACTACAGTATTTTACCTACAGCTACTCAATATGCTCGTAATGCTATATTTTCTGGACTAATGCCTTCTGAAATGGAAAAAAGACATCCAAATTATTGGAAAAACGATATTGATGAAGGAGGTAAAAACTTATTTGAAGCTGATTTTTTAGAAGAACAAATAAAGCGTTTGGGATTAAATATAACACACGAATATTACAAGATAGTTTCTTTAAAAAGTGGAAAAGATTTAGCTGACAATTATAACGGAACGCGACAAAATGACCTTACTGCTGTAGTATACAACTTTGTTGATATGCTTTCACATGCTAAGACTGAAATGGAAGTTATCAAGGAGCTGGCTGGTGACGATAAAGCCTATCGATCTTTAACTGTAAGCTGGTTTAAAAATTCCCCTCTATACGATATCATTCAAAAAGCACAAAAATTAGGGCAGAAATTAATCATTACTACTGATCATGGTACTATAAACTGTAAGCATCCTACCAAAGTAATTGGTGATAAAAACATTAGTTCGAACTTACGTTATAAAACTGGTAGAAGTTTAAGCTATGAAGATAAAGATGTATATGCAGTTAAAAATCCTAAAGATATTTTCTTGCCTTCTATAGCTATAAATAGCCCTTTTATTTTTACAAAAGAAGATTTATTTTTTGCTTACCCTAACAATTACAATCATTTTGTAAAGTATTATAAAAATACTTATCAACATGGAGGTATTTCACTGGAAGAAATGATTATTCCTTGTGCTGTTTATAATCCAAAATAGTAAAAAAGTAAATTTTATTAACAAACATTACTTCATTATTTTTGCTACTTATGGACAAAAATTATTCACTCGACGAGTTAACAGCTGTAGCTGAAGAAGTCATAGCTACTGCACAACATAAAATTCTGCTTTTTTATGGAGAAATGGGCGTTGGTAAAACAACTTTAATTAAAGAAATATGTAAAGTTTTGGGTGTGGAAGATATTGCCCACTCTCCTACTTTTTCACTAGTTAATGAGTATAAGACCTCTTCTAACGAAACAGTATATCATTTTGATTTTTACCGTATTGAAGATGAAGAAGAGGCCTATGATATGGGGATTGAAGATTATTTATATAGTAATAATTGGTGTTTAGTTGAGTGGCCTGAAAATGTTAAAAATTTACTACCTTTAGATACTGTTTCAATATCAATTAGTTTGCTAGAAAACGGGCAACGAAACATTCAATTAAAAACTAACTAAAATTTAGATGGGTTCTATTTCACCTTTTACCAAAGAGCAATTAATGCCGCAAACCGAAATGCTTGAAATTAAAAAGCGAAAGGGAGATTTATTTATAGGGTTACCAAAAGAAACTTATTTTGAAGAAAAACGAATTAGTTTGTCTCCTGATGCTGTTGCTGCATTAGTAGCACATGGACACAGGATTGTAATTGAAACTGGTGCTGGTGATGGAGCTAATTATAGTGATAAAGAATATTCTGATGCTGGAGCTAAGATATCGTACGATGTTAAAGAAGCTTTTGCTTGTAATATTGTATTAAAAGTAGAACCTCCATCTTTAGAAGAAATTCAGATGTTAAACCCACAAACGGTTTTAATTTCTGCTTTACAATTAAAAACACAAGACAAAAAATATTTTGAAGCACTTGCTAAAAAAAGAGTAACAGCAATTGCTTTTGATTATATTAAAGATGAACATGGTGTATTTCCTATAGTAAAATCATTAAGTGAAATTGCAGGTATTGCTTCTATGCACATTGCAGCAGAGCTTATGACAGCTTCTAATGGAGGAAATGGTTTACTACTAGGTAATATAGGAGGTGTTCCTCCTACTGATGTAGTAATTCTAGGAGCAGGAACTGTTGGTGAATTTGCTGCTAAAACAGCCATAGGTTTAGGAGCGCGAGTAAAAGTTTTTGACAACTCAATAACTAAGCTCCGTAACTTACAATCGTGTGTACAAGCACCAATTTATACTTCAACTATTCAACCTAAAACCCTACAAAAAGCTTTAATGCGATGCGATGTTGCTATTGGAGCTATTAGAGGAAAAGATCGCTCTCCCGTGGTTGTTACCGAAGAAATGATTGAACAAATGAAAGATGGAGCTGTTATTGTTGATGTAAGTATTGATAGAGGTGGCTGTTTTGAAACCTCTCAAGTTACTACACATAGTAAACCTACATTTTCTAACCATGGTGTGATTCATTATTGTGTTCCTAATATTCCTTCAAGGTATTCTAGAACTGCTTCTGTATCTATCAGTAATATATTTACACCTTATTTATTAGAAATTGCTGAAGAAGGAGGTTTTGAAAATGCTGCTCGTTTTGATAAAAGTTTACGTAATGGAATGTATTTTTATCATGGAATTTTAACCAATAAAACTGTAGCAGACTGGTTTGACCTTCCTTACAGAGATATTAATTTATTGATTTTATAGTTCTATTTTACTTACTTTTGCACTTCAATTTTTAAATTATGCAGTGGTTAAAACGTGTTGGTTATTATTTAATAGGAATTGCCCTAGGTAGTTTAGTTGTTCTTTTTATTTGGAAAGGTAAAGATGTTTCTTTTGACTATGGTATGGACGCTCGTACTTTAAAAACAATTAGAATAAAAAAGCGTTTGTTTTCTGATAATGCTCAGCAAATATTAGCAACTTCTAAAATTGATACCGCTACTATTTCTACTATTTTAAATCACGGAGATGTAGATTTTGGAAAAAGTAAGCCTCGTTTAAAGCCTTGTGCAGAGTACTTTATTACAGGTAAAGACAGTTTAAATCATATCGATTTATATGTTATACGTTGTGATTCAACTGCTACAATTGATAAAATTACTCTTAACTAACAGTTTTTATATTTATCGTACAAGCCTATTCCGTTTAATATCATTGGAATTATTTTTTTAAGTCTTTTTTCTTTCGTAGTCTCTCTCTTAGCCTCAGAAATATAATCGGTAAACTCCCTTTGTTTACTTAAAGTAAATTCACTGAAAGTTTCATTTAACCTGTCATTTTTATCCAGTTCTAACTGCAAGTTTTCAGAAATAACTAAAGGCTTGGTATTCTTTTTAGGCTTTAACTCTTTTCCTTCTTCTGAGTTTTTAATAGCCTCTAATACATATTGTTTTATCAATACTATATTAATCTCATCCAATTGATTAAATCTCCATTGACGCATTGCTTGTGTTTTCCCTTCTTGAGCATTTACCAATACTTCTTCTTTATCGGTTAAAAAGCTACCTTGAAAAAACCATAAGCCACAATAATTTTTAAAAGCAGATAAGCCTACAATGTTTTTCCCCTTATAAACATAAACAGGAGCTCCCCATTTAATAGTTTCTTCTACAGGAAGATCTAAAAAAACAGAACGCAAGAGATTTAACTCTTGCGCCCAATTACTTTTATCTTGTATATATTGTGTTACTTTAAGATTCATTATACTATTTGTTCTTCTAAAGACACCATCCAGTTTACACCAAACTTATCTCTTAACATCCCAAACTTTCCTCCCCAAAAGGCTTCTTCAAAAGGCATCATTACAAACGCTCCATCAGAAGATAGTCCATTAAAAATAGCAACAGCTTCATCTTCATCCTCAGTATTTATACTTACAGCAAAATTATTTCCTTTAGTAAATGCTTCATTTTCGTTTAAAAAATCAGATCCCATAATAGAAAAATCTCCCGCTTCAATAGTACAGTGCATGGTTAACTCCATTGCTTCTTCTGGAATTGTTTTACAAACCTCTTCAGGGGCGTCTTTAAACTGCATTAACATTGTCATCTCACCACCTAAAACATCTGCATAAAAAGTCATTGCTTCTTTACAGTTTCCATTAAAATGTAAATAAGTACTTGCTTGCATATCGTTTAGTTTTTTAGTTAGCTATTTCACTGGTAAATTTAATACGCATCAATCGCAATTCATCATCATCATAGTCTCCGTCAAACTCATCTAAAGCTTCTTGAATTTTATCAGTTTCAGCTTCCATAAAATAATCATGAATTTCTTCCTGCTGATCTTCATCAAGTAAGTCATCTACAGCATAATCGATATTTAACTTAGTTCCAGAAAATACAATAGCCTCCATTTCTTTTATCAACTCAGACATTTCTAAACCTTTAGATTTTGCAATATCCTCTAGAGGTAGTTTTCTATCTGTATTTTGAATGATATAAAGTTTTAATCCAGAATTTACTCCTGTACTCTTAACTATTAAATCATCAGGACGCATAATTTCATTGTCTTCCACATATTTTGAAATGAGTGCAACAAAATCTTTACCGTATTTTTTAGCTTTTCCCTCTCCAACACCATGAACTTTTGCTAATTCATCTAATGTTACAGGGTATTTTAATGCCATGTCATCTAAAGATGGATCTTGAAAAACAGCAAAAGGCGGAACTCCTAAACGTTTTCCCACAGTTTTCCTTAAATCTTTCAACATCGCTACCAACTTATCATCTACTCCTCCTACAGACTTTTCGTTAGTTATAATAGTACCATCATCCGCTGTTTTATAAACATGATTTTCTGTCATCATAAACGATGATGGATTTTTTATAAACTCTTTACCTTCTTTAGTTAGCTTTAAAACACCATACTGCTCTATTTCTTTTTTAATTAAATCCGCCACTAGTACTTGACGAATTAAAGCCATCCAGTAATGGTTGTCTTTTGCTTTACCAATACCGAAAAAAGGTTGAATATTTGTTTTGTGAGACTTTAATAATGCATTTTCTTTACCAATTATTGTATTTACAATTTCTTTTGGCTTATACATTTCGCTAGTATCTCTAATAACAGAAAGTAAGGTTACAACTTCATCTTTGGCTTCATGCTTTTTCTTAGGATTTCGCATATTGTCATCCATATCAGCACCTTCTCCATTTACTTCATCAAATTCTTCTCCAAAATAGTGAAGTAAGTATTTACGCCTGTTCATTGACGTTTCTGCATACCCAACAACTTCTTGTAAAAGAGCATGTCCTACTTCTTGTTCTGCTACAGGCTTGTTAGCCATGAACTTTTCAAGCTTTTCAATATCTTTATATGAGTAAAAAGTTAAACAATAACCTTCTCCTCCATCACGACCAGCTCTACCTGTTTCTTGGTAATAACTCTCTAAACTTTTAGGAATGTCATGGTGTATTACAAAACGAACATCAGGCTTGTCAATTCCCATACCAAAAGCAATTGTAGCTACTACAACATCACAATCTTCCATCAAAAACATATCTTGATGCTTAACACGTGTTTTCGCATCTAAACCTGCATGGTAAGGAACTGCATTTATTCCGTTTACTTGTAAAATTTGCGCTATTTCTTCTACTTTTTTACGACTCAAACAATATATAATCCCTGATTTACCTGGTCGTTGCTTTATAAAGCGAATAATATCTTTTTCTACCTCTTTAGTCTTTGGTCTAACTTCATAGAATAAATTTGCCCTATTAAAAGATGCTTTAAATACATTCGCATCCGTCATTCCAAGAGTTTTAAGAATATCCTCTTGTACTTTTTCTGTTGCAGTTGCAGTTAAACCAATAATTGGCACATTATCAATCTGCTTAATAATATTTCTTAGATTTCTGTATTCAGGTCTAAAATCGTGCCCCCATTCAGAAATACAGTGTGCTTCATCAATCGCTACAAATGATATTTTTTGCCTCCTAAGGAATTCAGCATATTCTTCTTTAATTAAAGATTCAGGAGCTACATACAATAACTTTGTAATTCCCGATTCAATATCTGATTTTACCTGGGCAATCTCCGATTTGTTTAACGAAGAATTTAATACATGGGCTATCCCATGATTTTCAGAAATTCCTCTAATGGCATCCACTTGGTTTTTCATTAAGGCAATTAGTGGTGACACCACAATTGCTGTACCTTCCTTCATCAAGGCCGGTAATTGATAACATAGCGATTTACCACCACCAGTCGGCATAATAACAAATGTGTTTTTATTTTCTAACACACTGTTAACTACATCTTCTTGTAGTCCTTTAAACTGGTTAAATCCGAAGATTTTTTTTAATGATCCATATAAATCCGTCTGCTCTTTATTCATCTTCTAATATCAAAAATTAAAAACGAGAACTAATTTACAAAAATTCCCAACAATACATAACGTAAACTTTCTTTTTATTAAAAAAGATTTTCTTCTCAAATATTCCTATTTTTACACTTTAAAAATATACTTAAAACTTTTTTAACTTGAAAGACGCAAACGCTATTCTCTCAACCGCAAAAGATACTATTCTTTTAGAAAGTAATGCTATTGCTAATTTAGCAAATTTATTAAATAGCTCGTTTACGGACGCTGTTAATTTTATATTTAATTCAAAAGGGCGTGTTATTGTAACTGGTATTGGAAAGAGTGCCAATATTGCTACTAAAATGGTAGCTACTTTTAACTCAACAGGTACACCTGCTGTTTTTATGCATGCTGCTGATGCTATACATGGTGATTTAGGTAATGTGCAGGATGATGATGTGGTGATTTGTATTTCTAAAAGTGGGAACACTCCTGAAATAAAAGTGTTGGTACCATTAATTAAAAACTATAACAATAAAATTATTGCTATAACAGGAAATCCTGATTCTTTCCTAGGAAAAAATGCCGACTTCCTTTTAAATTCTTTTGTAGATAAAGAGGCTTGTCCTAACAACTTAGCTCCTACAACAAGTACTACAGCTCAATTAGTTTTAGGGGACGCTTTAGCCGTTTGTTTATTAGAATTAAGAGGTTTTACCAGTAGTGATTTTGCAAAATATCACCCTGGAGGAGCTTTAGGAAAACGTCTGTATTTAAGAGTTTCTGATCTTATTAAAAATAATGAATTACCAAAAGTAAAAAGTACAGATAAAGTTACTCAAGTAATTGTTGAAATATCAGAAAAACGCTTAGGTGTAACTGCCGTTGTTGATAATGATAAAATTGCAGGAATTATTACCGATGGAGATATTCGTAGAATGCTAAGTAAAACGACAAAAATAGACGAGCTTACTGCTGCTGATATTATGAGTACTACCCCAAAGACAATAGACGTAGATGCTATGGCTGTTGAAGCTTTAGATACTTTAGAAAACAACAATATTACCCAAATTTTAGTTACTGATGCAGACAACAATTATGTAGGTGTGGTACACTTACATGATTTAATTAAAGAAGGAATATTTTAAGATGGCAGAAAAGGAAATGTCTTTTTTAGACCATCTTGAAGAACTAAGATGGCATTTAGTAAGGAGTTTTGCAGCTATTTTTGTAGTAGCAATCGTCATTTTTGCAAACATTAATTTTGTTTTTAATGAAATTCTTTTAGCTCATTTAAAGCCTGATTTTGCAACGTATCAATTCTTTTGTAAAGTATTTTCTTCTATTGGAATTGATAGTAGTTTTTGTACGATTAAATTTAAACAAACACTTCAAGCTTTAAATCCTACTCAACAATTGATGACAGGGATTTGGTCTTCTCTAATTTTAGGGTTTGTAGTTGCCTTTCCATACATTTTATGGGAGTTTTGGCGATTTATAGCTCCTGGGTTGCATGAAAGCGAAAAGAAAAAATCAAAAGGTTTTATTTTCACCTCTTCTTTTCTGTTCTTTCTAGGGATTTTATTTAGCTATTACGTTATTTTACCAATGTCTGTATACTTCTTTTACAACTTTGAAATATCAGACGCTATACAAAACAATTTTAAGTTAGAGGCTTACATTAGCCTTATTACAAATACATTATTGGGTGTTGCTATATTTTTTGAACTTCCTGTCGTTATTTTCTTCCTAACTAAAATAGGATTAATTACACCAGAGTTTTTACGAAAATATCGTAAACATGCATTAGTCGTGGTATTGGTATTATCTGCTATTATTACTCCACCAGATGTGGCTAGCCAAGTAATTGTATCAGTACCTATCATGATTTTATATGAAATGAGTATTTATGTATCAAAATTTGTCTTAAAACAACAACAAAAGAATGTCACAAAAAGTCCAAGAGTTTAACGACTATCGTGCTAAAATGAACGAAAAGATTTTAGCATCAGATAATAAAGTAATCAAACGTATTTTCAACTTAGATACCAATGCTTTTACCGAAGGGCATCTACCTGTTAAAACTAAAGAATTATTAGGTTTAGTAGCGTCTGCAGTATTACGTTGTGATGACTGTATTGCTTATCATTTAAAAACAGCCCACCAAAATGGTGTTACCAAAGAAGAAATGATGGAAACTATGAGTATTGCCACACTAGTTGGTGGAACTATTTTAATTCCTCATTTACGAAGAGCTGTAGAGTTTTGGGAAGCATTAGAAAACGAAGCTTAATTTATACATATATTGATTTAAGAAGTTTTTAAGAAACAGTTTTGTTACTTTTATACTTTAATCAATTCCATTTTCAACAATAATAAATGAAGTTAAGAGCAGACAACATACAAAAGATATACGGTAGCAGGAAAGTAGTAAAAGGAATTTCTTTAGAAGTTGAGCAAGGTGAAATTATTGGATTACTTGGTCCTAACGGAGCAGGTAAAACAACCTCTTTCTATATGATTGTAGGTATGATTAAACCTAACGATGGTCACATTTTTCTAGATAATGAAGAAATTACTACTGATGCAATGTATAAACGTTCTCAAAAAGGAATTGGTTACTTAGCACAAGAGGCTTCTGTTTTTAGAAAACTTTCTGTAGAAGATAATATTATGTCAGTTCTTGAATTTACTGATAGAACTAAAGCTGAAAGAAAACAACGCTTAGAAGAGTTAATAGATGAATTTAGTTTAGGACATGTACGTAAAAACCGCGGTGATTTATTATCGGGTGGTGAGCGTCGTAGAACAGAAATTGCACGTTGTTTAGCTTCTGATCCTAAATTTATTTTATTAGATGAACCTTTTGCTGGTGTCGATCCAATTGCTGTAGAAGATATTCAAGGAATTGTAGCACAATTGAAAAATAAAAATATTGGTATTTTAATTACCGATCATGATGTGCAGGCTACTCTTGCAATTACTGATAGAACTTACCTAATGTATAATGGAGGGATTTTAAAAGAAGGAACTCCCGAAGAACTTGCTGAAGACGAAACTGTTCGTAGAGTATATCTTGGAAAAGATTTTGAGCTTAAGAAGAAAAAATTCAATAATCAAGCTGTAACACAAAATCACTTCATAATTGAGAATGCAAAAGAAGAAGATCTTTTCTCCTCTTTTTCTAAAGTTTATCATAACCAAAACTTAAAAGATGGTTTTAAGCTGTATAGAAAAAAAGGGAATACTAATTCTTTTCTTGTTATACCTGCAGATAATATGAGTTTCATCGATTTCTGTAATTTATGCATTGATATAGAAGGTTTAAATGTAAAAGGGAATATCAAAGTGTCTGATCATAGCTATAAAAAAATAGCTAATTATAATGATTGGTGTAACTTTGAAATAGGTTCAGATAAAGTTACATTAACCAATAGAAATAACGAAAGCTGGGACATCTACAAAAAAGGAGATTTTATGAAAAATAAACTTATGGATAAGGTCTTTGCTGAAGATAAAATATCTTTAGAAAATTATCATTTCATAAGTAACATTTTTGAACCTCAAAAAAACACCTAAAAAATAACTTTCAAAATCAAAACAAAAAAACACGTTGATTCACTCACAACGTGTTTTTTTATTTTATTTAAGATGTAACTTACTCTATTTTGAAGAGAGCTTTTTATCTGAGTTATTTACAATAGACAATACTACATATGATAGTATAATCATTGGAATGGCAACAATTTTTAAAGTGATAATTAATATAATTGATAAAGCTAAAAACACATACTTAATCACATTATCTTTAAAATAAAAATTTTTAAATTTCAAAGAGAATAATGGTATCTCAGCATTCATTAAATACGTAAATAACACTGTAATCAGTATTAAAAAATATTGATTTTCAATAAAACTTATTAAAAACGATTCTTTATCAAACTGAGCTATTAATGGTAAAGAAATCACAAACAAACTCATAGCTGGTGTTGGTACTCCAATAAAACTATCTGATTGGCGCTCATCAATATTAAACTTCGCTAAACGGTATCCTGCTCCTAATGTTAGCAATAAGCCTAAATAAGGCAAATTACTTCCTGTTGCTCCATATTCATCAACTCCAAAGTATCCAACAGCATCTATATCTAAAGCATTTACCAACATTTGCATCATTACAATCCCTGGTACTACCCCGCTTGTTACCATATCAGCTAAACTATCTAACTGTTTACCTAATTCACCTTGTACCTTTAACATACGAGCTGCAAATCCATCAAAAAAATCAAAAAGTATCCCTAGCATTACCAAAATTGCCGTGGCAAAAAAATCTCCTTTAATTGCAAAAATGGTAGCAATAGTACCACATAACAAGTTTCCTAAGGTTAATAAATTTGGAATATATTTTTTGACGTTCATAGTATTCATAAATTTACAGCTAAAATAAGAAATCATTCAATGGCTTTTACATTTTAGCTATTTTTTGTCATCTTTGTGTAAAAAGCTATTACATAGTATTATGCCAATTATCTCAGATACATTCTCTCCTAGCCTCCCATTTAAAAGTGCTCATTTCAACACTGTTTATCGTCCGTTATTCATGAAAGACACCATTGAATATAAACGAAAAAGAATTACAACGTGGGATGCTGATTTTATTGATTTAGACTTTTCTTTCGTGGAATCTAACACTATTGTGTTGTTAATTCACGGATTAGAAGGTAGTTCTCAGTCAAATTATATGATTACAACATCTAACCATCTAAACAGTTTAGGTTTTGATACAGTCTGTATGAATTTAAGAGGTTGTAGCGGAGAAGATAATTTACTTTTAGAAACCTATCATAGCGGAAAAACAGACGATGTTAGTTTCATCATTAAATACTTAAAAAACCATTATGATTATGACAATATTATAATCACAGGGTTTAGTTTAGGTGGAAATCTAACTTTAAAATATTTAGGAGAATACAGTGATATTCCTTCAGAAGTTAAAGGAGGAATAGCTGTATCTGTTCCTGTTGACTTAACCTCTTCTCAAGCTGAACTAAATAAATTAAAAAACAAAATTTACCTAAATGAGTTTTTAAAAACTATGAAGTTGAAGCTCTTACAGAAAGCAAAAAAGTTTCCTGACTTCAAATTAAATAAAGAACTCTTATTTAAAGCTAGTAAATTTAGACATTTAGAAAAACAGTACACTGTACCTGTTTTTGGCTTTGAAAGTTCCGAGGATTATTGGCTAAAAGCAAGTGCTAAGCCTTTTATTCCAGAAATTAAGGTTCCAACATTACTTATTAATGCTTTAGATGATAGTTTTTTATCAAAAGAATGCTACCCTATAAAAGAAGCTAAGGAAATGAAAAACTTTTATCTCTCTACACCAAATTATGGCGGACATGTAGGTTTTATGTCTTCTTTTTCTAGCACAGAAAACAGATGGTTAGAACAACGTATTTCAAGATTTATAAATGAAACTCTTGGAATTGAATATTAAACAATAACCTTAAAAATACCTAGTTATATTAATCGGATTTATGATATTTGTAAAACACCGACATTAATTTTCTCTCATACTTATGATAATAAAAAAATATGCATTTCTTTTTCTTTGTTTATTATGTATTAATCAAGCTTTTTCTCAAAGAGTTAATACTTTAGGTTTATCAAAATTTTCTCAAATAAGTATCATTACTTCAGGACCTGGAAAAGCTTTATATGAGAAGTTTGGGCATACAGCTATTCGAGTAAAAGATCCCGTTTTACAACTAGATCTTCTTTACAATTATGGAATTTTTGATTTTGATGACCCTAACTTTTATGTAAACTTTACCAAAGGTTATATGAAATACAAGTTAGCTCGCTATCCTTTCCATTTATCTTTAAAGAGTGCTCAACAAGATAAACGTTGGGTGAAAGAACAAATTTTAAACTTAACGCAACAACAAAGAAATGATTTTTTTCAGTTTTTAGAAACAAATGTTCTCCCTGAAAATGCAAGTTATTTTTACGATCCTTTTTTCGATAACTGTGCTACCAGACCTCGTGATATAATTCAAAAGGTTACAGGAGATAACTTAGTTTTTAAGAATAATTTTGTTACGAAGGATTTATCGTTACGACAATTGATGAATAAAGAAATTAATCCAAACACTTGGGGTAGCTTAGGAATTAATATAGCTTTAGGAAGTAAGTTAGATAAAATAGCAGCTCCAAAAGAATACTTATACTTACCTGATTATGTTTTTGAAGCTTTAAGTGTATCAAAAATTGTTAAAGATGAAAAAGAAGAAAATTTAGTTAGGAAAACAAATGTTTTACTCGATTTTGAAGAGAAGGAATCCAAAAGTGATGTTATTAATCCCTTTTTAATAATTTTAGTATTTTCCTTATTTGGAATATTTATTACATATAAAGACTTTAAAAACTCTAAAAGAACCAAATGGTTTGACTTTATTCTGTTTTTTACAACTGGTGTTTTAGGTTTGCTAATTGTTTTTTTATGGTTCTTTACCAACCATTCAACTGCACCTAACAATTTTAACTTTTTATGGGCATTTGCACCTAACTTAGTTGTTGCTATCTTTTTATTGAAGGAAATTCCACCAAAATGGATATACGGTTATTGTATCGTTTTATTAATTTTTATACTAATTATTCCTTTTATATGGCTATTTAGTATTCAATTATACACGTATCCTATGATTCCTCTATTTTTGTTATTAGGAACTCGCTATTTCTTTTTACAAAAAGCTTTGAAGAGCTAGTTCATATCCTTGTAAACCAAAACCAAAAATAACTCCTTTCGCATTAGGAGCTATATAACTAGTATGGCGAAACTCTTCTCTAGCATGTATATTTGAAATATGCACTTCAACTACAGGGGTTTCTACACCTTTTACAGCATCACCAATACCTACAGATGTATGAGTATAGGCTGCTGCATTTAGAATGATACCATCATAATCAAAACCTACTTCATGTAATTTATCTATCAACTCCCCTTCTATATTCGATTGAAAATACTCTAAATTTACATTAGTGTAATTATTTTTTAATTTTTTAAAATAATCATCAAAAGAACTTGCTCCATAAATAGTTGGTTCACGCTTCCCTAATAAATTCAAATTAGGTCCATTAATTATAATTATTTTTTTCATTACTAATATTTTCTAAAGTAAAAATACTCTTTTTAACTTTTAAGCATAAAAAAAGGAAGCAAATTTGCTTCCTTTTTTTACTTATTATTGAGTTTCTTATTATAAAGAAAAAGAATAAGTTCCTCCAATCCCTACTGTAGAAGCTGTAGCACCATCAAGAGCAACACCTGTATAATCTACGTGTAAAGTAATTTTTTCACTTACTTGGTAACCTACTATTGGTCTATAGTAAAAACCACTATCAACTCCAGAAGGTCTAACACCAATTCCGTAACCTAAATCAGCACCAACAACAAACTTCTCAGCTACATTGTAACGACCAGCTACAGCTACAGGTAAGAAAGCTATATCAGCTCCTTCTCCTTGGAAGTGTACATACGATACAGATGGTCCTACTTTAAAACCTTCTGCTACATTAAATAAATAATTAGCTTCAATAGCTCCAGTTACATCAAAACCATCAGCATCACCTACTGGTAAACCAATAGTACCACCAACGTTTAATTGTCCTTCTTGTGCATTAACAGCTAAACCTAAAGCCATCATAGCAACTACTAAAAATTTTTTCATAATTTTTGTTTTATAAGTTTTATTTTGAGCCGGCAAAGATACACCTAAATAAAGTTTTAACAACTGATTTTTTCAATAAAAAAGATATAAAACACATTTAAAATCTTAAAACATTGATAATCAAACAAAAAAAAGGAAGCAAATTTGCTTCCTTTTTTGAAATTCTATGTATAAATAATAATTACCAAGCGTATCCTAAAGAAACATCTAACCTTGGTAAAAATCCATCAATACTAACAGTAGTTCCTCCTGTTGCAGAAGCAGAAACGTATTGTGCTCCAAAAATTAAATCTAAAGCAAAACCTGAATCTCCTACACCAAATACCCATTGGTATTCAACTAAAGCTCCACCAGAGAAAGTAGAAAAACCTATATCTTCTCCTGAATTATTTTCTGCTGAAGCAGAAGAATAATTTACAAAAGGCGCAGCATACCATCCTCTTGGAGCATCTTTATCAGAAGAAAAGTAAAATTTATATTTACCTTCAACTCCAATAGCACTTGTACTAATTTTTTCTGAACCAGAGGTAACATCAGCACCAGCATAAGATAATCCAATTTCAACAGCTCCTTTGTCAGAAACAGCTCTTTCATAAGATAATTCAGCTGTTTCAATAGCTAATCCAATAAGGTTAACCTTAATAACATTCTTCTGTGCGCTTGCTGTAACAGCAACCATAGCAACTACTAGTAATAATTTTTTCATAATTTTTAATCTTATTAATTATAATTTTGTGAGAAAATAGTTTTATTTTAATTTTTTAACTTTTTTTTATAACAAAAAAAACACATTTTATACTTAATGAACTGGGAACAAGCTATATCTGATTATACTAACTTTTTAAAAATTGAGAGAGGCCTTTCAAAAAACTCTATTGATAGTTACCGAAGAGATGTAAAAAAATTAGACTTATTTGTTAGTAATTTAGAACCTAACCTTTCTCCTATTCATATTACTCAAAAGACAATCCAACAATTTATTTATGAAACAAGTAAGAATATCAATGCTCGTAGTCAAGCCCGTTTAATTTCAGGATTACGTAGTTTTTTTGACTTTCTAATCTTTGAAGATTATCGAAAAGACAACCCTACAGATTTAATAGAGAGCCCAAACATTATAAAAAAATTACCAGACACTTTAGAAAAAGAAGATATTGACAAATTAATTGATGCCATTGATTTAAGTCACTCTCAAGGAGAACGTAACAAGACCATTATTGAAACCATTTATAGTTGTGGTCTTCGTGTAAGTGAATTGATTAACCTACAGCTTTCTGATTTATTTTTTGACGAAGGTTATATTCAAGTTCTTGGGAAAGGAAATAAATATCGTTTTGTTCCTATTCATATTACCACTATCCATAGGCTAAACTTCTATATTAATGAAATCAGGTCTCAAATTATTTCTAAAAAGGAAGATGAAGATATTGTTTTTTTAAACAGAAGAGGAAAGCGCTTAACCCGACAAATGATTTTTATCATTTTAAAAGAATTAGCTCAAAAAATCAATCTAAAAAAAAGTATTGGCCCGCATACCTTAAGACATTCTTTTGCTACACATTTACTAAAAAATGGAGCAGATTTACGTGTTATTCAACAGTTATTAGGACATGAAAGCATCACTACTACAGAGATTTACGTACACTTAGACAATAGCTACCTTAAAGAAGTTGTTGAATTACATCACCCTAGAAGTAATTTGAATTTAAGCGAGGAAGAATAAACGAAACTATCGGATACAAAAAAAGGCAAGCTACCTACATCACACCGCTACGACCTAATACCCTTGCTGCGTTCCCGCCCTGGGGGATTCAAAGGGAGCTGGTTGTGTAGGACTTGCCGAGGCAAATTTACAACCATTTTTTTATAAAAAACAACAAATTTTGCATAAAAAAACTGTAACGTTTCTAAGTTTTTGAATACTAATAGTTTGTTGTTTATATTTTTTTCTTTTGACAGGATAAAATAAACATAACATTAAAAAAGAATATATTTGTATCACTAACTAAATTCACACAATGGAAAATCAAGCAAAAAGTAAAAACATTATCTTAAACTACGGATTATATTTAGGAGGTGCTTCTATTTTAATAGCACTTATAAAATATGCATTAGGAATGCAATATAAACAAGAATTTATTTCAGGTATTGCAGGTTTTATAGCTCTTGTAGCTTTTATTATCCTTGGTATACGAAAATATAAATCTAATAATAATGAACTCATTTCATTTGGAAAAGCATTAAAAGTTGGATTAGGTATTACGTTAATAGCTACATTAATTATTATAGTTTATTATGCCATTTTTGCTTTTGTAATAGAACCTAACTTTATGGATAATACTATAGAGATGCAAAAAGTTGTTTGGGCAGACAGCTTTGGAATGACTCCAGAACAAATAGAAAAGAGTGAAAAACAATCAAGAAAATTCTTTTTCCTTTCTTTATTTGGTGGCGTATTTATAATGAATATGTTCTTGGGCGGAGTAACTTCTCTTATTGCTGGAGCTATTATGAAAAAAACAGAAGAAGACCAATATTAAAAATAGTTTAAAGAAGTTAAAGTTTTACATAAAAGTAATACTTCGTAACTTTACCTTTTTAAACATTGAACAAAATATATGGATATATCGGTAGTAATACCACTTCTTAACGAGGAGGAATCTTTACCAGAATTATACGATTGGATTGCAAAAGTTATGCAGTCCAATCAATTTTTATATGAGCTTATTTTTATTGACGATGGAAGTACTGATAATTCTTGGAGAATAATAGAAGAATTATCACAAAAACATCAAGAAGTAAAAGGTTTACGATTTCAAAGAAATTATGGTAAATCCCAAGCCTTAGATGCTGGATTTGCTTTAACTAAAGGGGATGTAGTTATTACGATGGATGCCGACTTACAAGATAGTCCTGATGAAATACCTGAACTATACCGCTTAATTACTGAAGAAAATTTCGATTTAATTTCTGGATGGAAAAAGAAACGATACGATAATGTCGTTACCAAAAATATTCCCTCAAAATTATTTAATTGGGCAGCTCGAAAAACTTCAGGATTAAAGTTACACGATTTTAATTGTGGATTAAAAGCTTATAAAAATGAAGTTGTCAAAGCAGTTAAAGTTAGTGGTGAAATGCACCGCTATATTCCTGTATTGGCAAAAAATGAAGGATTTAATCGCATTGATGAAAAGGTAGTACAACACCAAGCTCGTAAGTATGGAGTAACTAAGTTTGGAATGGATCGTTTTGTAAACGGTTTTTTAGACTTAATTACCATTTCATTTCTTTCAAAATTTGGAAAAAGACCAATGCACTTTTTTGGTCTATGGGGAACATTAATGTTTATCTTTGGTTTCTTCTCAGCATTCTTCATAGGAGCTATGAAAATATACCAACTTTCTACAGGAGTAAAAGCTATATTGGTTACCAGTAACCCATGGTTTTATATAGCCTTAACCTCAATGGTTTTGGGTACTTTACTTTTTTTGGCTGGTTTTCTAGGTGAGTTGATCATTAAAAGTAATCCACATCAAAAACATTATATAATCAAAGATAAATTGAACTTTTAAACCCGTATCTTTGTACGTTTTATAATTTGACACATGGAAGAGATTTTAAACAAGGCCAAACAATGGCTATCTGACACTTTTGATTCTGAAACACAGAAAGAAATTCAACAGTTAATTGATGTTAATGCTAGTGATTTACCCGATCGCTTTTATAAAAACTTAGAATTCGGAACAGGTGGAATGCGCGGAATAGTAGGTGCTGGTACCAACCGAATAAATAAATACACCTTAGGAAAAGCTACTCAAGGATTGAGTAATTACCTTAACAAAACATACCCAAAGAAAACAATAAAAGTAGCTATAGGTTATGATTGTCGTCATGACAGTGAATGGTTAGCTAAAGTAGTAGCAAACGTACTTTCAGCAAATAATATTCAGGTATTTTTATTTGAAGATATACGCCCTACTCCAGAATTATCTTTTGCGGTAAATTATTTAGGATGTGACGCAGGAATAGTATTAACAGCTTCTCACAATCCACCAGAATACAATGGATATAAAGTGTATTGGAATGATGGTGGTCAAATAGTTCCACCACATGATACAGAGATCATCAATGAAGTAAATTCTTTAGCCTTTTCAGAAATCAATTTCAACTCAAAAAAAGAATTAATTACTTCAATAGGAAGTGAAGTTGATGAAGCTTTTTGGAAAGCTTCTTTAGCAAATGGAACTTTTAATGTAACAGGTCGTAAAAACTTAAAGATTGTTTTTACTTCTTTACACGGAACCTCTATTAAATTAATTCCTGAAGTTTTAAAACGTGCAGGATACACCCAGGTCCACATTGTTGAAGAACAAGCAACTCCTGATGGTAGTTTCCCTACAGTTGATTCTCCTAACCCAGAAGAACCTGCTGCTCTTAAAATGGCAGTTGATTTAGCTAATAAAATTGATGCTGACATTGTATTAGGAACCGACCCAGATTCAGACAGAATTGGAATTGCTGTTCGTGATACTGAAGGAAATATGAAATTACTAAACGGAAATCAAACCATGAGTATGATGACCGATTTTTTAATCAATGATTGGAAAAAACAAGGTAAGTTAAACGGAAAACAATTTGTAGGTTCTACTATTGTTTCTACCTATTTAGTGAATGAAATTGCAGATTCATATGGAGTTGAAACCAAAGTTGGATTAACTGGTTTTAAATGGATTGCTAAAATGATTAAAGATCACCCTGAACTTAATTTTATAGGTGGTGGTGAAGAGAGTTTTGGTTATATGGTAGGCGATTTTGTGCGTGATAAAGATGCTGTTACCTCTGCCCTACTAGCCTGTGAAATCGCTTCTGATGCTAAGTCTAACAATAGTTCTTTCTATAAAGAATTATTAAACTTATATACACGTCATCATTTTTATAAAGAGCATTTAATTTCTTTAGTAAAAAAAGGAATGGATGGAGCGCAACAAATCAAACAAATGATGGTTGATTTACGTAATAATCCATTTACTGAAATAGATGAATCAAAAGTAGAATACCTGTACGATTATCAATCCTCTGTTAGAAAAAACCTAATTACTGGTGAAGAAACAGCAATTGACATTCCTAAATCTAATGTATTAATCTATCAAACCCAGGACGGAACTAAAATTGCTGCTCGCCCAAGTGGTACAGAACCTAAAATCAAATTTTACTTTAGTGTTAAAAGTAAACTAAGTGATATTTCAAATGCTAAGGAAGTAGAAAAAGAATTGAATAATAAAATTCAACGAATTATAAAAGAATTAAACCTATAATGGACTATTTTAAAAAGATTATTAAATATGCTATTCCATATAAAAAGTATGGATATTTAAATATATTATTTAATATCTTATATGCTCTTTTTTCAACTCTTTCTTTCTTGGTATTAATGCCTATGTTAGAGGTTATTTTTAAACCAAATACTATTAAAATAATTGAAAAACCAGTTTTTGAAAACATAACAAAAATAATTGACTATTTTAAGGCAAATGTTTCTTATTATGTGTATGAAATTGCTGGTGATGATAAATCAAAAACACTAATGGTTGTTGTAGGTTTAGTTATAACTACATTCTTTTTTAAGAATATTTTTAACTACTTAGCCATGTACTTCATTACTTTCTTAAGAAATGGTGTTTTAAAAGATATTCGAAACGATTTATACAGAAAGACTATAGAATTACCTATCTCCTATTTTTCTGAAAAAAGAAAAGGTGATACTATGGCTAGAATTGGAACTGATGTATTGGAAATTCAGCATTCATTTTTATCTATTTTAGAAATGTTAGTAAGAGAGCCTTTAACTATTATTTTCACGATCACCGCAATGATAGCTATTAGCTTTAAACTTACTCTTTTTGTTTTTGTTTTTATTCCTATTTCTGGCTATATAATTTCTTTAATTGGAAAAAGCTTAAAACGAAAGTCTGATAGTGTACAAAAAGAGCAGGGATATTTTTTATCACTTTTAGAAGAAACTTTAGGAGGACTAAAAGTAATTAAAGGCTTTACTGCAGAAAAAGAATTTCAACAAAAATTTGAAAAATCAACCAATCGTTTTTACCACTTTTCAAACACACTACTTAATAGAACAAATTTAGCTAGTCCAGCTAGTGAGTTTTTAGGAATTGGTGTTATCGCTGTATTGCTTTGGTATGGAGGTATATTAGTTTTAGAAGAAGGCACCTTACAAGGAGAAGATTTCATTGCTTATATGGGATTAGCTTATAATATTTTAACACCTGCCAAAGCTATTTCTAAAGCTAGTTACGGAGTTAAAAAAGGAAACGCTGCTGCTGAACGTATCTTAGAAGTTTTAGAAACTGAAAACCCTTTAAAAGATACGTCAAATGCTATTGATAAGAAGACTTTTGACTCAGAAATTTTAATAGAAAATATTTCTTTTAAATATGAAGACAACTACGTTCTAAAAGATTTTTCACTTACTATACCCAAAGGAAGAATGGTTGCTTTAGTTGGGCAATCTGGAAGTGGTAAATCCACTATAGCAAACTTATTAACGCGTTTTTATGACGTTAATAAAGGTGCTATCGAAATAGATGGTATAAATATTAGAAATATCAAAAAACATTCACTCAGACAATTAGAAGGTTTAGTTACACAAGATTCTATATTGTTCAATGATACAATAAAGAATAACATTACCTTGGGAATTGAAGGTAAAAGTGATGAAGAAATCATCGAAGCTGCAAAAATTGCCAACGCTCACGAATTTATAAAAGATTTGCCAAACGGTTATGACACCAATATTGGTGATAGCGGAAATAAGCTTTCAGGTGGTCAAAAACAACGTTTAAGCATTGCTCGTGCTGTTCTTAAGAACCCTCCAATCATGATTTTAGATGAAGCAACTTCAGCTTTAGATACGGAGTCTGAAAAATTAGTACAAGACGCTTTAGAAAAAATGATGCAAAACAGGACTTCTGTAGTCATTGCACATCGTTTATCTACCATTCAAAAAGCAGATTTGATTGTAGTTATGCAAAAAGGAAAAATTGTAGAGCAAGGAACTCATAATGAACTTATATCTAAGAGTGGAACTTATAAAAAACTTGTAGAAATGCAATCTTTAGGATAACAAACTAAAAAAGAGAAGCATACTGCTTCTCTTTTTTTTTAAAACTCTTTTATTATTTATTGGCTCACTTTTAAACCTAACTGAACTCCTTTTTCTAACATAAATTGATACGAAGCATCATGTTCATTGGGAATTTTACCATCTAAAATAGCTTCTTTTATAGCTTCTTTTATCTGACCAATTTCCCTACAAGGTTGTAAGTTAAAGGTTTTCATTATTTCTTCTCCTGTTATTGGTGGTTGGAAATTACGAACCCTATCGCGTTCTTCTACTTCTTTAATTTTTTGACGAACTATCTCAAAATTTTTATGATATCGCTTAAATTTCTTCGGGTTTTTAGTCGTGATGTCTGCTTCACATAAAGTCATCAATGATTCTACATCATCACCAGCATCAAAAATTAAACGACGCACTGCAGAATCCGTTACTTCACTTGCTAAAACAATCGGACGAGAGCTTAACATCACCATTTTCTGAACAAACTTCATCTTGTTATTCAATGGCATTTTTAAACGTTTGAATAGTTTATATACCATTTTTGATCCCACAAACTCATGTGAATGGAATGTCCAGCCTATTTTTTTGTGATAACGTTTTGTAGGAGCTTTACCTATATCATGTAACAACGCTGCCCAACGAAGCCAAACATCATCCGTATTTTGTGCAATATTATCAACTACTTCTAGTGTATGATAAAAATTATCTTTGTGTTTTTGTCCTTCTACTTCCTCTACTCCTTTTAAAGCGATTAATTCTGGTAAAATTCTTTCTAACAACCCTGTTTTTTCCAATAATAAAAAACCTATAGAAGGCACTGGAGATTCTAAAATTTTATTCAACTCAACTACAATACGCTCACGAGTAATAATATCTATTCTTGGAGCATTTTTTGTAATTGCGTTTAACGAATTTTCTTCAATAGTAAAATTCAATTGGGTAGCAAAACGAATAGCACGCATCATTCGTAGTGGATCGTCAGAATAAGTAATGTCTGGATTTAAAGGTGTTCTAATAATTTTTGCTTCCAAATCTCCTATACCACCAAAAGGGTCTAATAGTAATCCAAAATCTTCTTCATTTAAACTCAATGCTAATGCATTAATTGTAAAGTCTCTTCGGTTTTGGTCATCCTGTAAAGTACCTTCAGAAACTTTAGGATTTCTACTCTCTTCCGAATATGATTCTTTTCGGGCACCTACAAATTCAATTTCAACATCTTTAAAACGTAACATCGCTGTTCCGTAGGTTTTAAACACTTGAACTTTAGGTTTATTAGGTAGTAACTCAGCTACTTTTTGAGCTAATTCTATTCCGCTACCAACAGCTACAACGTCAATATCTTTGGCTGTTCCTCGTTTTAAAATAAAATCACGTACAAAACCACCAATTACGTAACTTTCTAGTTGTAACTCTTTAGCTGCTTTGGATATATATTGAAATATTTCTGCGGAAATTGCTTCCTTAAAATATTGTTTTTGCATACAATTATTCTCTAATCACTATAATAGCCTCACCTTCAATTTTTAAAATAGTTGAAGACTTTTCTGCTACTTTCTCTTGATGCAAATTTACCACATAATCTACACTCTTTAAAATTGCTTGGCTTATTTCTGAAAATGATTTAGGAGTTGGTTCTCCACTTACATTTGCTGAAGTAGAAACTATAGGCTTACCAAACTCTTTAATTAGCTGAATACAAAACTCATCCTGTGGAATTCGAATAGCAATCGTATTATCAGAAGCAATGGTATTCGGTGCTAACCCTTTCGGTTTATTGTAAATTATAGTAGTAGGCTTTACCGATGTCTTTAAAATTTCTAAAGCCTTTTCAGGTATATTTGCCACATGGTTTTGCAACATTTCAATAGAGTCAACCAAAATAATTAGACTCTTCGATTCTTCCCTATTTTTTAATTGGTAAATTTTTTTAACAGCGTCTTCATCAGTTGCATCACAACCTAGTCCCCAAACTGTATCTGTTGGGTATAAAATAGTTTTTCCTTCATTTAAAAAATTCAGTATACTAGCTATCATTACTTAATTAATTTAGCCTTTCTTAATGAGGATAGCATTATTCTTTTTAACATTTCTAATGTTTTTACAAAAGTCTTAATATAGTTAACGAATACCTTTAAAACAGTATCATCACTTTTTGCTTTTTTAGCATAATATCCTTTCATAAAATCTCTTATACCTAAAAATGTTATTTCTTTTGTTGGTATTTTATCCCTTACTATTTTAAAATAGGTTTTATGTAACGCTCTTGTATTTTGGTATAATGAAACTCCATCATTAACTTTTCTATATCTAAAAGTAGAATACGGTAAGTATTTGAATTTTAAGTTTTTTACAGCACACTGAATCCAAAAATCGTAATCTTCAAAAGTTTTTAAACTTTCATCATAACCTCCTACTTTTTCCCAAGCACTTTTCTTAAAGAATGAACACGCAGGAATATTACTTTCAAACCACAAAGCTATTTTATTAAACTCATGATTTTTTTGTACTTTATTAATATCTCCAAAGTATAAGAAATCTCCATATAAAACATCTATTTCATTGTTTTTTATAAGATACTCTATAAATATATTAAAATCTTTATGTAATACATCATCTGAATCTAAAGAAAATATATATTTTCCTTTAGCTAACTTAATACCTTCGTTTCTAGCAAAACCAGGACCTCCATTTCGTCTATTCTCTATCAAATATTTAGTGTCATTAATGCTAGATAAAAAACTTAAAGTATCCTTATTATCTGAACCATCATTAATAATTATAATTTCACTGGTAATAAATGAAGGTATAAACTTTAAACTCTCTAAACACTCTTTTAAAAACTCAACAGGTGTGTTATAAACGGGTATTATAATGGATAAAAACATGTTATTTAACTAAAAATGAAAGTTTTACTTTATTAAAATATTAATTAGATAAAAATTATTCTTATTTATTAAGAATTTTATTCTATTCTTAATCAATAAAGGTAATTTAATTGCTTTTCTCTTTAAACTATCTATTAAATACGAAAAACCTTTTTGTTTATTTCCCCAAGAATCTTCCCACCAGTGAATACAGATAGTTTCTGGTTTAACACATTCTTTAGTAAACTTTTCATTCCACGCAAAAGGAAAAAAATATTCTGTTGGAAGTAATAAAACATCTTTTAAATGCTGTTTTTTATACTCATTTAGTCCATAATTTAATAATACTTTAGATACAATTGGAGGCCCTCCCATTGCATTAAAATTCAAGCGTTGCTTTTCTTCTGTTGCTTTAATACAGTCTAAAATAAAACCATTTCCTTTTTCTCCTCCAATAACAGCAGAATTTAATGGATACTTTTCAGACTCTAATGTTCCTTGAAAACCAACAAAAGCTTTTTCATTTAATAAATGATCAAAAGTAGTGAGCATCTCAATATCTGTATCAACATAAATTCCTCCTTCTTTATATATAGAGTACAACCGAACATAATCAGTTATAAATGACCATTTTTTTTGTTTATAAAGTAATTTTAAAAAAGGTAATTTATCAAAAGGGGTATTGGTTTCATCCCACTTCTTTATAGTATAGTCAGGTAATTTTTCTTCCCAAGAAGCAATACATTTTTTTATTGTTTCATTATACTCACCTTTACCATACCAACAGAAATGTATAATTTTTGGAATCATTTAATAATTGTATTTTTGACCGAACAAATCTACAATAATATTTACACATGAATATAAGTGGCCTAGTAATTACTTTTAATGAAGAAGCTAACATTAAAGATTGTATTATTTCTTTAAATAGGGTATGCGATGAAGTGATTATAATTGATTCTTTTAGTTCTGACAAGACTGTTGAAATTGCAGAGTCTATGGGAGCTAAAGTTTATTTACAAAAGTTTTTAGGAGATGGACCCCAGAGAGTACATGGACTACAATTTTGTAAAAATGATTGGATTTTAAACTTAGATGCAGATGAACGTTTAGATGAAGATAGTTTTAAATTTATTAAGAGTGGAAAATATTTAAATGAACCTTATGACGCTTATAACTTTAGACGTAAAAACTTTTTAAAAGACCAGCCTATTAATTTTGCTGGGTGGTACCCTTCTTATACATGTAGGTTTTTTAACAAGCAAACCGCTAAACCTGCAACTACAAAAGTTCATCAAAGTATACAAGCCACCAATTTAAAAACAACCAAACTTCATTTATTACACTTTGGTTGGAAAGATTTTCATCAGATTATAGGAAAATACAACTTGTACACTACTTGGCAATCTGAAGAATATTTTGAACAAAACAAAAAAGTAAACTTCTTTACGCCCATAGGGCACGGATTATGGTCTTTCCTACGTTGTTATATTCTTAAAAAAGGTATTTTCCATGGATTAGACGGAATTACATTTTCTATGATGCAAGCCTTTTTCTCTTATATGAAATATGCAAAACTTAGAAAATTATATGAAAACAATAAAAAAGGGAAGATTTAAAATCTTCCCTTTTTTATACTATTTATGTTTTCTTAAACCGCCACATCATACTCTCTAAGAGCATCATTTAACGAAGTCTTTTTGTTTGTACTTTCTTTACGCTTACCTATAATTAAAGCACAAGGAACTTGATACTCCCCTGCTGCAAACTTCTTGGTATAACTTCCAGGAATTACTACCGAACGTGCAGGAACAACTCCTTTCATTTCAACTGGTTCATCACCTGTTACATCAATGATTTTAGTACTCATTGTTAATACTACATTTGCTCCTAAAACCGCTTCTTTCTCTACTCTCACTCCTTCAACAACAATACAACGAGAACCGATAAACGCTCCGTCTTCAATAATTACTGGTGCTGCTTGTAAAGGCTCTAAAACCCCTCCAATTCCTACTCCTCCAGATAAGTGTACGTTTTTACCAATTTGTGCACAAGAACCTACAGTTGCCCAAGTATCAACCATGGTTCCTTCATCAACATACGCTCCAATATTTACATAACTAGGCATTAAAATAGTTCCTGCTGAGATATAGGCTCCATGACGAGCTACAGCATTTGGTACTACACGAATTCCTTTCGCTTCGTAACCTCTTTTTAATGGAATTTTATCGTGATATTCAAAAATACCAGCCTCTAAAGTTTCCATTTTTTGAATAGGAAAATATAACACTACTGCCTTTTTTACCCATTCATTTACTTGCCATCCATTGTCTGTTGGTTCAGCAACACGTAAATCTCCAGCATCTAATAAATCTACTACTTTTCTAATAGCATTAATCGTAGTTTCTTCCTTTAATAAATCGCGGTTATCCCACGCTTTTTCTATAATTGATTGTAATTCTGTCATTTTTAATAATATTTTTCAGCAAAAATAAAGTTGCTTTCAACAATATACCGCGAAGATACATTTTTTAAACAGATATTTCTTCCTTGTTTAATTTAGCTACCTTTGCAAAAACTTATAGAATGGGCAGGATATTAGCCATAGATTTTGGAAAAAAAAGAACAGGAATTGCTGTAACCGATGAGCTTCAAATTATTGCTTCGGGTTTAACAACTGTAAACACCTCTGAACTTATCACATTTTTAAAAGAGTATACTCAAAAAGAAAATGTTGAACTTTTTTTAGTTGGAAAACCAAAGCAGATGGATAATTCTGATAGTGAAAGTGAAGTGCTCATAACTCCTTTTCTTCAAAAGCTTGAAAAAACTATTCCTTCTATCCCCATAAAACGTGTAGATGAGCGTTTTACCTCTAAAATGGCTTTTCAAACAATGATTGATAGCGGTTTGAAGAAAAAACAACGTCAAAACAAAGCTTTAGTAGACGAAATAAGTGCTACAATCATCTTACAGTCGTATTTATACAACAAATAATTTTCTACCAAAAGCATTCTTTGTATTTTTGCATTCCTTAAAATTAAAAAGTAAATGATTTTACCCATTGTAGCATACGGAGATCCCGTTTTACGTAAAGTAGGAAAAGAAATCGATAAAGACTATCCGCAGTTAGACAAATTAATTGCTGATATGAGAGAAACTATGTACAATGCTAACGGACTTGGTTTAGCGGCTCCTCAAATAGGAAAAGACATCCGTTTATTTGTTATTGATGCTTCTCCTTTTGCAGAAGATGACGATATAAGTGAAGAAGAAAAAGAAGTTTTCAAAAACTTTAATCGCGTATTTATCAATGCTAAAATTATTGAAGAAGAAGGTGACGAATGGGCTTTTAACGAAGGATGTTTAAGTATTCCAACCATTAACGAAGATGTTTTTCGTCAAGAAAAAGTTACTATTGAATACCAAGATGAAAATTTTGAAAAACACACAGAAACGTTAAGCGGATTACCTGCACGTGTTTTTCAACATGAATATGACCATATTGAAGGAATTTTGTTTACCGATAAACTTTCTTCTTTAAAAAAGAGATTAATTAAAAAGAAATTAGACAATATTTCTAAAGGGAAAGTAAACGCTGGATATCGCATGCGTTTTCCTAATGCTAAAAGATAATAGTTATACACTAAAAAAACATTAAGACATGGAATTTAACAAAATTATAGCTGTAACAGGTAAGCCAGGTTTGTATGAAATCTTATCACAAACTAAAACAGGAGTTATCGTAAAATCTATTGTTGACGGTAAACGTTTTCCTATTACTGCTACTCATAACGTAAGCTTATTAGAAAATATCGCTATTTACACGTACGAAGAAGAAGTGCCTTTAGCACAAGTACTTAAAAATATTGCTGATAAAGAAGATGGTAAAGAAGCTATTTCTCACAAAGAGAGCGCTAATAAATTAACTACTTATTTTGGAGAAGTATTACCTGGATTTGATGAAGAACGTGTGTACGCTTCAAACATTAAAAAAGTAATTCAGTGGTACAACATCTTAGCGAAAGCTGAATTTGACTTTAGCACGTTAGCAGAAGCTGAAGAAACAACTACAGAAGAAGCTTAAATCGTGAATACTCGTAAGCAACAGTTAGCCGCCTTTAATCGTTTGTTAGACATCATGGATGACCTTCGTGAGAAGTGTCCGTGGGATAAAAAACAAACCTTACAAAGTCTACGTCATTTAACTATTGAAGAAACCTACGAGTTAGCAGATGCTATTTTAGACAACGATTTACAAGAAATAAAAAAAGAATTAGGCGATGTGCTTTTGCACATCGTCTTTTATGCTAAAATAGGAAGCGAAAAACAAGCTTTCGATATTGCTGACGTAGCCAATGCGATCTCAGATAAACTCATCGATCGTCATCCACATATTTATGGCGATGTAGTTGTTGAAAACGAAGAAGACGTTAAGAAAAACTGGGAAAAGCTCAAGCTAAAAGAAGGGAATAAATCTGTTTTAGAAGGCGTTCCTAAAAGTTTACCTGCAGTGGTAAAAGCCAATCGTATTCAAGATAAAGTTGCAGGTGTTGGTTTTGATTGGGAAGAACCACATCAAGTGTGGGAAAAGGTTCAAGAAGAGCTTTCTGAGTTAAACGAAGAAATTAAAAGCAACAATCAGGAGAAAATAGAAAAAGAGTTTGGAGACGTTTTGTTCTCCATGATTAACTACGCTCGTTTTATTGGAGTAAACCCTGAAAATGCCTTAGAAAAAACCAATAAGAAATTCATCAACCGCTTTCAGTTTTTAGAAGAAGCTGCCAAAAAAGAAGGCAAGCAACTTTCTGATATGACCCTCGCTGAAATGGATGTGCATTGGGAAAATTCGAAAGAATTTTTCAAATAACTCAAATTGGGAGAATTCGAAAGAATTCTTCAAATAATCGACTACCGTCATTCCGACCGAATGAGAGGAATCTCACTCAATGAAGTTCCAAATACTCTTTAAAATTATAGACATTAAATTATAAGATTTAGCTACGCTGAACCTTACGGTTTCTCACACTCGCTATCGCTTGGTTCGAAATGACAACTCTCGAACGTCATTCCGAACGCGAAAGAGGAATCTCACCCAAGGAAGTTCCAAATACTCTTTAGAATTGCAAATACTCAACTATAAGATTTCTCAGTCGTATCCTCCTTCGAAATGACAACTTGCAACCGTCATTTCGACCAAAGGGAGAAATCTCGCTCAATGAATCTCCAAATAACCTTTAGAATTACAAATACTCAACTATAAGATTTCTCAGTCGTACCTTCTTCGAAATGACAATTTTTGTATTTTTACTCTATGGATATAATCATCATCACCGGAGGAAGTAAAGGAATCGGTAAAGCCTTAGCCGAAAAATACGTACAAGAAAACTACAGAGTGTACTCACTATCCAGAAGCATTGTAGATTTGGAAAATGTGGTACAGCTTTCTGTAGATTTATCTGATACCAAAGCCACACACAACACGTTTAAAATGTTATTAGATGAAATTCAGAAATTGGAGGTTTCATCGATTACCTTGGTCAATAATGCCGGAAGACTCGGTACCATAGCGAACTTAGAAAATATTCCTTCGGAAGATATTGCTCAAAGTATTCAACTCAACACCACCACTCCACTCATTTTATCCAGTTTGTTTATCAAAGCCACACAACCTTTAACCTGTAAAAAACAGATTATTAGTATTTCTTCTGGAGCAGCCGTAAAACCGTACGAAGGTTGGAGTATTTACTGTACGTCTAAAGCTGCGATTGATATGATGACCAAAACTATTGCTGCGGAACAAAACGAGCTTGAACATGGGGTGAAATGCAATGCGATTTACCCTGGTGTGGTTGATACCAATATGCAAACTGATATTAGAAGTACTGATGAAAAAGATTTTAAAAACGTACAACGCTTTATCGATTTAAAAGAAAACGACCAGTTGTACACTCCTGAGTACGTTGCAGAAACCATTTTTACCATAGACACCCAAAACAAACTACAAAATGGGGATATTGTGGATATTAGGAATTTTGATAATGATTAGTTTCAATACTTAATTGAATAAATATGAAAAAGAATTTATTTATACTTTTTAGCGCTATTTGTCTTTTTAGCTGTCAGAATTATGAAAGTAAAAAGCGCGTTGAAGAGAGGTTTCTTTACGTTTTTAATATTGACTCTTTAAAAACTAAAATGAAATATGAATTAACTATAAAAAATAATGACAGTTTAACAATATACAAATACAAAAATCTTATTGAGAGTGAAAAAAACATGGATTTTAAATTCATTCACAAGACTAACCAATTATTCTTTTCAGGAACTGAATTTAAATTAATTAAGAAAGGTTCTTTTTCAGATAAAAACCTATCAGAACTTAATTTTGATACCTACATTTTAACTGAACCTCTTGATGACGGGAATGGTCCTATATTTTTTAATCCCGAATATGGAGTTTTGAATTTAGAGAATGGCTGGGGTAGAAATTTTTTATATTTGAAAAAAGAGGAAGAGGCTCAATTTACCAAAACTATAATTACTACACTTAAAGAAAAAGTATTTTTCCATGAAACATATAATTAATATTGACTTGTAGATGGAACTTTCCAATAAACAATTAAAAAAGATCTTATTTATACTCGTTATTATTTTTCAAGTAATTCTATTTTCTACAATGGCTTATAATGAGGTATTTGTGAACACAAAAGAAAAAAGTTATGAGAAAATAAAAACAATACTAAAGGAACAAAGTTTTGCAGGAATTATAACAAAAAAGACTAGAGATAAAAACAATCATAACAATGCCTTAATAATTTTCGGCAATGGTAAAAAACTAGTCTTATTTGAACAAATTTACTCACAAATTAAAGAAAATGACTCTGTTATAAAAAAACAAAACGAATTACACATTGAAGTTTATAGAAAAGGAGTTCAAAAAATAATTGATTTAAATGAAATTTTAGATTACTATAAATAAAAACAACTTTACAATACAATATTAAATTAGATCAGATGAACCGGATAACAAAACAGGAATTCATAAGTGTTAAACAGACTTATCATAATATTCTTTTTGCATACTCTGATAATAAATATTTGTCTGAATATGGTTTGAATATTATTAAAGCTGCTTTAATTGACCAAAATCAAATATTTTTTAATAGAATTAAGTATTATATATTTCATTTTACCATAATAGAGTTATATAAATTATTTCACAACCCTGAAAAATATTCAATTCAAAAATACATCAATTATGAGCTTAAAAACAACCAGAACACTGATTTAGAAAATTTAAAAAAAAGGATTAATAAAAAATCAAATCAAAATATATTGAAAAGAATTAAAGCTGTTAGAATTAAATATTCTGCTCATTTAGACACTGATAGTTTTGAATTACAAGAAACTGAATTTCTGAGTTCTGAAATAATAGAATTATTAGACATTCTTAATGAGTTTATGAAAATTTTCACTCCTTTGATTGAAGAAAAAAAATATAAAAGCCCTATAAGTATAGATAAACTCGGATATAAATTACATGAAATTTATGAGAAGTCTATAACATGAAAATAAAAACCATAAACATTATATTTTTAACTACTCAAAACCATCTAATAAGCATCCACATCAATAATAAAGCGGATCGGTCTAAAATCTTTAACCGCTTCAAAGGTATTTTTAATTTTTTGTAATTGTTCTTTTGTCTTTCCTAAGGATTGTTTGGGTGGAATTTTAATCACCAAATTCTTAATATACTGGTTTCTAATACGAGAAACCGCAGGCGCTGTGGGTCCTAATACATTTTCATGAAATACATTTTGCAAAGCTTTTGCTAACCAATTGATACCGTTATCCACACGCGTGTAATCTTTGTGTTTTAAAGTTATTTTTATCAAACGATAATATGGCGGATAATGAAACTGCCAACGATCTTGCAACTGCTCTTTATACATTTCTGTATAATTATTGGTAGATACCTGCTGCAAAATCTGATGATACGGGTTGTAGGTTTGTATGGCTACATTCCCTTGTTTTTTAGTACGTCCTGCCCTACCCGATACTTGCACCATCAACTGAAAAGCTCGTTCATGTGCTCTAAAATCAGGGAAGTTGAGCATAGAATCCGCATTTAAGATTCCTACCAACGATACGTTTTCAAAATCCAATCCTTTAGATAGCATTTGCGTTCCTACCAAAATATCAATTTCTTGCGCTTCAAAAGCCCCAATAATCTTTTGATACCCATATTTACCACGCGTGGTATCCAAGTCCATTCGCCCAATGTTATGATTCGGAAATAGCTCTTTTAACTCGAGTTCTATTTGCTCCGTTCCAAAACCTTTGGTGTCTAAGGTAGCACTTCCACAAGCACCACAACTATTCGGCATTGCTCGTTGGTAATGACAATAATGACATTTTAACTCTTTACGGAATTTATGATAGGTTAAACTCACATCGCAATTCGGACATTGAGGAGAAACACCACAAGTAGTACACTCAACCACAGGCGAAAACCCACGTCGGTTTTGAAATAAAATAACCTGCTCTTTTTCGTCTAAAGCTTCCGTAATCATTTTTAATAAGCGATCCGAAAAATGACCATTCATTTCCTTTTTTCGATGCTTTTCTTTAATGTCTATCAGCTCAATTTTAGGCAACTGAATGTTTCCGAAACGACGCGTTAATTCTATAAATCCGTATTTGTTTTGCTCAGCATTAAAATAACTCTCTATTGATGGTGTTGCAGAACCTAACAATACTTTTGCTTGGTGTAAATGACCTAATACTACAGAAGCATCACGCGCATTGTAACGTGGTGACGGTTCAAATTGCTTGTAGGACGTTTCGTGCTCTTCATCCACTACAATCAACCCTAAGTTTGAAAACGGTAAAAACAACGAAGAACGCGCTCCTAAAATAACCTGTGCTTTCGGTTTATTTTCTAACACGTTATTCCATACCTCCACTCGTTCGTTCATCGAGTATTTAGAGTGAAATACTGAAATAAAGTTTCCAAAATAGTTTTGTAGACGGGTAATAATTTGGGTTGTTAAAGCGATTTCTGGTAATAAAAACAGTACTTGTTTTCCTTCAGCAATCACTTCTTTAATCAGTTTTACGTAAATTTCTGTTTTACCAGAACCTGTAACCCCGTGTAATAAACTTACTTGTTGTGTTTCAAAAGAAGTTTTTATTTGATTGAAAGCTTCCTGCTGAAATTCATTCAACTCTTTAATCTGATTTGTTTCTCCTTGGTAGTTAATTCGATCAGTTTGAATATGATAAAATTCAAAAATATCTTTCTCTACCAAGGCTTTTAAAACTGCGGAAGAAGCTCCCGACTGTTCTTCTAAATCTTTTGCTTTTATCGGTTTTTTAGCCGCTGCTAACTGAAAATACGTCAGTACAGCTTCTCGTTGCTTTTTAGCTCTTGAAAGTTCCTCCAAAAGTGTTTGTAAGCCTTCATTTGAGGCATATTTATTATGTAATCGAACATACTTAACCAGTTTAGGTTTGTAAGTTTCGTAAATTTCTTCTTTAATGTAAACCGCATTCTTCTCTATCAATCCATTAATAATGGGAAGTACGGTTTTCTTTCCTAAAATATCAGCAACTTGATGAATCGTTAACTGTGAATGATGTTGTAAGGCTTCAAAAATTAAAAACTCTTCATCAGTTAATATGGCTTCTTCATCAAAGTTTTCATTTTTATAGATGATGGTTTCACTTTCTAGCAAAAATGCGGATGGTAAGGCTGCTCTGTATACATCACCTAACGAACACATATAATAACTTGAAATCCACTGCCAATGTTTTAGTTGCTGTTCTGTTATAATAGGCGTATCATCTAAAATTTGATGAATGTCTTTGGCTTCATATAATTCGGGTGCATTTTGGTGAATGTTAAACACCAATGCAGTATAAATTTTACTTTTTCCGAAGGAAACCGCTACACGCATTCCTTTTTTTAAAAAAGATGCTTCTGCTTCGGTTACCGTATAGGTAAACGTTTTTTGCAACGGAATGGGTAATATGACGTCGATGAAATATGGCATTATTCTACTATTTCTAATGGAGCTGGCGGAGGGGGTGGTGGAAATTCTATTAAATCACCCTTCTTATCAAACAATCTGAAGTCTTTTTCCAATAATATTTGAAGAGGATATACTCTCTTTAAAGAATCAATATTTTGCTTTTGAAAACTATTAATAAAATTAAAATAAGATACTGACATAGTATCCAATGCTTTAGAAACTCTTTCTTTAGATTTTTTAGTTAAATCTCGATACCTAAGTAGTATTATACTTCTATCTGGACTATCACAATATCCATAATCTTTTCCCCAATTTAACAACTGTTTATTTAAATACTCTTCAAAATTTGTAACACTAAGAACTTTTTCATCTTCATGAAAAAAAAGTGTTTTTTCTTCTTTAAAGTTGCCTTCCAATATAATTGTATTTTTTTCTTTAGGACAAAAAGTTGGCAAATGACACTTTATAAAAAAATTAATATTTAAGGGTATGTCATTATTTTGTGTTCTTACATACTGTTTCTTGTGAGTAATCTCCTCATAATACTCGCATTTTTCTACATAGTTTTTGAAACTAATAATTGTATCTAAATCAAAAACAAAAGTTGAGTCTGTATTTTTCTGTGTAGGAAAAACATCTTTCATAGTTAAAGCTTGTTCCTTTACTGTTTTAGAACAAGAAATAATTAGCAAAAATAAAACAGGAAGTATGTAAAAAGTAGTTTTCTTCATCTAATATCAAAACTACACAAAAATGAGTACATTGTAAACACCAAAGCTTCTATATTTATGACTTCACTAGAATGGAAAAATAAGGGTGAATTTTACACCATTAATAATCAGCAAGTTTTCGTTATTGATGAAGGAAATGCTGATGAAACTCTTGTGATACTCCACGGATATCCTACTTCTTCTTTTGATTATTATAAAGCGCTTCCTTTTTTATCAAAAAAACACAGAGTGATTATTCACGACCATTTAGGGTTTGGTTTTTCTGATAAACCTTTAAACTATTCGTATTCTTTAATTGAGCAGACTGATACGGCCTTACTTTTATGGAAAAAACTAGGTTTACATGAGGTTACAATACTAGCGCATGATTACGGTACTAGTATTGCCACCGAAATTATTGTCAGAAATAATATGAATCTGCTTCCTTTTTCTATTAAAGAATTGATTTTGTGCAATGGTAGTATGCATATTGAATTAGCCAAACTACGAACTATTCAAAAGTTACTAAAGAATAAAATTACAGGAAAATGGGTTGCTAAATTGGCGAATCAAACTGTTTTTAATAGGAATATTCGCAAAATTTATGTTGATGCTTCTAAGGTTTCTCAGGAAGAGTTAAACGAAATGTGGTTTCAGTTAAATTATAATAATGGTCGGAATGTTATTCATTTATTGAGCAATTATATTAATGAGCGATACTTTTTTTGGCATCGTTGGATTGGTGGATTGACACAAACACAAATTCCTACAAAAATAGTTTGGGCTACCCACGACCCTATTGCTGTAAAAGCTATTGGAGAGCAATTACACAAAGAAATTCCTAATAATGAATTACGATGGCTTGAAAACACAGGGCACTTCCCTATGTTAGAGAATGCTAAAGAATGGAGTGGTTTGGTATTACGTTAACGTTTAATAACCTAACATTTGTAGGTACAGCTTTTCTACTTTAGCTCTTGCCCAAGGTGTTGTTCTTAAAAACTTTAAACTAGATTTATAGGTTGGGTTCTTTTTAAAAGCGTTTATATTCAATATATCTCCCATTTCTTCCCAACCATACTCTAAGTATAATTCTTCTAACATGGTGGCTAATTTTATTCCGTGAAGCGGATTATTTGGCTGTTCTTGACTCATGCTACAAAGGTAAATATTCTATTGTAGTAATTCGTCTAACAAAATTCTAATTTTATCACTATTCCAATCAGCTGCTCCTTTTTTGTCTACAACAATAGTTCCTTTTTTATCCATAATAAACGTCGCAGGAATTGAGTTGCTTACTAACTGTTCAGGTACTTTAGATAAAATATTATATGTTGGTAAATCGTAGCCTTTATCTTTATAAAAGGCTTCAATAGTCGTCCAATCTTCGTTACTTACAAATACAAACTCAACCTTATCTTTATAATCATTATATAGCTTTTGAATACTTGGCATTTCTGCTATACATGGCGGACACCAAGTTGCCCAAAAGTTTACAAAAACAACTTTATTCTTGGTGTTGTTAAAATCTATATTAGTAGTGTTTAACCCTTTTAAATTCCAGTCGTAATCGTTTAATACTTCTCTTTTATCTTCTGTAATAGTAGAAGGTGAAAATGAAACCAACCTAATAAAATATACTTTGGTTGGCGGATATAGTAATAAGCCTATAATAACGACAAATACAATGTTTGAGATTGTTTTTCTATTGAATTTCATTTAGTTTTTTTTAGGTTAAAGGTTGTTATCTGTCGTTATGAATATTATTGTATTACAAGTTGTGTATGTGTTTTCTTTATCAATCTAAATTAGGCAGTAAAAAATCGTTTAAAACGCTTTTTTTAGCCATCATTTTCTCAATATTTTCGACGGTTCTTGGTGCTTCTGCTGATAGGTTTACAGGTCCGTTTTTTGTGATTAAAATATCATCTTCAATTCTAACTGCAATTCCCCACCATTTCTTATCACAAGGGCTTCCTTCTGGAATATAAATGCCAGGTTCTACGGTAATAACCATATTTTCTTTAAAAGCACCATATGTTCCTGGATCATGAACATCTAAGCCTATGTGATGAGAAGTACCATGTGGAAAATAGCTATGTTTTGCTGAAGGAGAACTAATAATACCCAAAGCTGCTAATCCTTCATTAATAATCTGTTTTGTTGCTTCTCCTGGCTTCCAAAATTGATTTCCAGGTTTACATACCTTGATTCCTGCGTCTTGTGCTTTTAAAACTAATTCGTAAATAGCTTTTTGTTCTGGAGAAAACTTACCGTTTGCTGGTATTGTTCTGGTTACGTCTGCTGTATACCCTCTGTATTCAGCTCCTAAATCCATTAAAACTAGCTCATTTCCAAGTTTTGTTTTGTTATTTTCAATGTAATGTAAAACACACCCATTGTTTCCTGCACCAACTATAGATGGGTAACCTTCATACTCTGCTCCATATTTTTTATACACAAACTCATGAACTCCTTGAATTTCTGTTTCAGACATGTGTGGTTTCATAGCTTTCATTACTTCTACTTGTCCTATTGCCGAAATTCGTATAGCCTTAGTCAACAGTTTTAATTCTTCTGGTGTTTTTACTTCACGCATTTCAGCAAGCGCAGTAGATAAAAATTTAACATCTATATTAGACTCACTATTTTTTTGAAGTTTTATTTTTATTTTTTGTTTGAGTTCTCTTCTTAATCCATCATCTGTAGCACTTATATACTCTTTTATTATCGGGTCTTTTTTATACTCTGGATAATTCTCTAAGTTTTTAGATAGCTCTTTAGCCACTTCTTCTAACTTCGCATCAGGCACATTTGCTATAGCCTTATGAATATACTCTATATTGGGATCTTTAGTAATATTATTCTTATACCCAGACTGCTTTTTAAATGCTTTTACTAAATCGTAAATTTCTCCTTTATCTCTTTCTGAGTTTCTATAATCATCATTAAGTTTTAATATGCTTACTTTATCAAAACTTTTAAAATTAATTGCATCTGTAACAAATTCTTCTGATGTTTTTGCCATCGCAAACCCTAATTCTTTTTTTGCTCCTTCTACTCCTAAACGTTTTCCATTCCACATTTCAAATCGAGGGTCTTTTTTAGGTACATATAATATTTCATTATAACTATTCCCTTTAGCGTCTTTTTGATTTTCAGAAAATAGTACCAAAACCGCATTGGGTTCTCTAAACCCTGTTAAATAGTAAAAGTTAGGATCTTGATGAAATACATAATCTACATCATTCGCTCTGTTTCGAGTTGGGTTCGAAAAAACAACTGCTACGGCATTTTTAGGCATTTTTGATCGTAAAATTGCTCTTCGCTCTTTATGAAAATCAGCTGGTAAATAATCTGTTGGAACTTGTGCTGATACAACAACACATATATTTAGTAAGAAAAGAGTAAATAATAGTTTTTTTAGCATCGTGATAAAATTTGTTACTCTCAAATTTAGTATTCTATGATAGAATAAGGAAAATATTAACAAACATTTAGGTAATATACTCTTATAATATTACACAGATTCGCCTGTATTGTTTGCTAATTTTTCAATACTTTAGCATCACTTTTTTAAAACAAACAATACACAATAATGAAACCTACATAAATAAAATATACCCTATAATTGGTTGTTTTATTCATAAAAGGTTACATGCGTTAATAAAAACAATAAAAAACAAACACATGAAAAATACAGCTTTATCACATGTACATGAAGCTTTAGGAGCTAAAATGGTTCCTTTTGCAGGTTATAACATGCCTGTACAATACGAAGGAGTAACTGCTGAACACGAAACTGTTAGAAAAGGAGTTGGTGTTTTTGATGTAAGTCATATGGGAGAGTTCTTTTTAAAAGGAGAAAATGCATTGGCTTTAATTCAAAAAATATCTTCTAACGACGCTTCTAAATTAGTTCCTGGTAAAGCACAATATAGCTGTATGCCTAATGCTGATGGAGGAATTGTAGATGATTTAATTATTTACATGATTGCTGAAAATGAGTATATGTTAGTGGTAAATGCTTCTAATATTGAAAAAGATTGGAACTGGATTTCTCAACACAACGATTTAAAAGTTGAGATGGAAAACCGTTCTGAAGAATGGTCGTTATTAGCTATTCAAGGTCCAAAAGCTGCGGAAGCTATGCAATCGTTAACTTCAGTAGATTTATCTACTATTAAATTCTATACTTTTGAAATTACTGATTTTGCTGGAATTCCGAATGTAGTAGTTTCTGCTACTGGATATACTGGTTCTGGTGGATTTGAAGTATATGTAAAAAATGAAGATGTTGAGCAACTTTGGAATAAAGTTTTTGAAGCTGGTAAAGACTGGGGAATTAAGCCTATTGGTTTAGCTGCTCGTGATACCTTACGTTTAGAGATGGGATATTGTTTATATGGTAACGATATTGATGATACTACTTCTCCTTTAGAAGCTGGCTTAGGATGGATTACTAAGTTTACGAAAGACTTTGTAAATGCTGAGGCTTTAAAAGCTCAAAAAGAAGCGGGTGTTACTCGTAAATTGGTTGCTTTTGAGTTGACTGAGCGTGGTGTTCCTCGTCATGATTATGAAATTGTTGATGCTGATGGAAACAACATTGGTCGTGTTACTTCAGGAACGATGAGTCCATCATTAGGAAAAGGAATTGGATTAGGGTATGTTACTAAAGAAAACTCTAAAGTTGATAGTGATATTTTTATTCAAGTTCGTAAGAAACAAATTCCTGCTAAAGTAGTGAAGTTACCTTTTTATAAAGGTTAATAATATATCTAAAAAAAAAGCAGCTTTTTAAAAGCTGCTTTTTACCCCTTATTTAAATAATTTAATTTCTTCCCCAATAAATTAAATTAAGTGCTCTTCTTAGCTTGAGCACTCCAAATATCTACAACAAAAGAGCTTTTTCATCTTTAACTTCCTCGAATGACACCTTTTTGGATATGAGTGTGTTATATTATACCTTAAAAGTAAAAAGCAGCTCTTATAAGAACTGCTTTATAACTATTAATCAACTATTTATATGTTTTTAATCTTTCTTTTCATCATCTTTTGATGCTTTGTTCCAGATTTTAATTTCATCATCTATTGTAACACCTTCTAATACTTCAATGTTTACTCCGTCTGAAACTCCTAATTTTAACTCACGTTTCTCAAACTCGCCCTCTCCTTTTTTCACCTCTACATATGGTTCTTCTGTTTTCTTGTCAAAACGCAATAATGATTCTTTAATAGATAAAACACTGTCTTTTTTCTCTAAAACGATATCTGCATTGGCACTATAACCTGCCCTTACAAAATAGTTGTCATCAAGACTTACATCTGCTTTAATTTTAAATTGTACAGCTCCGTTTTCTTCTGTTCCTTTTGGCGCTATAAAGTTTAATATTGCAGGAAACTTTTTGTTTTCAATAGCCCCTAATGAAACTTCTATGTTTGATCCTTTTACTAATTTTCCTACTTCTGATTCATCAACTTGTCCTTCAAAAATCATTTTTTCCATATCAGCAATAGTAGCGATAGTTGTACCTTCATTAAAGTTATTTGATTGAATAACTTGGTATCCTTTTTTTACAGGAATTTCTACAACCATACCTGATGTTGTTGCTCTAATATTGGTATTTGCTCCAGCAGAACCTACGGATCCTTTTTTAATGATTTGATAATCATTTTGAGCATTTGTCAAATCGTTTTTTGCTTGATTGTATGATAATTGAGAGGCTTCAAACTCTTGACTAGAAATTACTCCTTTATCAAATAAACTTTTATTTCTATCGTATTGAGTTTTTGCATTGTTTAATTGAATTTGTACCGAGTTTATTCTTCCTCTAGCACTTTGCAACGATTGTTCATTTGGTACAACTCTTACTGTAGCTAATAAGTCTCCTGCTTTTACAATTGCTCCTTCTTCAACTACAATTTTGTCTATAATTCCTGCAATTTGAGGTTTTATTTCTACTTCTTCTAGAGGAACTACTTTCCCTGTAGCTACTGCCTTTTTTACAATTGTTGTTCTAAATGGTTTTTCTGTTTCATAGGTTACCACACTTTTTTGATTTTTCTTCCCTAACCAAATTAGGATGACTACAAATAATAGTGCTACTATTCCTAAGATAATTTTTGCTCTTTTGCTCATGATTAATTGATTATTTCTTTTTTTATTCTTCTCTTAATGCTTCGATTGGTTTTACTATTGTTGCCATATATGCTGGTATTAAACCTATTAAGGTTCCTAGAATTACTAGGATTGAAAAGGCCAACATTACTATGGGTATATTTACGGTTGGATTTACTAATGTTGGATCGTCTCCACTACCTACTAAACGGTCTAGTAGAAATAAAACAAATCCTCCAAAAATAATTCCTAACATTCCTGCCACTGTGGTTAAGAAAACAGACTCTAATACTATTTGTCTTCTAATACTTCTTGGTGTTGCTCCTAAAGCTCGTCTAATCCCGATTTCTTTAGTACGCTCTTTTACGGTAATTAATAAGATGTTACCAATAGCAAAAACTCCTGCTATTAAGGTTGCAATACCAACAAACCATGTTAAAAACTGCATTCCTGTTAAAAAGCCCATCAGCTTATCTATTTGGTCTCCTAAATTTACACTACCAAATGCTCTTTTATCTTCTGGATGTACCTTATGCAAGTTCTTTAAGGTTAAAAGAATGTCTTTTTCCATCTGTTTGATGTCCACTCCTTCATTTGCCGTAATCATCATCCAATCTACTTTATTTGAAGTGTTGTATACTTTTTGAAAAGTTGTAAACGGAATGTATGCAGTATCTCCATCAATATCTATGGTATTTGAAGGTTTATAAACCCCTATAACCTTATAGTTTACATTGCTAATTTTCACATACTGTCCAATTGGCATTTCTTTTTTATCAAACAGTTGTTTGTACATGTCTTCAGAAATAACACAAACTTTAGAATTGTTTTTTATGTCATTTTGATTGAGAAATCTTCCGTAGATTAAATCTTTCTTTTGTACACGATCTAAAACTGGATAATCTCCACTTATTTGAAAATCTCCTGATTTAAAATCTTTAACAACACTACCATTGGTTTGATTTCTTGGTGCTAATAACTTTATTTCTTTATTATATTCTTTTTGAAGTACCTCAATATCCTTGAATGTTAGGTCAAATCTTCTTCCCTTTTGAAATCCTTTAAAAGGCATATCTGTTCTTTGTGTCCATAAAAAAACACTATTGGTAGCAAAGTCTCCAAAAATTCTTTTAAAGTTGTTTTCCATACCACGAGCAGCTCCTAATAAAACTACTAATATGAAAATTCCCCATAGTACACCTACAATGGTAATACCTGTTCTTAATTTATTTTTACGAATACTTCCGTAAATCTCTTGCCAAGTGTCTGAATCAAATAAAAACTTCATAATTAGTCTGCTCTTAGTGCTACAATTGGTTTAATTTGTGCTGCCTTTTTTGCTGGTAAATACCCTGCAATTAACCCTGATAAGATTAAAATAATGGTAGCTCCTATTACAATTCCTGGACTTACACTTGGATCTTTTATAAAGTATTTTTCTAAACTATCTCCAATAGCACTTAAAATGTAAGTTCCTAAACTTAAACCTAAATATCCTGCTATTGTGGTAATTAAAATAGACTCTTGAATTACCATACCAATAATTGAAGATGGTTTTGCACCTAATGCTTTACGGATTCCGAATTCTTTAGTACGCTCTTTAATAACAAAAATCATAATGTTACTAATACCTATAATTCCTGCAATTAAAGTTCCTGAACCTACAAATATGACAATGAAATACAATGCAAACATAAATTGATTGATCCCTTTGTTTGCTTCCGCCATATTTCTTACAGATAAAGCACTTTGATCATCTGGGTGGATGTCTAATTTTTTACGTAAATCTCTTTCTAATCGATTACCAAATGTAATGGCCTGATCTAAATTTAACTTTGGATCGTACCCTATATTAATCTGACTGATGTAATCATTATTTCCATATAGTTTTTGCGCAGTTGTTACAGGCATATAAGTCAATCGTTCTTCATTATCTCCTCCTTTATCAGAAAATATTCCAACTACTTTATATGAAATTCCATCTACATTGACTCTTTTTCCTAAAGCTGGTCTTTCTCCAAATAAATCTTCCTTAACAAGTCTACCAATCACAATTACTTTAGATTTATTTTTTAAATCTAAATCGTTAATATACCTTCCTTCATCAATAATTGTTTTTTCTAAAAACTGATGATCTGGGTGAACTGCACGTAATTGATAATTATTTTGATTGTTCTTATAAGTAATGTTTACATTCTTGTATATTCTTGCCGTTAAATGTTGAATTTTGTTTTCATATTCGTCTTTAACGTAATCAAAGTCTTTATTTTTTAGCTGAATTCTTCTTCCTGTTTGTAATCCTTTATAAGGTTTTGATGTTTTCCACACTCTTACAAACATAGCATTGGTTGCATCATCTACAAAAGCAGATTTAAACTGATTTTGTAAACCTGATACAATTCCGAATAATAGCGTAAATAGTAAAATAGCGAAAGCAACGGTGAATCCTGATAAAACAGAACGCAGCTTATTTTTACCAATACTTTGAAATATTTCTCTCCAGCGATCTAAATCAAACATAATTAAATTGCTTTTGCTTTATTCGCTACTCCTGTTAGCTCATCACTTATGATAACTCCATCTTTTAAACGAACAACTCTATTAGTTTGAGCTGCTACTTCTTCTTCGTGTGTAATTACAAAAACAGTCATGCCCTCATCGTTGATTTCTTTTAGTAAATCCATTACCGAATCGGTTGTTGTAGAATCTAATGCCCCAGTAGGTTCATCTGCTAATACAACTTTTGGCTTAGTAGCTAAAGCTCTTGCAATTGCTACACGTTGCTTTTGACCTCCTGAAAGCTCATTTGGCAAGTGGTTAGCCCATTCTTTTAATCCTACTTTATCAAGATATTCTAAAGCTATTTCTAATCGCTCTTTTCTAGAAATTCCTTTATAATATAGTGGTAACGCTACATTTTCTAAGGCTGTTTTATAAGAAATTAAGTTAAATGATTGGAAAACGAATCCTAAAAACTTGTTACGTAATACAGCAGCTTTCTTTTCATTTAAATTTTCTATTAACTGTCCGTTTAAGTAATATTTTCCTTCATCATGTGTATCTAATAAACCTACAATATTTAATAAGGTAGATTTTCCAGACCCTGAAGATCCCATAATAGACACAAATTCCCCTTCTTTTATGTGTAAATCTAACCCTTTTAAAACATGAAGTGAGTCTTTTCCTATAGGGTAAGATTTGTGAAGATTTTCTATTCGAATCATAGTGTTAGTTAATTTTTAAATAAAAATAAATACTGATTTTTCTAATCTGCAGTAAATTATTGTTAAATCATTATTTACTTTCTTACAAGACGCTTAATTTTGATTAATGTTACAAGTTAACACTTAAATTTTTACAAAAAACTAAATATGAACAATTTACCTAGCAATAAAAAAGTGATTTTGTTTGATGGTGTGTGTAATTTTTGCAATAATAGTGTGCGAAAAGTTATAAAATATGACACTAAAAATATGTTTCTATTTGCTTCCCTTCAATCTGACATAGGAAAAGAAATCACACAATATCTGGGTATTGATACTTCTAAAGTTGATTCTATTATTTTATATGAACCTAATATTTCTTATGATATTAAATCTTCAGCCGCTTTAAAGATTATGAATGGTTTTGGTGGAGTTTGGAAGTTAACTCAAGTTTTTTGGATTCTACCTGAAGGACTTAGAAATATTGTATACGATTATATTGCTAAAAATCGTTATAAATGGTTTGGTAAAAAAGAAGCGTGCATGGTTCCTTCTAAAGAAATACAAGAAAAATTTTTATAAAAAAAAGCTCACCAAGTGGTGAGCTTATTCATAGCAATATTTCCCTGTTTATTGGGGGGACAACTTAATTAAAATAAATTTTTGAAGCTCCTAAGGCAACTTCTTTAGTATCTTTTTTAGTTTTTGCTGATAAATCGTAAATATCTAATTTACTATTACCCGAAAAGCTAGCATCTAATACAAAAACTTCGTTGTTTCTTACACCTAAACCATAAAGGTATCCTGCATCTGTAGTTAATAATTCAGATGTTGGTAAAGTAGTAGCATTTACATCCGTTTTATAAATGTTATTTCCTAAACTATAATAAATATTATTACCATCTAAAACCATTTGAGAAGGGTGCTCTCCTTCATTGAAAACTAACTCTGAGTCGACTTCATTACTAGCTGTATTTATAAAAGAAATAGCCGCAATAGTTTCATCTCCCGTCCAAGCGGCCTTACCTGCAGATAAAACTACTAACTTACCTGAACTATCTACATATAACTCATCTGGGTTATCTTTAACTGTTATTTCTTTCACTACTGACTTTGTAGCAATATCAATTACAACTACTTTATTATTTGTTCCGAATGCTCCTAAATGAGAAACATATAATTTTCCATTTTTAGCAATAATTCTTTCTGGTCCTAAAGCTACGTCTACTTTTCCTTCTACTTCTAAAGAGTTTAAGTCTACAATTGCAACAAAATCATCATTATCATTATCTGTAGCTCCCCAGTTAGTTACATAACCTTTATTTCCTACTACGGTCATATACCTTGGTTTTGATAAACCTGTTGTAATAACTCCTGCTTTATCAAAAGTATATCTATCTACTACTGTTACAGTGTTTTGGTTATCTGCAACGATATAAGCTCTATCATTATCAAATGCAATAGACTGAACATACTCTCCAAACTCAGCATTATTTACTTTTTTATAAATTGTATTTTCTACAATTGATAAATCATTAGATACAAAAGAAACAGATCCTGAAACAGCTGTAGTACCTTCTCCACTTATCAAAATTCCATTTTCATAATCTCCTTTAGGTAAACTTGAACTTGAATCATCGCTACATGATGTAAAAAGGATACCTCCTAAGAATAGTAATCCTAATAATTTAGTTATTTTCATTTGTTAAAATTTATAATTGATATTTATGTTAAAATTTCTTTGTGGCATTGGTCTCCTTGGCATAACCATATATTTTTCTCCTAATAGATTATTTATTTTGACTCCTAATAATAGCTCATTTTGTTTCTTCTGATATAATTTATATTCTGCTCCTACATTAACTATAAAAAAACTAGGAACAATAAAATCATCAGAATTGTCTTCTGTAGTATACACTTCTCCATTAAAAAGTGACTGAACGAAAAGATTGGCTTTTTTATAGTTTACCGATAAATTACTATTTAATAAATGTTTAGGTACAAAAGTTAAATACTTATCTGTCTCACTATCTTTGGCTAAAGCATAAGAATAATTAGAACTTGCATTAAATTTATATTCTCCTAAATCAATTTTATAACTTAAACTAGCCTCTATACCTTTATTCTGGGTTTCATTTAAATTGATGGGAACCCAAACACCAGGTCTGCTTGAATCACCAGAAGGTGTCCAGACTATCTTATCGTCTGTATTAATCAAATAAGCCCCTACATCAATGTTTAAACCTTTATTTGAGTATCCTAATCCTACCTCACCTTGAATAGATGTTTCTGGAATCAAATTTTCATTTCCTTGTCCTGGCCAAAACAAGTCATTATATGTTGGTACTCTATAATTTTTAGATCCGTTGACTCTTACATACCATTTTGAAATAGGAGTTGCTTTTATCCCTGCAGCATAAACAAACGGAACCTTATAATCTGAATTAAAATCCTTTCTTAACTTAACATTAAAGGAAACATTTTTATGTATCTCTTGTGTATAAACAAGGTACTGAGAAAATTGTTTTCTATTTTTCTCTTTAATTACATCTGTACTACCAAAAGCAGATTCATACTCTGAAAAAGACGAAATCTTTGCTTTAATTCTAGGAAGTTTATAATTCAGGTTGTAAGACGCTATAATTCTTCTAGATTTTCCATAATTAAAATTATCAGAAAACTTATTAGAAAAGTATTGATACTTCTGTGTTAAATATGCTAACTTGACTTCATGTCCTATCCTACCCTTTTCAACACCATACACCAATAAGTTTCTCTGGTTAGAGTCTATATATTTTTCTCTTGCAGATGTTGGATTAGGTAATGTTCCTGAGAAATGACGCTCACCAGAAAAGCTTGTACTATAAAACTTTAATTCAGATTGATTATTGAATTTATATCCAAAACCTAAATTAATTCCATAGTTTTCATAAGCTCCATTAGTATTCCTATACTCTGTATCAAACAATTTAAAATCATTTTCTGAAGAGTTTCTAGAAACTCCTACACCTATACTATACTTTGAATTGGAGATTTTTGACTTAAAAATTGAATTGAATGTATTATAACTTCCCCCTGTAATTACAAATTGATTTTTTACACCAAACCTTTCTGTATAATTTAAAACATCATTTAAATGCACCGTTCCTCCTATGGCTCCTGAACCGTATTCTATACTTCCTCCTCCTTTTCTTACATCAATCGCGTCATTTAGGCTTACTGTTAAAGAATTAAAGCCTGTTTGACCATTGTTTATAGAATTAATGTTTATTCCATTCCATACAACAGCTGTATTGGAAGCACTTGTGCCTCTAAAGCTTACAGAACTTGTTCCTCCTTTTCCGTACTCCTTTAAATAAATTGATGAATTATATCTTATTAAATCAGTAAAAGATTCAATGTTTCGAGTCAACACAGAATCTGAAAGACTAACCACATGTTGACCTATAGAGTTTTCTTTTAATTTTTTTGTAGCATTGATGATTACTTCATCCAATCGATAAGAAATTGTATCGTTTTGCCCTACCAGAACAACCACATAAAAAAAAGAAAAAAATGTAATTACTTTTTTAGCCATATACTACCAAACTTTTATCCCGAAAGTTTTAATTAAATTATAATAATTGGCAGGTCTCCTGGCTTGCGTCTTGTAACATACCTTCCCATTAAAAAACAGTGGTTTGAGTAATTGTTACAAGCTTAATAGCTTACAGTTGCGGGAACAGCTTCGGTTTTGCACCGAATTCCCTTTTAATTTTCTTTAATAGATGATTAAAGAAAAACCAAAAATCACGGCAAATGTATAGTATTCTTATAAATTAGCAACCATCAAATCATGATATTTTGCGAATTTTGTTTTTAAGTTCTCTGGTAGTGTATAATAATCTGGATGAATCATTTTTGCTAAACATTCCACTCCTTCTACTAAAGTACCCGCAGAAGATTGTGTAAACATCGCGAAGTCAGCAATGTATACTTGTTTGTTTTTTACAGCTCTCAAAGACTTCCATTCTTCTCTTTCTTCTAAAAACTTCATGTCTTCTAGTGTTCTATCGATTCCATATCCACAAGGAGCAATAATTAACACCTCCGGGTCATACTTTACAATTTTATCCCAAGAAATAACGATGCTATCTCCTGATGGATGCGACAATAAATCGATTCCACCAGCATATCCTATTTGATGAGGAATCCAGTGTCCGCAATTAAACAACGGATCAATCCACTCTAACAGCATTACACTTTTAGACTGTATTTTATGTTCACGTTGCACATCTACAATGTCATAAATACGTTTTTTTAATCCCTTCACATACGCCTCTCCTACTTCTTCCTGCTTCATAGCTTTTGCAATGGTTAATGCATTATCAAAAACGTCTTCTAAAGAGTTTGGTGTGATAGAAATTAATTCTGGAACTTTGGGTAGTTTATAAGCCGATTTTGCCACAGACTCCGTATCTATTTGACAAACATCACACACATCTTGTGTAAAAACAATATCGGGTGCTATACTTTCTAAAACAGGTTCATCTACATAATACAAGGTTTTTCCTTCTGCCTTTGTTTTTGAAAAAATGGCTGTTATTTCTTTACTCGTTAGCACTTTTCCTTCCAACTTATATCGAACAGCCACTTCTTTTTCTTTTAAAGCCACTTCAGGACACTCAAAAGTAATTCCGTTTAAATAATCTTGTAACCCCATATCATAAATCATTTGAGTTACTGCTGGCATAAAAGAAGATACTGTCATAATTCGTAGTTTTGGTTCAGCAAAAATAAACAGTTCTCTATTTTAATTTGTTTTTTATTAAAAATCTTTCCAATCTTTGTGTCAAAATAAAATGCGATTTCATGATATATTATATCTCAGGAGGTGAACGCTCAGGTAAAAGTAGCTATGCACAAAAACTAGCAGAATCTTTATCTGAAACCCCTATTTACCTAGCAACTTCTCGTATTTGGGATGAAGATTTTCAACAACGAGTTGACAGACATATTTCTGATAGAGATGAACGTTGGACCACTGTTGAAGAAGAAAAATGGTTAAGTAAAGTAATTTCTGAAAAACAAACTGTGGTTATCGATTGTGTTACACTATGGCTAACGAACTTCTTTGTAGACACAAAATATGATATTGAAAAAGCACTAGAAATCGCCCAAGAAGAAATAAACAAATTGGTTGAAATTGACGCCAATATTATCATCATTTCTAATGAAATTGGTATGGGGTTACATGCTAATTCTGAGTCTGGAAGAAAGTTTACACAACTACAAGGTTGGACGAATCAACACATAGCAAAATTGGCTGACAAAGCTACTTTTATGGTATCTGGACTTCCTTTAACTTTAAAATAACACATGACAACAACTATAACTCCTCTATCAAAAGAACTACAAAACGAACTTCAAGAAGAAATTAACTTTAAAACCAAACCTATTGGTGCTTTAGGCGGTTTAGAAAAAATTGCTTTACAAATTGGTTTAATTCAAAATACAACTACTCCTGTACTGTCAAAGCCTACTATTATGGTTTTTGCAGGAGATCATGGAATTGCGACCACAGGAAAAGTGAGTCCATATCCACAAAAGGTTACGCAACAAATGGTGTTTAACTTTTTGCAAGGAGGTGCTGCCATCAATGTTTTTTGTAAACAAAATAATATTCTTTTAAACATTGTAGATGCTGGTGTAAATACTGATTTTGAAGCACATCCTCAACTCACCGATGCTAAAGTAGCTAAAGGAACTCAAGATTATAGTACTACTAAAGCCATGACGCTAGAACACTGTCAAGAAGCTTTGGAAAAAGGGAGAAAATTGGTAAGAAAAGTATATAGTGAAGGTTCCAATATTATTGGTTTTGGCGAAATGGGAATTAGCAATACTTCATCTGGAGCTTTATTAATGAGTTATTTTACCAATACACCTGTTGAAAAATGTGTTGGTAGAGGTACTGGAGTTGATGATAAAGGACTACAAACAAAAATCAACACATTACGTGAGGTTTATAAGTTACATGCCGATTCTATTTCAACACCTATGGAAGCCCTAACTGCTTTTGGCGGATTTGAAATTGTAATGATGTGTGGTGCTATGTTAGAAGCCGCTTCTTTAAAAATGACCTTACTTATTGATGGTTTTATTGTTACTTCTGCCCTATTAGCAGCTCATGCAATGGATTCTAATATTCTAGACTATTGTATTTTCTGTCATAATTCAGGAGAACAAGGTCATCAAAAAATGTTAGAATTTTTAAATGCTGAACCTCTTTTAAATTTAGGCTTACGCTTAGGTGAAGGAACAGGTTGTGCGGTTGCATTTCCTATTATTCAATCGAGTGTAAACTTTTTAAACGAAATGGCGACTTTTAAAAGTGCCAATGTTAGCGAGGCCTAGTTATGATTAAAAGACAAATCCATTATTTTTTAACTGCTGTATTATTTTTCACACGAATTCCGTGTCCTAAATGGGTAAATCATTCTCCTGAAATACTCAATAAGAGCAGTCGTTATTTTTCTTTAGTAGGAATTGTAGTTGGAAGCATTGCAGCACTAGCCTACTTCGCTTCTTCTTATATTTTTCCTACGGATATTGCTATTGTAATCAGCATGATTAGTTCTATTTGGATTACAGGGGCTTTTCATGAAGATGGATTTGCCGATGTATGCGATGGTTTTGGTGGTGGATGGACCAAAGAAAAGATTTTAACCATCATGAAAGATTCCAGACTTGGAACTTTTGGAGTGAGTGGTTTGGTGTTCATTCTAGCTATAAAGTTTTTAACTCTATATCATTTACAAAACCTATCCGTTAATTTAATTCTAGTAATTATCTCAGGACATAGTATAAGCCGATTTATTGCAACTATATTGTTATATACACATGAATATGTAAGAGATATTGACAGCTCTAAAATAAAGCCAACAACCAAACAAATGAGTGGTAAATCGCTACTCATATCAGCTATTTTTGGAATAGTTCCCTTATTTTTCTTTCAAAAGCCAATGATATTTTTGGTGTTGCTCCCATTACTACTTATCTATTTGTATATGGGGCATTTCTTTAAAAAATGGATTGGAGGTCAAACAGGAGATTGTGCGGGTGCTTTGCAACAAGTAGCTGAAATTGTTTTTTATCTAAGTCTACTCGCTTTATGGAAGTTATTTTAGTACGACATACCACACCAGATATTGCCAAAGGAATATGCTATGGTCAAGCTGATATTGGGGTAACAACTACTTTTGAAGAAGAAGTGAGTACTATTCTAAAAAAAGTTCCTGTTAATAGCACTGAAGTAACATATTATAGTAGCCCTTTACTACGTTGTAAACTTTTAGCTGAAAAACTTTCATCTACAATAATTTTTGACGATCGACTGAAAGAACTTGATTTTGGTGATTGGGAGCTTCAAAAATGGAACGATATTGATAAAAAGGAACTCGATATTTGGATGAAAGACTTTGTAAAAACTCCTACTAAAAACGGAGAGTCCTATATCGATTTACACAATAGAACAACCGATTTTTTAACCGAATTAAAAGCCAAAAACCTCCAAAAAGTAGTGCTTGTTACCCATGCGGGTGTAATGAGAAGTCTTTGGGCGTATACAAACAATATTCCTTTGGAAAAATCATTTGAACTTAAACTAAACTACGGGGATACCCTTACTTTCCACTTATAAAAACTTATTACTATGAAACGTTATTTACTTATTTTTTCTTTATTATTCCTGTTTATACAGTGTAAGCAAGAAACTAAAAAAACTACTGAAAAGAAAACCTCACAAAGCACTGTAAAATATGCCAAAGGCTTTGATATCATTTCAGAAAACGGAGCAAAAAAATTAATCATAAAAAAAGCTTTTCAAAGCTCGCACGAATATTTTTCTTACACCCTTTCCAACAAAACCAACCTTTCTAAAAATGAAATTAAAGTTCCTGTAGAAAAAATGGTAATTACCAGTACTACGCATGTTCCGATGTTGGAACTTTTGAATGCTGAAAACACTATTGTTGGTTTTCCGCATACCAAATATGTTTCTTCAAAAAGAACAAGAAATAGAATTGACGAAGGTTTTATTGTTGAATTAGGCTTGGAACAAGACATGAATACTGAAAAGTTGATTGATATTGAGCCTGAATTAGTTGTTGGTTTTGCCCTACATCCAAATACGAAACTATACCAAAACATCAAAAAAACAGGGATTCCTGTAATTTTTAATGGAGATTGGCTAGAAGAAACTCCGTTAGGAAGAGCTGAATGGATTAAGTTTTTCGGGGCTTTATACGGAAAAGAGAAGGAAGCTGATAGCATTTTTACCAACATAGAAACAGAATACTTAAAAGCTAAAGAAATTGCTAAAAACAGCGCTAAACAGCCTTCTATTTTATCTGGAAGTATGTTTAAAGATGTTTGGAATATTCCTGCAGGTGAAAGCTTTATTGCTACATTTTATAACGACGCGAACTTAAACTACTTGTGGAAAGAAACCAAAGGAACGGGTAGCTTACCACTAAGTTTTGAAAGTGTATTGGAAAAAGGACAACATGCTGATTTTTGGTTTAACTGTGGCTTGTATGCTACCAAAGAACAGTTAACTACTGCAAATATTCATTACAAAGAATTTGATGCGTTTACCAATAATAAAATATTTTCTATCGGACATAACAAAGGAGAAACTGGTGGTTTAATTTACTTTGAACTCTCTCCTGTACGACCAGATTTGGTGTTAAAAGATTTAATAAAAATTACGCACCCTAATTTGTTGCCAGAATATGAATTAACTTTTTATAAAGAGGTGGAGTAAACTTAGATTGGTTCTTAACCTTTAAACTAGTAACTTAGCTATCAATAGATATAAGTGTTTATAATTAACTCATGTATCTAATCATGTTCGTATAATAAAAAGAATGAATTGATAGAAGAGTTGAAATATTGGTTTACTGAACATCCTATTCTACTAAGTATCTTTAAATACTTAGTATGGATTATATTGATTTTATCAATTATTGCGTGGGCAAGAAGGCTATTAAAAAAGCGACTACCAGACAATTCTCTAAGATATAAATCGCAAAAAGGAATTGAAATTATCGGTTACTTTTTCGCCATCCTAATTACTATTACATATTTCACGGGTAACATTAAAGATTTTGGTCTTGCCATTGGGCTCCTCACAGCCGGTATAACAATTACTTTACAGGAGCTATTTCTTAGCATTGCTGGTTCATTTTATATTTTCTTTGTACATGTATACAAACCTGGTGATAGAATTGAAATCAATGGAATTAAAGGCGATGTGATTGATATTGATAGTATTTACACAACAATGATGGAAATCGGTCAATGGGTTTCAAGTGATAACTACAGTGGTCGAATAGTCAAGCTAAGTAATGCTTTTGTATTTAAAGGCCCTGTTTATAATTACTCTCAAGATTTCCCCTTTGTGTGGGATGAATTCAATTTACCTATTCGTTACGGCTCTGATATTGAAATGGCAAAGAATATTATAATTTCTGTTGCTCAAGAATATCTATCGGAATATGTTAATGCTTCGATTTCAGATTGGAAAGATGTAGTTGACAAATACTATATAGAAGACGCACAAGTCAATCCAACTCTTGCTATTACTATGACAGACAATTGGATTCAATTTAACTTAAGATATATTGTTGATTATAAAAAAAGAAGACTTACTAAACATATTCTGAATGAAGAGATCGGAAAACGAATTCAGCAAACCAACGGTAAAGTTATTCTAGCTTCTGCAACATTTGAAATTGTCAAAATTCCTACGGTAAACTTGAAAGAAGAGAAAACTACACACAATAAACAATAAACTACTTTTAATACTATTTGTTCAAACCAGCTACAAGCCCTTACCTCACAATCGTTCTAAACGTTAAATTCACGCGTGGTCTGTGGACTTTTTTTGTAGGTGGTAACCGGTGAAGCCAATGAGTTTGGGTTTCATCTTTCATTACCAATAACGAACCATGTTCTAATACTTTATACACCGTTTCTTTGGTCTGTTTGTGTTTAAACCCAAAACGTCTTTCTGCTCCAAAACTTAACGAAGCAATTGCTCCGTTCTTTTTTAAATCTTTTTCACCATCACTATGCCACGCCATTCCTTCAGAACCATCGTGGTATAAATTCAATAAACAAGAATTATACGTTTCACCAGTTTCCTTTTCAACTAACTCTTTTAACGTTAACAATTCTTTCGTAAACGGTAAAGCTGTTTTGGTAATGTTCGAATACGAATATTCAAATGGTTGTTCTGCATACCAAGCTACTTTCCGTTTGGTTATCATGCGTTTTCCAAAAATAATAGCTTCATCATTGCGCCATTCAATAGAGTTTAACAAAACCTCGTAATAATGGTCTGCTTCCACTTTTGGTAAAACAATACCGTAGTAATTTACTGTTCCGTCTTTTGGAAGTAAGTTTTTAGGAACATCATCAAATTGTGAGAATAAATCCATCATTATAAAATTAAAAAACTCCTGTGGATTACAGGAGCTTTAGTACTTTAATTTCTAAACTTATTTCGTGTGATAATATGCTTGAGTTTTTGTTTTAAATCTGTACCAGTATCATACACCATTTGTTCATTTGAAGGAAATTCTACCGATGTTTCATCAAGTAATTCTATAAACGACTTATCCAACGCTCTCCTATCTCCATCATAATCAGCATAAATGTGTTCAAAAACAAACTCACTTTGTATAGGGAATCGTTGTAGTAACTGATTTGTTCTATTGTCAATATATTTTACAACTCCCGTAACTTTACTACTCTTAAATTGTGTAAACTGATAAAACGTACAACGTACTCTTTTAAACTTATCTACTTTTATTTTATTCCCTAAACTATCTTTTACATAGTTTCCGTTATTATCTCGTAAATACTTAAACCCATCTTTTATACGTCTTTCTTTAATAACTTCCTTTTCATGAACTTGTTCAGGAGAAATTATAATATCTCTAAAATCTAACTCTAAATCAAAGTCATATTGAATATTTCTATCCCTTTTAGCATGATACTGTGTCCATAAATCATTTAATCCGTAAGTATCAATCGCTAACAAATCTCTTTCTAATCTTCTAGGAATTATTTGATCTGTTCTATTTCTAACGGAAACATGTACATAATCAATTCCTTTAGCGTGTGCCTCTTCTATTAAGTTTCTTGTATCTCTATAATTAGGGCTAATTTTATCTAAGTGTCTTAACTCATCAAAAGCTCTTCTGTAGTTAATTTTATTTCGGTCTCCTTCATTTAACAGGGCTACACCATTTTCGTATAAATAACCAGCATAGTTTTCTTTTGCTGTAAGAATTCTGTCAGTATAATTAACAAGTTTAAATTTAGCATTTCTACCTGAAGATAAAATTCGTAATGGTAATAATGGCTTTATTCTTTCTTGTCTGTTTTTAAGACGTTGATATAAAGTATAGATTGTTTCAAAGTTTTCAGGATTTTGCTCTTTTTCTAAAAAAGAAATTCTATCTAAATCTCTATCCGTTGCTTTTCTAAAGGCTTCCTGAAGCATCAACACATGCGGCTGATTCTTTTCTTTGGCTTTGTTTTTGGCTAACTTTTCAATAGATAAAGAAATGGCCTTATCATAATTACCCGAATTAAGCGCTTTTTCAGTAGTTTTTACACTACTACAAGATGTTAATACTAGTACTGATAAAATAAGTAGTAAAGTAGTTTTTCTCATAAAGTTTAAGTTTCGCAAGAAAATTCAATTATTGTGCCAAAACTAAGTATTCTTTTTAACTTAAACTTTATGAAATCACACTATTTATTCAAGAAGTTTCGCCATCGCTATTTGAATAATTTTAAGATGCTTTTCTTTATTTGATGGCTTGTTAGTTTTTTGCATTTGTGCCATTTGACGTAACAAGTTTACTCCAACCTGATCAAAGTTATATTGTTTGTACTGAAGTCCTTTAGCTACAATATCGTCTGATAAATTTTGAATAGCCTCTGTATTATTACTTTTTCCAATTTTATCAAATGCTTTTTTATACAATGACTGTATTTTCTTGTTTGGACTTAAGAACATTCCAGACATTACATTACTTGCAATAAAACTTAGCTCTTCATCATCATTTTCTTCTAAGTATATACGAGTTAATGGTGTTGCTATAATTTTCTTTACTGCTAATGGTAAGGTCTTTGATTTTTGTATAGCCAGTTGCTTATCGATATAGTACATTCCTACTAACGACTTTCCTAATACTGAATACGATTTACTTTGTAAACCTTTTTCAAATACTGATTTTAATGCAGGATCTGTTAACTTTCCTAACGTTTCAATTGCAGCTGCTTGTACTAAGGTCTTTTTATCGTTCTGAGCTATTCTCATAATTTGATCAATCACATTCTTTTTTGAATACTTATTGATTAAATTAATATTCTCCAACGCTAAAATTCTGATTTTGTAAAAATCATTATCTAAAGCATCTGCAACTGCATTGAACGCTTTTTTATCATCTTGATGTTTTGCTACTTCTAACAAAGCTTCCCTCTTATGCACGTAGTTTTCAGCATATTTTAGTTGATGAATATAATCACTCAATACTTTATTCTCATTAATATCACACAACAACACTCCATCTGCATTTACTTGAATTAAATCTGGTTGTTTAGTAAAAGGAAAGGTAAATGAAGCATCTCTACCTTCTACAAACACAGTATGACGTGTACGCTTACTTCCTTCAAAAACATCAATAGCAAACGGAAATTTAAATTCTTTCATTTGAGATTGAATAATATTCACCGTTACTGTTTTTCTTAGTTCATTAAAATCATAAGAAATTGACAACTTCGGGTGTCCGTTATTAAAATACCACTGATTGAAAAACCAGTTTAAGTCTTTTCCACTTACTTTTTCAAATGCTAAACGTAATTGATGCGCTTCTCCTGTTCCGTATTTATTATCTGTTAAATAAGTGTTTAATCCTTCATAAAAAGCATCGTCACCTAAATAATTACGTAACATGTGTAAAATAGCCCCTCCTTTGTTATAGCTAACCGCATCAAACATATCTTCTTTATCATCATAATAAAAACGAACTAAATGTTTGTCAAAGTTTTGACCGTTTTTATAACCTTCAATATCTTCAAACAGATGCGCATCTGCCTCATCTTTTCCATATTTATGCTCTAACCATAAATACTCGCTGTAATTAGCAAAACTTTCATTTACGGTTAGGTTACTCCAACTTTCGGCTGTTACCAAATCTCCAAACCAATGATGAAAAGCTTCGTGTGCAATGGTATTTTCTTGTACATTTTCATCAATTAATTGCCCTGGTGTTTGGTAGGCTCTTTCCCCATGAATTACAGCCGTAGTATTCTCCATTGCTCCACTTACATAATCACGTCCTACAATTTGAGCATATTTATTCCACGGGTATTCTATTCCTGTAATCTTTGAAAAGAAAGCCAACATTTCTGGTGTATTACCAAAAATATCTTTTGCATAAGGAGCATATTCCTTCTCTACGTAATAATCTACAGGAATATCTTTGTAGGTATCTTTAATAACCTCATACTCTCCTACCCCCATAAAAAATAAATACGGAGCGTGTTTTTGAGTAAAGTTCCAATAATCGGTACGAGTTCCATTAGCATTGGTAGTTTGCTTCTCTAATTTTCCATTAGACAGTGTTACATACTTTTGTGGAACAGTTATATAAATTTCTTGTGATGTCTTCTGGTTTGGAGCATCAATCGTCGGAAACCAACAACTACTTGCTTCGGTTTCTCCTTGCGTCCAAATTTGGGTTGGCTTACTTTTATCAAATCCTGTTGGATTAATAAAGTACAATCCTTTTGCAGATGTAATAGCAGCGCTTCCTTTTTGTTTAACCTTTTCTGGTCGAGCTGTATACTTAATATATAGTGTAAACTCTTCGTTTCGCTTATATGTACGAGGTAAGTTAATAATTAACTCATAATCATCATAATTATACTCTAGTGGTTGATTATTCATCGTTACTTTATGAATAACCATTGCTTTAGCATCTAACGTTACCTTATCTGTTTCATAAAAATGTGGTGTTAAGGTTACCCACTCTTCTCCGTTCATTTCTTTTTCTTGAAAGTTAAAGTCTACTTTTAACTTCGTATGAACTAAATTATGAACTTTATCTCTTTCAGCTCTATAAACTTTATTTGATTGAGAAAATAGGGTTGCTGTAAAGAAAACAGCGATAAAAACAAGGAGTTTGTTAAATTTCATATGTTTTTGTTTAGAGTTCAAAAATATGAAATTCTATTGGGAGGCTTGTTAATGAGCCGTTAAAAAGAAAAAGCCACCAGATAATCTGATGGCTTCTTTACATTTTCAATACTAATTTTTATTCTGTTTCTTCTGATGAGCGGTGCTTTTCGTCAAAAATCATTTTAAATTGCTTTAAATCTAAATTTCCTGCATCCATCTTAGCTTTTTGCATCATTTGCATAATCTTTCCTACATTCATGTTTTCTCCTAGAACACGAGCAACTCCCACTCCCATTTCTTTACCATAACCAAAAGCTACGATTTCGTCAATAGCATCAGCATCTCCAGAATAGTAGATTGCTGCATTAGCTCCATCTTTTTTGAATTTCATTAATTCTTTATAGCTCGACTTTTTAAAGATAGACTTTAACTTCTCTTTTTCTGCCTCATAACTAGCTTCATCTAAATTCTTATAAGGAACTCCAGTTATGTTTATTTTTTTAATGCTATTGTACGCTTCTTTATCTTGTTCAGAAGCTTTATCCATGCTTAATTGTAATACACTTGCAGGAACATCAAAGGTTATAAAACCTTCTTTTTCTTGACTTTCTACCAAGTAACTTTGTAACGATTCTGTTTTACAAGAAACTGTTACAAACGCTACTAGTAACATTGAGTATATAAATAGTTTTTTCATTATTGTTAGTTTTTGATTAAAAGCAGCGTTAACGAATTAACGCTGCCTTATTTGTTTTTATTTGTTCTTCTTTCCGTCTTTAGAAAAAGTCTCTGCTAATTTTGACATTTTATTGATGTCGATATTACCAGTTAATGAAACTATTACAGATTCTGATGAACCTCCATTAGAGTTTTTGTCTTTTACAAACATTAATACTTCACTTACAAAGTCTTTGTTTTTAGTAGACTTTACATAGATTTTAACACGAGAATCTTTATCTTTTACACGCATTAACTCTATTAAATTACTCTTTTTAATGGCAGATTTTACCATGCTTTCCATTTGGGCAGATACTTTTGCACTTTCAGTTGAAAATACCTTTAATTCTTGTAAGTCTTGAATCATTTTAAAAACTTCCATCGCTTCATTGTCTTCTGATTCTACTTTGAATTTAGATAAAATCTCAAAAGCATCTTTATTTACTACCACAGATGATACCTCATCTAGGTCTTCTAATTTATCGAACATTGATTGTCCGAAACTAACATTAGCTATAAATACGAATGCGAATAATAATATTACTTTTTTCATGATTTTCTTGGTTTATAAGTACTTGGTTTTACTTTCTTAATTAATTTACTGTGTTTATTACTTTGTTTACTGTTTCTTCATAGGTTCCTAATTGTTCAATAGCATCATTTCCTTTTTTTAGGTTGTTTGAAACTGCAAATAATGCATCGTTTCCTTTGTTTAGATTGACCGAAACTAGTTGCAACGCTTCTTTAATTTGTGCAAACTGTTTACGCTGTTGATACTTTTTGTACTCTTCATTACCCATGAAAACACTAAATAGTAAGACTACTGACGCTGCTACTGATAACCATTTCCAGTTCTTCTTAGTTTTCTCAGGTTTTAACTGAATGGTTTTCGTAAAGGTTTCGTCTTTACTTTGTTTAAAATAGCCAAACATCATACTGTATTCTTGCAAATGCGGTGCCACGTTGTTTGAGGTAAAATACTCTTGTAACGTTTGCTCTTCTTGCAATGTTGTTTCTGCGTCTAGGTATTTATCTAATAACTTTTCTATGTTAGCTAACTCCATAGTTGTGTTGTTTTATTAATTCTTGTCTTATTGCTTTTCTAGCTCTTGATAATGCTACTCTTACAGCTGTCGGTTTCATATCGACCATTTTACATATTTCATCAAAATCATATTGTTCAATATCTCTTAATTGTATGATTATTTTTTGCTGCTCTGGTAACTTCTCTATAAGCTGATGTACTCGGTTTACACTGTCGTTATGTTCTACTCTCTTCTCTAAAGGAGTATCTTTCTCTTTATAATTACTATGAACCAATGTTAAATTACTTGCTTGTTTAGACTTTAATCTGTCATAACAGTAATTCTTCGTCATGGTCATTGCAAATGCCTCTACATTTTTATAATTAGAGAGCTTCTCTCTATTTCTCCACAATTTAAAGTACAACTCTTGTGTAGCGTCCTCAGCTTCTTCTGTAGAAACCAACAATCTTTTCGCTAAACGAAAGACTTTGTCTTTAAATGGTAATACAACTTTTAAAAAGTCCGATTGGTTCATGGTTTGGTTAATTAGTTCTGTAAGCCTATTAAAACGTTTGCGTCTTATTTAACAGGTTTACATATCTACGACGACGCAGTTTCAAGTTTGTTACATCAATAATAAAAAAAATAATATTATTCAGTAAATTGCGTTGTTGTTAGAACTAATATACTCTTATGAAATTACTTAAAGTATCCCTTATCGTCTTATTTTCAATAATACTTGTTTCATGTAGTGAAAAAGATGATGCACCAAAAAATATAGAAGTTCAAAATTTTGTTTGGAAAGGTTTAAACGCCTACTACTTATGGCAAGATTTAGTTCCTGATTTAGCAGATAGACGTTTTAGTAACGATAATGAATTGTATAGTTATTTATCGGGCTATGACGACCCCGCTAATTTATTTTACAATTTATTATACATGCCTAATGAATATCCTAAAGATCCTAATAGAACATATTCTTGGATTGTAGACGACTATATTGCTTTAGAAGAAGCTTTTGCTGGTACACGCTTAACAAGTGGTATGAAACTAGAAGGAGCTGACTATGCAAATGGTTCTGGAGCTTATTATATATATGTATATGATGTTGTAACTGGTTCTGATGCCGATGCACAAGGAGTTACTCGTGGTATGATTATTACCGAGATTAACGGAACAACTATAACCAGAGATAATGTAAATGATTTATTAGACAATGATACATTTACTATTCATTTAGCTGATTATAATGGCGGAAATCCAGTTAGTAACGGAACAACTATTACAGTTACGAAATCTCAAGTAACAGAAAATCCTGTAAAAGTTACTAATGTAATTACTAATGGTAGCCATACCATAGGGTATTTAATGTATAATCAATTCTCTAGAAATTTTGATGGAGAGTTAAATGCTGCCTTTGCTCAGTTTCAATCAGCTGGTCTTACCGACTTAATCATCGATTTACGTTATAACGGTGGTGGATCTGTACAAACTGCAACTTATTTAGGAAGTATGATTACAGGACAATTCCCTGGCGATTTGTTTGCTAAACAAGTATGGAACCATAAAGTGATGGAAGTAACAAATCCTGATTTATTGATTAATAACTTTACAGATCAAATTTTAAATAAAGACCAACAAGGAAATGTGGTGTTAGATGAAGCTATTAATAGCTTAAACCTAACCACTATATATTTTATAGTATCTGGTGATTCTGCCTCTGCTTCTGAACTGGTTATCAACTCGCTTAAACCTTATATTGATGTAAAGCTAGTAGGAACACAAACGTACGGAAAACATGTAGGTTCTATAACTTTATACGATTCTGATGATTATACCCGTAATGGTGACAACTTAAAGAGTCATACTTGGGCAATGCAACCTATTGTATTAGAAATTCAAAATGTTGATGGTGAAAACGCTCCTGAAGGATTTACACCTGAAGTTATTATAGACGAAGACCCGGGTAATTTAGGCGTTTTAGGAGATCCTAACGAGCCTTTATTACAAAGAACTATTCAATACATTACTACGGGTGCAAAAGGAGTACCTACCATGAAAAAAGGAGTTCAATTCTCTCCATCATGGAATTCAAACATGATGCGCCCTGATTATAACAATATGTATGTGGAGTTGAAATAGAGAACTAAACGATATAAAATAAAATCCAGCTGAGTAAGCTGGATTTTATTTATTACAACAAACTCATTTGTTGGTTATTCTCTTCATTAGGAATCTTTAAATTAATTCCTAATTCTTTATTCAACTTTTTTATAAAATAGGCTGCCAACAAAGGAGATTCTACCTCCAAATTTTGATGGATAAAAAAGTTAATATTCTGTAATCCTAAATCATTCCACTCCTTTAATCTCTCTACCCAATCATCCAAACGCGCATAATCAGACGGGTGATTTGCTCCAACATAACGAACAAAAGCTTCGTTGTTCGTTAAGCGCATATGCATCATATCTCTTCTACCTGCTGTATCAACTAATACATTGGCTATGTTATGTTCTTCAAACAACTGTGTAAACTCATCAAATACCGTTGTATCTTCAAACCAATCTGGGTGACGAACTTCAATAGCTAATGGTATACCTTTAGGCCAGCTCACTACAAAATTTTGTAATCTGTCAAAGTTTTTATTTCCAAAATTAGCGTGTAACTGTAAAAAGATAGTCCCTAACTTTTCTTGTAAATGCGAGGCATTATCTAAATAAACATTTACCGCATCTTGTACACCCTGTAAACGCTTCCAGTGGCTTATCTCCTGCCCTAGTTTAGGAAAGAATTTAAAGTTTTTAGGAGTTTTAGCTTTCCACTTTTCAAACTGTTCTGCAGGAAACTGTCGGTAAAAAGTAGCATTGAGCTCTATTGAGTTAAACTGCTTTGAATAATATTCCAATTCATCTTTAGTACCTCTTGGATAAAACCCTTTTAAATCAGCTTTATTCCATTTTGCACAACCCACATACACCTTAGGTGTACCACTTTTTTCAAAGGTGCTTAATAGCTCTATTGTTTTAGGGTGTGTTTCTGGTAATGTAAAATCTATTAACTCTGGGTGTTCTACTTTTCCAAACTTCATACTTCACTATTTTCAATTCCTTCCTCAATTTCCTGATTATCTACCATCTCTGGTCTAAACTCTGTCATTCTATCATCATTCAGCTTTTTCGCATATTTATGCCCCGATTTCCACCACTGCTTCATTTTTTCTTTATCAAAAACTAACGAATTAGTTGTTAATATTGTTGGTGTATAGTATAAATTCAGCTTTACATTATGTTGTTTGGCAGATAGCTTTCCAATAGTAATATTATGTCTCTCTACATTTTCCAACATAAAATCAAACGTATCCATCATTAATGAAAAAGGGTTTTTAGCAGGTAGTCGATTCATTTGTGTTACTTCTGTAGCTAAAATAATTGCATCAACCTCTGTAGCCCCTCTTGCTATAGCTTCACGAATAGGTATTAAACTTCCAAAACCACCATCAGCATACTGACAATGATCTTTTTCTAACAAACTCATAAAAGGCACGTAATTACACGACCCCCAAATCCAATCGCAAAAATCTTCATATTCACATTCTAAGATAGACTTGTACTCAATTTGATTAGCTGTTAAGTTAGATACCGTTACTACAACCTCTTTATTCAGCCTTCTAATTTCATCGTACATCTCTTTAGTAACACTCTTAGTTATAAGCTTTCGTAAGTTCTTACTCTCACCAAAAGTTTTACGACCATTTAAAAAGTTCCAAAAAGTATTTCTATGTCGTATAGAAACCACTTTTTCTCCATGTACCGATTTTATTTTAAAGGGACTGTTACTAAAAATAGCCTTTTGATCTACCGATGTATATACTTCTTTAAGTTCATCAACCATACCCAAAGCCAAATGAGAAACCATTAAACTACCTGTTGATGTTCCTAAAAGCATATCGTAATCTTTATTTTTATGATTCATTAGGTATTGTGCAACACCGCCTGCAAAGGCTCCTTTACTTCCCCCTCCTGAAATTACTAAGGCTTTTTTCATTGATTTAAGTTTGGTTTTCCTATTTTTAGTTCTGTAAAAATATCAAAAAAATAGAACCAACATATTTAAAGTAAACTTTCTCTACATGTTTAATGATTATTTTAAATTCCTTAGGTTCACTTTTCCAATTAAAACAACTAAAACAAACACATGAAACGATTAGCATTCCTTTTTTTACTCTCTTTTACAATACTATCTTGTAAACAAGAAAAGAAAGCTCCTAGAACCTTTGATACTATTAAAATTACCGAATTTAAACAAGACAGCACCAGTATTAGAGCCATACTAGCTATTAGTAATGATGAATTGATTTTTGCAGGCTCTAATGGAGATATTACAACAACAAAAGATGGTGGTAGAACATGGCAAACACAAACTTTAAAGTATAATGATACTATTATACCACACTTTAGAAGCATTGCCAAAAATGGTGAAAATATATTTGCCTTATCGGTAGCAAACCCAGCCTTATTATATAAAGGAAGTGAAAATAAGTATGAATTAGTATATACTGAAGAACACGAAAAGGTTTTTTACGACTGCATGAAGTTCTTTGCTGATGGAAAGCATGGTATTGCCGTTGGTGACCCTACAGAAGATTGTCCGTCTGTTATTCTTACCTCAGACGGAGGAAACACTTGGACAAAACTACCTTGCTCTCAACTACCTGCTTTTGAAGAAGGAGAAGCCTTCTTTGCTGCTAGTAATACCAATATTGCTATTGTAAACAATACTGTATGGATCGGTTCTGGAGGAGCCAAAGCACGTATTTTAAAATCTACTGACTTTGGAAACACTTGGGAGATTTTTGATACATCAATTGTACAGGGTGACGGACCACAAGGAATTTACTCTATTGATTTTTATGATGAAAACCATGGAATTGCTATTGGAGGAAACTATTCGAAGCCAGAAGACAATAACGCTAATAAAGCAATTACTACCGATGGTGGTAAAACATGGACCCTTGTGGCTAATAATATGAATCCTAATTACAAAAGCTGCGTACAGTACGTACCTAACACAAACGGAAAAGAAGTTTTTGCTGTTGGAAAAACTGGTGTTTCATTTTCTAACGATGGTGGACATACTTGGAAACAAATAAGTAAGGAAAGCTACTATGCTATTCAGTTTATTGATAGCAACACAGCTTGGTTATCTGGTCATGAAAAGATTGGAAAGCTAGTTCTTAACTAAACTATCTTAGGGCAAATAAACAAAGAACTATAAGAAAACCCATTTTAAGTCTATTAGGTAAGCCTTGGTGGATTAAATCCTTGGCTATCACCCTGTGATTAATTCTTAATGTTTTGTTAAAAGGAATTATTTTCCTTTTTAACTCTATATTTTTATAAGCTAATCAACTCAATTTTAAATGAAAAAAATACTATTCTTACTCTTATCCTTGTGTATTAGTACTTCTTTTGCACAAGAATACTTTCCTACCAATACAGGAGTAAAGTCATCCAAAAACAATGTGTACGCTTTTACCAATGCTACCATTTATGTTACTCCTACTCAAGTAGTAAAAAAAGGAACACTACTTATTAAAGACGGAAAAGTTGTTTCTGTAGGCAAATCGGTTAACATACCTAACGAAGCACAAGTAATTAACTTAGATGGGAAATCTATTTATCCTTCTTTTGTAGATGCTTATTCAACCTTTGGTATTGCAAAACCTAAACGTGAAAGTGGTCGTGGTAAAAGACCACAATACGATGCTGGTAGAAAAGGATATTACTGGAACGATCATATTCGTCCTGATGTAGACGCTTCTGCTGAGTTTAACTTTGATGCTAAAAAAGCTAAAGAATTATTGTCTTTAGGTTTTGGTGCTGTTAATACACATCTAGAAGATGGTATCATGCAAGGTAACGGAGTTTTAGTTGCGTTAAACCCTAATAGTTCTGATGCTTACAGAATATTAGACAAACAATCAGGAAACTACTTATCGTTTTCTAAAAGTGCTAAATCACGTCAAAGCTACCCTACTTCACGCATGGGAGCTATGGCACTATTACGTCAAACTTATTTAGATGCCGATTGGTATGCTAAAGGAAATACAAAAAATACCGATTTAGCTTTAGAAGCCTTAAATAATAAAAAAGAGTTACCACAAATATTTAATGCTGGTGGATACTTAGATAATATACGTGCCGACAAAGTTGGTGATGAGTTCGGAATTCAATATACCATTGTAGGTGGAGGAAATGAATATGAAAGAATCAATGATATTAAAGCAACCAATGCTACTTATATTCTTCCTATTAATTTTAGAAAGGCATACGATGTATCTAACCCTTTCTTAACAGATAAAATTGCGTTGAGTGATATGCGCTCTTGGAATCAAGAACCAGCAAATCCTTCAATTTTAGCAAAAAACAATGTTCCTTTTGCTTTAACTACCTATAAATTAAAGAAAGTAAAAGAGTTTAATAGCAATCTTCAAAAAGCTATTACTTACGGATTAGATAAAACTACTGCCTTAAAAGCGTTAACTACAGTACCTGCTCAAATTTTAAAAAATGACAAAGTTGGTAACTTAAAAGCAGGTAGCTATGCTAACTTTTTAATTACCTCTGGTGATATTTTTGATAAGCAAACTACTTTATATGAAAACTGGGTACAAGGTGATAAAAACACCATTAACTCAATGGATATTAAAGACATTACAGGTAAGTACACATTAACAGTTAACGGGAAATCGTACGATATGACGATTACTGGTAAAGGTGCTAAACAAACAGTTACTTTAAAAAGTGGTGAAACAAAAATAAATAGTAAATCTTCTTTTAGTAACGATTGGTTGCATATAACTTTTAAAGATGGTGACAACTATACTCGCTTAACAGCATTTGTAAAAAACAAACAACAAATTACAGGTACAGCTACCGACAATAACGGAAACGAAAGTTCTTGGAGTGCTACCTTTACAGGAAAAGCTGATGCTAAAAAGAAAGACAACAAGAAAAAAGACAATACTCCTGAAGTTGTTGCTGTTTCATATCCAAACATCGGATTAGGAAACTCTACAGTACCACAAAAGGAAACTATTTTAATTAAAAATGCTACGGTATGGACTTCAGAAAACAACGAAGTACTAAACAATACTGATGTATTAATTAAAGATGGTAAAATAGCCAAAATAGGCACCAACCTATCTTCAAGAGGTGCAAAAGTTATAGACGGAACTGGTAAGTATGTAACCGCAGGTATTATTGATGAACATTCACATATTGCTACTTCAGCAGTAAACGAATCAGGTCATAATTCAACGGCTGAGGTTACTATTGAAGACGTTATCAACCCTAACGATGTAAATATTTACAGAAACATTGCAGGTGGTGTTACTTCTATTCAAGTATTACATGGTTCTGCCAATCCAATCGGTGGACGTTCAGCAATTATCAAACTAAAATGGGGAGAAAATGCTGACGGAATGTTATACAACAATACTCCTAAGTTTATCAAATTTGCCTTAGGTGAAAACGTAAAACAATCTAACTGGGGAGATTTAAATACCATTCGTTTTCCTCAAACACGTATGGGAGTTGAACAAGTATATATTGACTACTTCCAGAGAGCAAAAGAATACGATGCTAAAAAGAAAAGCGGACAGCCATATCGTAAGGATATTGAGTTAGAAACCTTAGCAGAAATTATTAATAAAGAACGTTTTATTTCTTGTCACTCATACGTACAATCAGAAATTAATATGTTGATGAAGGTTGCAGAACAATTCAACTTTAACATTAATACGTTTACACACATTTTAGAAGGATACAAACTAGCCGATAAAATGAAAGAACACGGAGTTGGTGGTTCTACTTTTGCTGACTGGTGGGCTTATAAATACGAGGTTAACGACGCTATACCATACAACGCTGCTATTATGCACAACCAAGGTGTTACCGTTGCTATTAATTCTGATGATGCAGAAATGTCTCGTAGACTGAATCAAGAAGCTGCTAAATTAATTAAATACGGAGGTTTAAGCGAACAAGAAGCTTGGGCTACTGTAACTATCAATCCCGCAAAACTATTACACTTAAACGACCGTACAGGAAGTATTAAAGTAGGTAAAGATGCCGATGTAGTTGTATGGAGCGGAAATCCACTTTCAGTATATTCTAAAGCAGAAAAAACAATTATTGACGGAGCTGTTTATTTTGATATTGAAAAAGACTTAGAAAAGCGTAAAGCTATTAAAGCAGAGCGTGCTAAGTTAATTAACATGATGTTACAAGAGAAGATTAAAGGAGGTAAAACACAAGCTCCTAAAAAGAAAACTCAGAAATTATTTCACTGTGATACAGAATAATCCTCACAGAGAAATTTAGTAAGATTAACTACTGTTTGTTTTAACAAACTACAAGTACAAACTAATAGTAACAAAAATTTAAAACGTGAAAATTAAATATATATATAACATATTATGCTTCTTATTTATAGGAAACATAATGGCGCAACAAACACCAGCACCCAAGCAAACCGAAGCTTATAGTATTGAAGGTGCCACAGCACACTTAGGAAACGGAAAAGTGATTGAGAACTCTTTAATCATGTTTTCAAACGGTAAAATTAAGTTTGTAGGAAGTGCTAATATGAGAATTGCCCGTATGGGAACTGTTATTAATGCCAAAGGAAAACACGTATATCCAGGATTCATTGCAGCAAACACCTCTTTAGGTTTAGCTGAAATTGATGCTGTACGTGCAACGAGAGATTTTGATGAGGTAGGTTCTATGCTACCACACATTCGTAGTATTATTGCTTATAATGCAGAAAGTAAAGTGGTAGAAACCATGCGTCCTAACGGAGTATTAATGGCACAAATTACCCCACGTGGTGGAGTTATTTCTGGTACCTCTTCGGTAGTACAATTAGATGCTTGGAACTGGGAAGATGCTACTATTAAAACCGATGATGGTGTTCACATGAACTGGCCTCAAGTATTTTCGAGAGGTCGTTGGTGGATGGGTGAAGATCCAGGATTAAAGCCTAACAAAAACTATCAAAAAAGCATTGATAAGCTTAAAGAATTTTTCGCCAATGCAAAAAGCTACCTAGCAGGTAACAAAGCACCTAAAAATCTGCCGTACGAAGCTTTACAAGGAGTTTTAAACGGTACGCAAAGAATGTTTGTACACGTATCAGGAGAAAAAGGAATTACTGATGCTGTAAATATTTGTAAAGAATTAGGCGTTAAAAATATCGTGATTGTTCGCGGACAAGAGGCTGAAAAAGTTGCTGACTTATTAAAAGCAAACAATGTACCTGTTATTTTAGAACGTGCTCACCGTTTGCCTAATGGTGAAGATGCAGATTATGACAGACCTTTTAGAGCGGCTAAGATATTAACCGATGCTGGTATTTTAGTAGGTTTAGGTATGGAAGGAGATATGGAACGTATGAGTACACGTAATTTGCCTTTTTATGCAGGAACTTATGCTGCTTACGGATTAGGTAAAGAAAAAGCCTTACAATTAATTACCCAAAACAATGCTAAAATCTTAGACGTTGATGACAACGTAGGTACTTTAGAAGCTGGTAAAGACGCTACCCTATTTATTTCTGAAGGTGATGCCTTAGATATGCGTACCAATATTTTAAAAGATGCTTTTATTCAAGGTAGAAAAATCAGCCTAGAATCGCATCAAACAAAATTATGGAAGCGTTATGCTAATAAATATAAAAACCAATAAACACCATCCTTAACGAATGAGATAGCAAAATCTTATTATTAGAACTTAAAAACATCATTCCGTAAAAAGAATGATGTTTTTTTATACACGAATAGTAAACTACCTCGGAGCAAATTCTCAAGGCATTTATAGGAAAAAAGTTCTTGATTTTCGAGGCAAGCCTCGGGGATTAAACCCTTTGGCGGTGCCAATAGGTATGCGCTACTGTATGGTAACTTCATACACCACTGTATTATAACACCATACAGTAGTGTCGGGTGACTTCATACACTACTGTATGAAGCTTAATACAAACTAGTACACCCCATATTTTGGTTTTGTTTGAAGATTCAAACAGTAGTATCTGGTGTTAAACAACAATGGTGTTTGGTGTTGGGCAACAGTACTGTTGTTTACCTAACAACAGCTATAGCTAGTAATTATTCTTTTAGTAAGATAGTATTTTATTATAAAACAGAATAGTACTTTTGTATTTAGATATCATAGCAGATGAAACAGATTAGTAGTACACAAAACGCCTATATAAAAGAGCTTTTAAAGCTTCAAGAGAAATCTAGAGAACGTAAGAAGAAAGGATTGTTTTTAGTAGAAGGACAACGTGAAATTTCGTTAGTTGTTAAAGGAGATTATGAAATAGATACCCTGCTGTTTGTTGCTGATATGTTTACCGAAGAAAGTGTAAACAAAATTCTAAATAAGGCTGCTAACTGTATAGAAATAACAAAAGAGGTATACCAAAAGCTAGCCTATCGTGATACTACCGAAGGTATTATTGCTGTAGTGAAAGCTAAAAACTTCGATTTAGATGCTATTGAATTCAACACCACTAACCCACTCGTATTGGTTATGGAAGGTATTGAAAAACCAGGGAATATTGGTGCTATGCTACGTACCGCCGATGCTGCTAATGTGGATGCTGTTTTTATTGCCAACCCTAAAACGGATTTATTCAATCCTAATATCATACGTTCTAGTGTGGGTTGTGTATTTACCAATCAGATAGCTACAGGCACTTCTGAAGACATTATAGCGTACTTACAAGAGCACAACATTAATATTTACAGTGCTACCCTACAAAACTCAAACGAATACCATAAAAACGATTATACAAAGGCCACTGCTTTGGTAGTAGGTACCGAAGCTACAGGGTTAACGCAAGTTTGGCGAGACGAAGCTACTCAGAATATCAACATCCCAATGCAAGGAGAAATAGACTCTATGAATGTATCGGTTGCCGCAGCTATCTTAACTTTTGAAGCCAAACGACAACGTAATTTTATATAATAGGCTTTCTTATCAAAACTGAAATACATCATTTTAACCGTACATTTTTGTACGGTTTTTTATTTTGTTTTATATTGGCTAACACTAATAAAAAAAGAATAAAATTGCTGAAAGCTTCCGCTTACTCTGTCATAAAAGAAGTATAATGGTAGTTTTGTTCTATATACAAACTAGTTGTAACCAATTAAAATAAAGACATCATTACAATGATTATTATTTATAAAAATAGAGGAATTTTGATTCCACTTTTTTTAATCCTACCATTTGTCGGAACTACAATTCTAAGTGGAGTGTTAAAAAGGAATATTGGCGGAATATTTGCCTATGACTATGACTTCCAAATAGTGATGGGAATCGGACTTTTGATTTCAAGTTTATGGACTTATTTAAAAAGTGGAGATTATATAATGATTAATGGTATAAAAGAAAAAATTGAAATGAATAATCATTTCTTCTATATACCAATGAAAACTTGGAGTTATATAATGTTCGCAGGTGGAATTTTGGTGCTTGCTGGAGGATTATTAGAAACATTTTTAAATTAAAAATTAGTTACAACTCCGTATAAAAATAATTGCTTGTTCTCGTCTAATTCTGAAAATCCGAAAGGATTTTCAGTTTGGTCTGTACTTGCAAAGTTAAGTGCTAACCCGCGTAACTACTCATAGTCGAGACTGTTAGGCAACATTTAAAAAATCACTAATGAAAAGAATATTTATAGTCATAATATTATCAATTCCTGTTTTGACATTCGCACAAAATAAAGTGGAATTGAGAGATTTGACTTTTTTCACCCCAACCGAATTTGAATATTTCACTGAACAAGATAGAAAGCTTGATTATGAGAACTTTCACGAAGTAGGAAAAATATATACTGATTCAACTGATTTGGAGAAATTCCCTAAAATCCAATATCAGTATTATGAAATACCTGAATTTGGTCTTGAAAGTTCCAAAAAAGTTCTGACAAACCTAAATCAAGTAATGACAAAAGATATAAATGCCGACACGCTAATTATTAAAGAATCGGAGAACTACTCGTTAGCCAAATATTCGATAATGGGAAAATCATTATTTGAAATAAAGAGTTTGGGTAAAAAAGGTTGGATAAATATTCAATATTTCGATTTGCCAAATAATGATAGTAAAAGCTTTAAAACAGCAAAAGAAATTATTAGTTCAATTAAACATAAACAAAAATATGAATCGGAAAATGATAGCCATATGAAAGAGTCTGAAGAACTTTCAAAAAGAGCATTGATTTTTTTGTCAATTGGGCTATTATTATTTCTGACTCCTAAACTGATTAAAAAAATAAAAAACGTTGCCTAACAATGTATAACCGTAATTACGGCGGATTCATAACTTACTTATTGAGAGCTAAAAAACAAACTACTTTAAACCGTACATTTTTGTGCGGTTTTTTATTTTGTTTTATCTTGGCCAACGCTTAAAAAAGAGAATAAAAATTGCTATAGACTTCCTTTTTTTTTCCAAAACAAGTAAGCTTAGCAATAAATATAAAAGAACAGTAAAGGTACGCTTATACCTCCACTTTTGGCTGTATAACAAAGAACAGTAAAGGTACGCTTATACGTCCCTTTTGGCTGTATAACAATGTATTTTACATCTATATAAACAAGTTAGTAATAATTATAAAGTACGATTAAAAAATGAATATAGAGAAAACATACTATTTGAAAGAAGAAGGGAGATATGTATTTATAGTAATAAATATTATAATTTCGTCTACATTATTTTATTTTGGAATAGAAAATTTCAAAGAACACTTATTCTTCTCTTTAATTCTTTTCTATCTTTTTTATCGAGGAATTAGAAAATTACTGATTCTGATTATAAAGAATGTGCCAATTGTTGAACTTTATGATACTCATTTGAAGTTTGCGTTATATTCAGGTAAATATTCTAATGCTTACAGAAGTTTGTTTGGTAACCATAAATATGTTTTAATAGAGTATTCAGATATTAAAGCGATATACAAGAATAAAAAACTTTTTAATCCAAGTAACCCAAGAACTCAAGGTTTTATTTATTTGAAAGGCACAATTGAAAACAATGAATTAGAAATCCCTACTTTTATAAGAGCTATTGATGGAATTGAAATTATAAATCTTAAACAAAGATTAGATAAAAAAAATGTTGATGTTAAAGAAATGCTATAACTATTACTAACATTATATAAAAATAATAGCGGGTTAGTCGCTAAAACGAAAGTAAGCAAATATAAAAAAGGTCAGAGTTTAACAGAAAAGTTAGTGTATAAAACCCGCTACTATTCTTATACGAGGCCGTTATGTGCAAGCTGACCAAAACATAAAACTAAATAATGAGAAAAACTCTGACTTTACTGATTATAGTAATAACTCTTACAAACTGTATTAACAGACAAAACTTAAATCAAAACGTTATAACATTAGATATTACCAACTGGTGGAATGCATATGATAAAGTAACATCAACCCAAGATTCTACGCTTCAGTTTAAATACCTTGATAGTTTATATTTCCAGAAAGGGACTGTGGGATTGGATGGAATCCGACAAGCAAGGAATTATACACCAGAAGATTACATTAACGCCATAAATAACTATCCAAAATTTTGGTCTTCTATCAGAGAAAATACTCTAAAGGCAAATGAAATTAGCTCTGAATTGGAAGATGGAATCAAAAAATTCAAAACAATATATCCCGAATTAAAACCTGCTAAAATCTATTTCACAATAGGAGCCTTTCGTACAGGAGGAACAACCATAGACAGTTTGGTTTTAATTGGTTCTGAAATATCAATGGCAGACAGCAAGACAGTAACAAGTGAATTTCCCAAAAATTTATCTCACTTAAAATCACATTTTGCCACCAACCCAAACGAACACCTTGTGTTTTTAAATGTTCACGAATATGTTCATACTCAACAAAATCCAAGAGTTTTCAATATTCTTTCCTTAACGCTATATGAAGGCGTAGCAGAATTCGTTGCTTCTAAAGCACTTGGAGTAAAATCACCAAATCCTCAAATTGAATTTGGTAAGAAAAATACCGAAAGAATCAGAGAAGTATATGAAACCGAAATGTTTTATCCTAATAATCTATACAAGTGGTTAGATGGTAACGCACCAAATGAGTTTGGAATGAGAGATTTGGGATATTATGTTGGATATCAAATTTGTGAGAACTATTATAATCAGGCCGAAAATAAAACTGAAGCCATTAAAAAAATGATTGAATTAGATTATTCCAATGAAACTGAAATTGAAGATTTTATTAAAAATGCCAACTTTTTCTCTGCACCGCTAGAGGAACTTTATAAAACGTTTGAAAGAAATCGCCCAACTGTTATCTTAATCAAACAATTTGAAAATAATAGTCAAAATGTTAGTCCAAAAATCAAGGAAATAACAATAGAATTTTCGAAACCTTTAAACGGACAAAACACAGGAGTAGATTTTGGTGATCTAGGGCAAGATGCTTTTCCGAAAGGAACTCTTAACGGCAGACATTGGTCAGAAAATAATAAATCTTGGACAATTCCAGTAGAATTAGAACCTAACAAAGACTATCAGATATTAATCTCAAATAACTTTAGAACAGAAGATGATATTCCTTTGAAACCATACTTAATAGAATTTAAAACAGGAACTGAATAAAGCCAGCACATAACACGGTGTATAAGTAATAGCGGTTTAAGTGCTAAAATGAAAATATAAACCTAAAACAAAGGTCAGTATAAAACTGAAAAGTAAGTGAGTAGAAATCCGCTACTACTCATACACGACACCGTTGTAAATAATTTAAAACATAAGAAATGAAAAAAAGAATTTTAATGATTATTACTGTGAGTGTATTTTTTGTATCATTCGTAAATGCACAAAAAATTAAAATAAAAAAGAACACTGTCTATGTTGACGGAATAGAGTGCTTGAAAATCTCTGGAGATTCAAATAATGTAAGTTTCTCTGATATAAATGGAAATGAATTGTTTTTTTTAAAATTCATTCACAATAGTCGTTATACATCATTATATACTAAAGTAACCTTTTTTGAAGAGGATATGTCTTTTACTTCTTCGTCGTATATATTCACTAAAAAACTTTTAATCAAAAAATTAACTTCAGATGGAACTCTAAAAGATTGTAAACTGATTTCTGAAAAAGTAAAACGGTTTGTTCAAAAATATGATGAAAATGTTGAGATGAATTAGTAACTAAAGCTAACAATGGCTATAAGTAATTGCTTGTTCTCGCTTACGTCTGAAAATCCTCGCGGATTTTCAGCTTGGTGTGTACTTGCAAAGTTAAGTGCTAAACCACGCAACTACTCATAGCCGATCATCCGTTAGCTATAATGTCAACGAAACATCGCGAATGAAAAGAATTCTTACCATTGCAATAATAATTATGAACTTATTAAATCTGTTTGGGTGTAAAGCTCAAAACGAAAATGACCCTTATTGGGAATTTAATAAAACTGTGCATTTCCGACCTGAATTAAATAAAGCCGAATTCTTCAAATTAAGTGGGTTTGATTTTGGCTGGTTTGTACTTGAGCCAATATCAAAATTTGTAAAGGACAAAGAATACGAAATTGAACGTGGCAAATCTTTATCTTACGGACAGAAAGCACTTTATTATTGGTGGTATTTAGACGCTCAAGTTACAAATGGTGGATTTGTTCAATTCTACTACAATGGTTATGAACCTTATGTGCCTACAATAATAAAAGGATTAGAACATATTGGAGATACTGAAATGGCTAATCTGATCAAAAAAGCAGATAAAATTTATCAGAAGAATAAAAAGTTAATGGACAAAGCACAAGAAAGTGATTTGTTTGGAAGCGATCTCTATGATAGACTAGACAAAATGTCTTTACTTGATGACGACTACTATGAAATCAATGAAAAGACAATGTCCTTAATTGAAGCTTACATTCGTGAAAACCCTAACGAAATTTGTCTTGACGAAGATGGGGAAGAATTTGACATGAATTTTTCTGGTCTTTGCAAGACCTTCTATGATAACAAAACAATAAAGGAAGAGTTTCAGCTTCAAAAAGGTGTGATAAATGGAGAATTTAAATCCTTTTATGAGAACGGTAAACCAAAAGAAATAATTCAATTTTCTAACGGTCAAAAAACTGGTGAACTTAAAGAGTTTTATAAAAATGGACAGCTTAGAAAAGAAGTTACTCGTAACTCGACCAAAGGTTTAAAAGAGCTAAAACATTTCTTTGAAAATGGTCAGCAATCAAAATTGGAATATCGAGACGCAGACGATAACAAAAAAGGCGACTATAAAGAGTGGTATGAAAATGGACAATTAAAAGAACATTCAACAAATATTGGTGAAACCAAAAGGAATGGGTATAGAGTTGAATATTGGTCTAATGGAAATAAAAAAATAGAAGTTGATTTCAAAGAAGGAAAAACCTTTTGGAAAAATTATTGGAATGAAGATAGCAAACAAACCTTAATTGATGGAACTGGAATTTGTATTACCGAGTGGAGTTCTTTTAAAAGTGTTACAACTTATGAAACAGAGTACAAAAACTATCTAAAACATGGAAAATCAAGAACAATTCGAGAGGGTATTGTGAGTTTAGAACAAGAATTTCAGGAAGGTAAGGAAGATGGAATAACAAAAAGTTACTATAATAACGGTAGTCTAAAAGAAGAAACTTTGTATAAAATGGGAGAGGTAGTTTCAAAAAAAGAGTTTGCAATTTTTGAGAATCCAGTAGTTGTTACTTCAATTATATGTGAAATGGAGGATGAATGGTTAATTAATCGTGAGCTTGAGATTGCTGATTCTTATCCAGTCATACTTAATAAAGATGTTTTGGAAAAAGGCTTTAAAGCTGATATTTCTGTTTTTGATGGCTATCCACAAGACCACGAATTAAGCTATAGCTATTTTGTTGAGATAGATAAAGATGGAAAACCAATAAAACTAGACTTCTTAGTTGCTGATAATGGTTTCTTGACGACTGAAGTAGAATCAAGTATTAAGAAAATGAAATTCAAACCTGCTAAAAAAAATGGAGAAAACATTAATTCTTACTTGATTATTAAACATAAATTAAAACTTGGAGAATAACACTATAGCTAACACTAAATATAAGCAATAGCGGTTTCTGCGGGTATTTGAGCGGTTGTGGCTCTATTCAGCCCCGCCAAATCTACCGATTTGACTATTTAATTTTGTGTAGCTTTGGCTACTTTATAACTTGATACGAAACCGCATTAAAGTCCGCTACATGCTCATATTATTAACGTTGGCACCAATTAAAAAAAAGAAATGAATAAAATTTTAGCAATAGCAATCCTATTAATAACGACTCAAAATTTAATTGCTCAAACTGTGCTGGAACTGAACTCTGAAGGAGTTGAACTTGCGAAAAAAGGAAAAATAGATAAAGCATTTTCAATTTTTGAAAAGGCAATAAAACTTTATCCTGATTTGCCAGGACCATACTCGAATCGAGGAAACGTGTACCGAATGAGAAAACAATATGAATTAGCTATATCTGACTATTCTAAATCTTTAGAATTAAATCCTGACAATTTAAGCGTCCTTTATGCAAGAGCGAACACCTATATAGATAATGGAAATTTTGAAATGGCAATATCTGACTATTCGAAAATAATTGAAAAAAAGCCTTCTTTCTCTGATATTTACTTTGATAGAGCCTACGCAAATATAAGGTTAGAAAAGTATGAGAATGCGAAAACAGATTTAGAATCACAATTAGAAAGAACACCAAAAGATTTCAAATCATTAGCTAATCTGATAAACATAAAAAAGAAATTAGAATTGTTTGATGAAGCATTAGTGGATTATCAAAAAATAGTGACTGAATTTCCAAATCAGCCAAACCTTCATATTCTTTATAACAATTGGGCAAGTCTTTATAGAGAAATTGAGAAACCAAAAAAAGCATTATCAAAAATTAATAAAGCCTTGAAGTTGAAAAAGAACTATGATATTGGACTTTTCAATCGAGCAGGCATTTATTTGGAACTTGGCGAGGAAAAAGATGCTTGTAAAGATTTTAAGAAAGCGCTTAAGTTAGACCTTGAAAAAAATGAGCATTTTGAAGCCGATGAAGATTTTGATAAACTTAAAAAATTATGTGAATAAAAACTGGTGCCAACAATGGCTATAAGTAATTGCTTGTTCTCGCTTACGTCTGAAAATTCTCGCGTATTTTCAGTTTGGTGTGTACTTGCAAAGTTAAGTGCTAACCCATGTAACTACTCATAACCTAGACCGTTGTAGCACATTTAAGAAAACCCTATGGCAACATACCAATTTCTAACCTTTATACTTCCAAGAAAGTCAATTGAAAACAAATATGGCGAAATTCCAAAACAGCTTGAAGTTAAACACGTTGAATGGGAAAAGTATTGGAATATGGAACTGAATAAAGCACCAGAACCTGAATTTGAAGATGCGATTTCAACAAAATGGTGGAAAGGAATCCAGATTAACATTACGGAATTAAAAAATGAAATTGACAAAATTATTCCAAGAGCTACGTGGAATAATGAAAGTTGGAAAATTGAAAACGGAGAAGTTGACCACGATTTGAGTATTGACTATAATGAAAAAGAGAATTTTATAGAAGATTTTAGATTTCGGACTGATTTAAGAGATTCGAAACTGGATTTCTTAAATTCAATGTTGGAATTATGCAACCGAAATGATTGGATTTTAATGGATGAAAACGGAAATTTAAGCGAACCAAAAATTGAAAGTTTAGCTGAATTAATTAAAGAATCTCGAGCTCATATATTTATTACAAATCCAGAAGAATTTTATAACACTTTAAAATAAAAAACGTGCTACAACACCGTATAAAATTAATTGCTAGTGCAAACCAACTATAACAAAATAAATATGAATACAGTAATTGAAAAATATATAAACGGACTTAAAAAAGCATATTTAGAAAATAATGGACAGGAGGATTGGGAGCATTTTGAAAAAGTTATACACGGCGCTGAAAAAGTAAATATTGATAGGTTAAAACAAATTTATCCTGATATTCCAGATACTTTAATTAACTTACTTGAATACGTTGATGGAACATATTGGCGGAAATATGGAAACGAGGAAACCTCCTTTTTTATTTTAGGTTCTGATGTTAATGAATACCCCTATTACCTATTATCTTCTAAAGAAATAGTTGAAAATCAAAGTAAAGCAAAAGAATACTATTCAGATTATATTGAAAGAAAATACGAAGGAGTTGATATAGACGAAAAAATAACCAATAATTCGGAGGTTGTTAAGTGGCTTCACTTTTCTGATTGTATGAATAATGGCGGAACTTCTCAATTATTTATAGATTTCAGTCCTTCTGAAAAAGGAAAAAAAGGACAAATAGTAAGGTTTTTGCACGATCCAGATGAATTCAAAGTAATAGCCGATAGCTTTGACGAGTACTTAGAAAAATTAATAAATAATGACTATAACTTTATTAATGAAGATATAATGGAGTTTTAAATAACAAAACGCTAAATAAAAAATGACAAAACTTTTCCTTTCTTCATCGTTTGTAGATGTTTCTGAATTTTTGGAACCATTTCTTGGAGAAGAATTAAAAAATAAGAGAATAACATTTATTCCAACAGCAAGTGTTCCTGAAGAATATAAAGCCTATGTTACAAATGATAGAAAAGCATTTGAAAAACTCGGGATTATAATTGAGGAATTGGACATTTCCAATACTGGCACAAGTCAAATTGAACAAGTAATCAAAAAAAATGATTTCATCTATATTTCAGGAGGAAACACGTTTTATCTGCTTCAAGAATTAAAAACCTCTGGAGCTGACAAAATCATACTTAAAGAAATAAAAAAAGGAAAACCATACATTGGAGCTTCGGCTGGTTCTATTATTATGTCGAAAAACATAGAATATGTTGAGAAAATGGATGACAAAGTAAAAGCAAAAAATCTGGATGATTACAATGCTTTGAACGTTGTCTCATTTTACACATTGCCTCATCATACGAACGAACCTTTCAAAAAATCGGTCGAAGAAATCATGGTCGATTACAAAGACAAAATTGATTTAATTCCTATAAGTAACACTGAAGTAATTCAAGTCAATGGAGAGAATATAAAAATAATTGGTACAAAATAAGAGCTGTACACAACAAACAATGTATAACCAAAATTACGGCAAGTTCGTGACTTAACTATCAAAATTTAATGCTAGCTAGTGTAACTACTAGTCTATACAGACAGGCAAAAAATTCATAATTGAATAAATAAAACTTTAAATGTTTATAATTAATCTGACTTATAAAACAGAACTAAAAAAAATTGACCACTTTCTTAACGAGCATATTGAATTTCTAAATAAGCAATATGAATTAGGACATTTTATAGCTTCTGGACGAAAAATACCAAGAACGGGCGGAGTAATATTATCAAATGTCAAATCTAAATCTGAATTGGAGAAGATTATAGAAAAAGACCCTTTCAAGAAAAATGAATTAGCAGATTATGAACTGACTGAATTTGTACCGAGTAAAACTTGTGAAGAATTGAAATTCTTAATGGAAGAATAAAGTACGAACACACAATAAGTTTATTATATATAAAAATTACTATGAAATTAATTCTAAAAACTCTCAAATGGATAGGTACATTTTTAGTTGGAATTATACTACTCTTAATAGTATCAGGAGCATGTTACCGTTTGTTTAGTTCAAAACCTGTTCCTCCTGGAAAATTAGTTGATGTCAACGGAACAAAACTTCACATAAGAGCTGAAGGTAAAAAAAACGATTTACCAACTATTATTCTTGAAGCTGGCGCCAATAGTCATACAGATATGCTTCATTGGATTGCAGAAGGATTGAAGAAAAATATGAGAGTAATACGTTATGACAGAGAAGGAAAATGGTTTAGCGAATCAAGTAAGGATAGTATTACATCAGAATTCTATGCGCACCAATTACACGAATTACTTGAAAAAAGTGGAGAAAAACCTCCTTATATACTTATAGGTCATTCTATGGGTGGACCTTACAATCAAATATTTAGAGACCTATACCCAAATGAAGTAAAAGGAATGGTCTTCCTTGACTCTAGTCACCCTGAACAATGGGAACGACTAGCTCAAAAAGAACTGATTCCAAAAGAACAAATTAACTTCGTAAAAATTACTGCTGTTATTTCAGATATGGGAATAAGAGGGATCTATAATAAAATAACTAGCCCTAAAGCTAAAAATGATGGCTTACCTAAAGACAGTCATATCCGTAACCTCAATCTTGCTTCTTATTCAGGTAAGATTTATCACAGATATTTAAAAGAAAACCGCATCAATAAAGATATCCTTGAGCGAGCAGGTCAAGCAAAAAGTTTAGATTCATTACCTGTTTTAGTTTTTACCGCTACTGAACAGTATAGCGAACCTCAAAAAGAAAGATATAGAAAGAATGGTATTGATCCTGACAAACAAATTCAATTATGGTTAGATATACAAAAAGAACTGGCAGAACTATCTACTAACAGTAAACAATTTGTTATTGAAGCAAGTCATGGTACCATAATTACAAAAAAAGAGAATGCTGAGATAATTAATAAAGAAATACTATTAATGGTAGAAAAAATTGAAAAATAAAATCGTAAGTAAAATATTATATAGCCACATTACAATGGATTCAAAATTCACCTATCACAGCTCAAAAACACCATTTTAACCGTACATTTTTGTACGGTTTTTTATTTTGTTTTATCTTGGCTAGCGCTAATAAAAAAACAAAAATTGCTAAAAACTTCCGCTTATCATACCATAAAAGGAATATAACAGTAAATTTATTCTGTATATAAACTAGTGGTAGCAATACATTCTAAATTCAAGTAAGAAATAACCCACTTATGAAACATATCAGTCTCCTTTTACTATTTTTATGTATAACTTTAATTGGTTGTAATAAATTAGCTAAACATAAAAGCATCTCAGTTACTCAAACAAAAGTCGAATCAATAGATTCAATAAAAACAAAAGATGTAACATTTGAGAGTGAAGGGGTTACTTTGGCTGGTACAATTTACACCCCAAAAAAACCTCATGCTTCTGTTGTTATAGTACACGGTTCTGATAGTGTTCCGAGAATGACCAAATTCGCTGAATTATTAGCTAAAAATAACATTTTAGTATTTACTTACGATAAGCGTGGTGTTGGAGAATCAGGTGGAATTTATGCAGGGCCTGAAGTAGGCACGAACAATATTAGTACAGATAATCTTGATTTATTAGCAAAAGATGCAAGTGCAGCTGTAAATTTGATTCAACAAGAAAATAAAAGTCTGCCTATTGGTTTATTAGGTTTTAGCCAAGCAGGTTGGATAATTCCAATTGCTGCAAACAAAAATCCACTTGTAGAATTCATGGTATTGTTTAGTTGTCCTACTATTACAACTCTTGAACAGCTCAGGTTTCAATTTTATACTAATGGAAATTCTGACTTTTGGAAAAATCATACCGAAGAGGATGCCAAACAACACACTAAAAATGATCCTGACAGATACCAATTTAAAGCTACTGACCCTCTAGATGCATTGAGCAATCTTTCAATTTCTGGTCTTTGGCTTTTTGGTGAAAAAGATATTCAGATACCTGCAAAATTGTGCATAGAAAACCTTAATAACTTAAAATCTCAGAATAAACCTTTCGAACATGTTCTATTCCCTGCATTAGGTCATAACACTGGATATTCAGCCTCTAAAGAACCATTTAACATAGCAATGAAATGGATAAAAAGAGAAGCTATAAAATTGCGCTAATGACAATTTGAAGAACTAAATCAAAAAAACACTAATATACATACCTAAATGAAAGCTGTAATAAAAACTTTATTTATAATCTTAATTTCATTAACAGTTACAAGCTGTGACCATAAAAAAAATGATTCTTTTAAATCTAAAGAGGTTTATAAAACTAAAAACCTGATTATCAAGCAAATTTCTAAAAACTCATTTCAACATACCTCTTTTTTACAAACTGAAAGTTTCGGAAATGTTCCTTGTAACGGTTTAATTTTTAGCTATAAGAATGAAGTCATAATTTTTGATACCCCAACAGATAACTCTACCTCAGAAGAGTTAATAAAATGGGTAAATGAAACTCTTGACTCAAAAATTAACGCAATTATTCCAACTCATTTTCATGATGATTGTTTAGGTGGATTAAAGGCATTTCACCAACATCAAATTCCTTCTCATTCATATTATAAAACTATAGAGCTTGCTAAAGAAAATAATTCTGAAGTTCCACAAAACAGCTTTAAAGATTCTCTTATATTAAAAGTTGGTAATAAAGATATTATTGCAAAATATTTTGGAGAAGGACATACGAAAGATAACGTTGTTGGTTATTTCCCTTATGAAAATATTATGTTCGGAGGATGTTTAACAAAAACACTTAATGCCAGCAAAGGAAATTTAGCAGATGCCAATGTTTCAGAATGGTCTAATACTGTTGAAAAGATTAAACTAGAATACCCCAATATAAAAATTGTTGTTCCTGGACACGGAAAATATGGAGATATGAAGTTATTAGACTACACTATTAACTTATTCAAAACTGAATAAAAAAGGCATCAACTAATAATATTCTTTAACAAAACTCTAAAAGTTAAATAAAAAGATTATAGTTATTTAATGAACTTAATTACAAACCATCCTTATATATCAATAATCATAATTATACTTATTTTGAACTCTATAATTAAAAAAATTACACGAGCTAAACATTCCCCACTTGTAAAAGTATCCTTGTTTATCATGGCTATAATTAGCCAAGCCTGTAGTCCTTTTGCTGGCCCCGTTGATAAATCCATTTCAGATTCTTATTACTATTCAAAATCAAAAAGAAATATTTGTTATTCCCCTATGGGAAATTGGTTTGAACTGGGTAATACCAAAATAAATGCAGATGTTGAGAGTTTTAAAGTTTTAGGAAGAGATTTTGGGAAAGACAAAAATCATTTATTCTTTAAAACTCATATTATAGATAATGAAGTAGATACCGCTACTTTCTATGTTGATGATGACAATTACATCTGTTTTGATAAAGACAATGTATATAGAGCTTTAAATTATTTACCTCACGACTTTACTCAAACCAACCAAGAAAAAAAGCATTTATGGAAGGTTGCGAAAGCTAATCCGAAAACATTTCAAAAAATTGATAGCGACTGGTCTAAAGACGACAAACATTATTTTTATAATTACGTGCCTATTGATGTGGATTATAACTCTTTTACTATTTTAAATAAAAGCTTTGCTAAAGACAAAAACCAAGTATATTCTTTAAAAAACTATGAATTGCTAGCTTCTATAATAGATCCTACTACAACAAAAAAAATCAATAGTAGATATATTGCAGATAATAACAATATTTATGATTTTCAAGAATATATAAATGGTGAAAAGGTAGATTCTCTCACTTCTATACCTTACCAAAACATTGATAATTTAACCATATTAGAAGATAAGTTTCTACTATTTGACAATAAGGTAATGTATGATGGAATTATAATTGAAAAAGCTGATGCTTCGTCTTTTCAAATCATTCAATTTCCTTATTCTAGAGACAAAAATCATGTGTTTTATCACGAAAATATTATAGAAAAAGCTGATCCAAAGACCTTTAGTATTTTTGAAACGTCTTATTACTCAAAAGATAAAAATTATGTATTCGTTTATGGAAAACTATTAAAAGGTGCTGATGTAGCTACTTTTGGACCAGTAAATAAAAAACACTCATTATTATATAAAGATAAAAATCACACCTACAGAGGTGATGAAATTGTAAGAGATAACTAAAATTTAGCTTGTTATAAAATAGCTATACAACTCATAATCATTTTTTTTTGTATTTTCATTCCCAATAAAAAATTACAAAACCATGAAAAACTTATTTAACTCTACCCCCCTTACAGTTTTATCTTTTTTAATATTCTTTCTATCATTTTCAGCAACTGCACAAGATACTGCTGATACAGTTATTATGATGGATGGAAAAGAAAGAAAAGGAAAAGTAACAGCCATTAATGATAGTGAAATTACATTCATTTTTACCGGTGAAACCTTAGAATATAAAATCAAACGAGCTGAAGTCAATAAAATTATTTTTGCCAGCGGACGAACTCAATTAATTTCTGAAAAAGCAACAAAACAAAATACTCAAAGTACCTCAAACCTTGTTATTAGAAAAGGTAAAATGGCTGTACTTCCTTTTAAAGTTATAACTAATATGGCTTCAGTAGATAAAGAGGCCATTGGAAGACAAATTCAGACTGATTGTACTAATACCATAAAGAAGGAGTCACCTATGATTGAAGTTATAGACCCTAGAATTGTTAACGCTACTTTAGCTAAAAACAATATTTCTGTTAATCAGCTTGAAACAATGTTACCTAATGAGTTAGCTATTACACTTGGGGTTGAGCATGTAGTTTTTGGTTCTTATGATGTTGAAAACACAGGAACCAGAACCTCAGGATCTACGGTAACTACATACAAATCAAAAAAAGACAGAACTAAGAGAAAAGGAACAGCTATTAGCTCTGGTAGCTCATCTACTTCAGACACATATGACTCTAAGATTACAATGGATATATATAATGATAAAGGCTCTAATATTTACTCTGTTTCTCGTAAACCATTTATGGCTGGTTTAGATAAATACCATAGTACAATTAAGTATTTAATTAAAAGAGCTCCATTTGGTAGTAAGCATAAATAAAATAATAAGCTTTACATTAAAAGCCTCATAGGTTATACTTATACTATAAATAGCTTTTTTTATACAAAGTATCTAAAAAATAAGTAATTTTACTTGTATAAAAAGAGCTATAATGAAATACGGATATACTATACTTTATGTTAAAAACGTAAAAGAAACTATTGACTTTTACGAAAAAGCTTTCGGTTTTACTTCAAAATTTATCACACCTGAAAATGATTATGGAGAATTAATTTCTGGAGAAACAACCATTGCTTTTGCTTCCTATGAATTGGAAAAATCTAACTTTAAAGAAAAAACTGTAAAAGCAAATACATCTAATAAACCTTTTGGAATAGAAATGGCTTTTGTATCAGAAAATATAGAAGTCGATTTTAAAAAAGCCATTGACATGGGAGCTATTGAATTTGAACCACTCAAAGAAAAACCTTGGGGACAAAAGGTAGGTTATGTAAAAGACATTAATGGTTTCTTAATAGAAATTTGTAGCCCTATCAAAAATGAGTAATGTTTTTTAAAAAATTGTTATTGATTATTAAAGGACTACTTGTAGTTACTGCTCACCTTCTAACTATATCTTTTGTAGTTTTTTTATTTTATCTTGGCTACCATTGATTAAAAGAACAAAATCACAAAAAACTTCTACATAGATAATTAAAAATAATGAAAAAAATTACGCTAGTATTACTACTATTAACAATAACATTTTCTTGTAAAACAGAAAAAGCAACTGAAATAATTGTTATAGGAACTCTACATAAACCAGAACCTAATTTTAATTCAGAAACACTCTTTAAAATATTAGAAGACGTAAAGCCTGATTTTATATTGCAAGAATTAGATTCTTCATTTTTCACTTCTAATTTTAGACACAAAAATATTTCTAATAGTAATGAAGATATGGCATCTGAAAAATATGTTAATAAGTATCCTTCAACAAAATTAAGACCTTATGAGTTTGAAGGGCGAAATGAATATAGAATAAACATAGGCTCTCGTCCTACTGATGGCTTAACCACAAAGTTATTAGACAGTTTAAACAAGGCTAATTTATTGTCTCCTACAGAGTCTGTAATTCATAATAAATATAAAGCTCTTTTAGAGCCTTTAATAGTATTAGCTTCTAAATCACCTGAAAACTTTAACAATCCTACAACAGATAGTATTTGTGCCGAAAGACAATATTATCAATATAAAATGTTACCAAAAATAACCAGTGTAAGAGATGAATTTGCTACTCGTTTTCATACCAAACCAAATGGAGAAAAAATAAGTTACCGTGACGGATTTCAGTTGGCTTGTGATTTTTGGGATTTAAGAAATCAGACAATGGCTAAAAATATAATGCGAATTTCAGAACAAAACAAAGGAAAAAGAATTGTTGTACTATGTGGATTCATGCACAGATATTACCTTTTGAGTGAATTAAAAAACCTAACCAAAGGAAAAGATATTATCTTAAAAGAATTTTACGATTATTAAACATGATTTATTAGTAATTACCAATACTCATCTGCTTTTAAATCTACTGCTATAATTAAAAAAGATCAATCACAAATAGCTAAACATTACTTACCCCTGATATTCACTTGGATTTTTGCCCATGTATTTTTTAAACGTTTTATTAAAATGGCTAGAGTCTGTGAAACCTATTTTCTCTGCTATTTCCCCAATACTTAAACTACTTTGCTTTAACAAACTTTCTGCCATTTTTATTTTGGTTTCCATTATATAACGTTTTAACGATATACCAGTGTGTTTCTTTACAAAAACACCAACATAGTTTGGTGACAAATGAAAAGTTTCTGCAATAACATCAACCTTTATAAGCTCTTTATTTTGCACATTTTGTCGTATGTATGTCAATATTAAATTTACTTTATTCTTATCATAAACATGTCCGCTGTTTTTTAATGTAGACTTTAAGTTTCTCGACAATATAATTAACAAAGCTCCAAACAATTCAGACAATACATTACGACTATAGGTTAACGGACTATGCAATTCACTTTTTATTAAATGATAAAGCCTAAAAAGTTGCTCTTTATCTGTTTCGCAACTAATTACACTTTTAGCAACAATGTTCCGATGAAAAATTACTGCATCTAAATTCTTTCTCCAATAAGTACTTGTAGAAAATGTAGCCTTTTCTAAAAACATCTGTTCTGTAAATTTCACCACACCAAATTTTGTTGGCTCACCAATAATAAACTCATGTTCATCTTTTGGAGTTAAAAAAAACAAATCTCCTTCTTTATAATCAATAACACTTTCGTTTAAAACATGTTTTCCACTTCCTTTTAAAACAAAAGTTAACTCAAAAAAATGGTGCTTATGTCTTGGATAGCCCCACTCCTTCTCTGCTTCAAACTCAAATACATCTAAATTCTTAGTAATATAAAAACGTTGTGTCATTAAAATGCTTTTATACAAATATACAATGTATTTATACAACAATACAGCTTAAAACAGCTACTAATTTTGCAATCACAACAGTCAATTAAACAATATAAAATGAAAAATAATAGCATTATAGCATTGGCTATCATAGCGGTAAGTTTAACATTAAATGCTTGTAAAAAAGAGCAAAAGAATACAAGTAAAACAAGTTCTACTTCGACAAAAGCTGTAGCAAAAAAAAGCTATTGGCCTAACGGAGCTCAATTAGTCATTTCTTTTTCAATGCAGTTTGAAACAGGAGGACAACCTGAAGGAGCTGAAAGCCCTTTTTCAGGAAACCCATTACCTAAAGGAAATCCTGATTTGCCTGCTGAAAGCTGGTTTCGTTATGGAGCTAGAGAAGGAATGTGGCGAATGATGGATTTATGGGATAAACATGATATAAAAGTAACCTCTCATGTTGTAGGTGAAGCTGCAATAAAATATCCTGAAATCGCTAAGGCTATGGCCAACAAAGGACACGAAATAGCCGCTCACGGAATTGCTTGGGACGATCAATGGAATTTAAGTTACGAGGATGAACTTGCCTTTGTTAAAAAAGGAATTGACACAGTAGAAGCAATTACAGGAAAAAGAGGACGTGGGTACAATGCCAACTGGTTACGCCGAAGCCCCAACACTCTTAAAGTTTTACAGGAACTTGGCTTTTTATACCATATTGATGATGTAAGTCGTGATGAACCTTTCATTACTAAAGTAAGAGGTAAAAACTTTGTTGTAATGCCTTATACGCTGCGTAACAATGATATTGTAAATATTGCTGGTAAAAACTGGTCACCAGATCAATTCTTATTTCAACTTAAAACAGAATTCGATCAACTTTATAAAGAAGGTGCCTCTAAAAGGAGAATGATGAGTGTGAGTTTACACGATAGAATTGGAGGTACTCCAGCAGTAGTTAATGTTGTAAATCAATTTATTGAATATGCAAAACAACATGAAGGTGTAGTGTTTATGCGTAAAGATAACATTGCTAAAATGGTAATAAACGACCCTAATACACCAATTGATAACGCCGAATTAAAATTTAACAAATAAGAGTACTAACATGAAACATGCAATCTATTTATACCTTGTACTTAGTACACTAACAATTATTAATGCGCAAAACAAATTACCTTTTCAATTAGAAAAAAACTGGGAACTAGAAGGTTTAAAAAATCCTGAAAGTGTAGTTTTTGATAAAACAAACCAAGTATTATATGTATCTAATGTAAACGGCGCTCCTACTAATAAAGATGGTAATGGTTTTATATCTAAAATAAGTTTAGATGGAGAAATAATAGAACTAGAATGGCTTAAGGGATTAGATGCTCCTAAAGGACTTACTATTCACAAAGGAAAATTATACGTTACGGATATTAATACTATTGTTGAAGTTGATATAGCTAGTAAACAAGTCCAACGATTTATAGCCAAAGATGCTACCTTCCTCAATGATATTGTTGCTGATAAAAAAGGAAATATTTATGCTTCTAACACCTTTGGATTTAGTGCTATTTACAAACTCCCAATTAAAGGGGCTAGAAAAGTTGAGTTATGGTTAAAAGATGATAAATTAAACATGCCTAATGGCTTATCTCTATCAAAAAATAACTTAATAGCTGCTGGTTGGGGTATAGATTTAGATGCTAAAACATTTGCTACCAAAACACCAGGACATTTGGTTAAAATCAATTTAAAAACAAAAAAAATCAAACCCTTAAGTCAGCCTTTTGGAAACTTAGATGGACTCAGCGAAACTTTACATGGTTTTTTAATTACTGATTGGTTAACAGGAAGCCTATTCTACTTAAAAAAAGGAAATGATAAAGGGCTACTTGTAATAGACTTACCCCAGGGAAGTGCTGACACTTATTTTGATAAGACTACTAAAACGCTATACATTCCATTAATGTTGAGTCATAAATTATTGAAATATCACTTTAAAAAGTAACATTATGAACATAAAATTAATATTCTTAGGTAGTTTCTTAACTTTTTTCGGACAAATAGCTGCGCAAGAAAATACGATATCTCTAGGTAAAAAAGTAGAAAATATTCAAGTTATAAACTTTGAATCCATGCCACATGATACCATAAGCAAAGGAATTACGCGACAATGGCTTCATGGTGCCAAAGGGCAAATGGCCTATTTTCACTTGAAAAAAGGTGTACATATTCCAATGCACAAACACCCAAATGAACAAATTACCTATATCCTTAAAGGAAAAGTAAAAATTAACACTATTGATAAAGGAAAAAGAAAAACCTATATCATCTCTGCTGGTCAAGTAATTGTTTTTCCAGAAAATGTTTCTCACGAGTTTTTTGCACTGGAAAACACACTTGATTTAGATGTACATGTACCAGTAAGACAAGATTGGTTGACTAATGAGCTACCAGCATATTTAAAGAAAAGTAAATAAATGAAAGCCACACCTAAACAAACAGCGTATGCATTGCTACGTATTACCATGGGAATCATTTTTTTTGGACATGGATTAACAAGATTGCCAAAAATCCCTTCATTCCGTGATTGGATGGTAAGTCAATTTCAAGAAAGTATACTTCCAGACTTTCTTTTATACACATGGGGAAGCATATTACCTTTCATAGAATTTATCATAGGTACATTATTAATTATTGGCTTATTTACTTACAGAACAGCTATTGCTGGTGCTCTTGTTATTGCCATACTTATTCTTGGTTCTTGTTTAATAGAACATTGGGAATGGGCTGGTGCCCAAATGTTATATGCTTTATTTTATTTCTTTATTATAAGTCAAGTATCAGAGAATAAATGGTCTATTGACAACAAACTATCAACATTAAGAGAAAAACATCTGTAAATCATTAATATAAAATGAACTCAAAATATCAAACAGAAAGATTAATTATACGTCCAACAAATACTGAGGATGCTGACTTTATTTTCAACTTATTTAATACTCCTAAATGGATTGAGAATATTGGAAATAGGAATATAGCATCAACTCATCATGCAAAGCAATATATTGAAACAATTATGCTTGGGCAATTCAACCAACTAGGATACTCTAGTTACACTATAATTAAACAATCTGATAATGAAAAAATAGGAACTGTTGGACTTTATGATCGTGAAGGAGTTGATGGAATTGATTTTGGTTTTGCTTTTTTACCTCAATTCGAAGGTAAAGGATATGCTTTTGAAAGTGCTTCTAAAATAAAAGAAGTAGCTGTAAATAAGTTCAAAATTAAAAACCTAGTAGCTATTACACGCCCTAGTAATACTAGTTCACAAAAATTACTTAATAAATTAGGTTTCAGCTTCAAAAAAGACATCATTCTTCCTAAGCATGAGTTTAAAGAATGGTTATTATATGCTATAAACTAATACCCTCCTTATGAAAGTAGAAACAATAAACACAGCTGGCAATTGGTCTGTACATTGGACAGAATCCTTAAAAAAGGCCATTCAATTAGGAGCAAATAGTCATAAAATTGGACAACATTTATTATTAGAAAATAAACGTGTTAAAATATGGTATATTGAACTGGAACCTGGGCAAGCTCTTCCCTTTCATAAACACGACAAACCCTATTTTTATGTTTGTCATACAAAAGGTTGCTCTCGTTCTTATTTTTCTAATGGCTCTATAATTGAAACATATTATGAACCTAATGATATTAAGTATTTAAATAACTTAAACACTAAAAACTTCTTCATACATAACTTGGAAAATATTGGTACCACTACGCTACATTTCACAACCGTAGAGTTTACAGAGTAGCACAATATATTTTTACAAGTAAAACATGAATTTATACAAAAACATAACTTTCAAACCATAGTAAATTTGTACTATTAAATAATTAAAACTTTGTAAATCATGGCTTTAAAAAAATTATATCAACCCTATAACAAGAATGGCTTAACATTAAAAAACAGATTTTTAATGGCTCCCATGACACGTTCCAGAAGTTCACAGCCTGGTGATATTCCTAATAAATTAATGGCTGAATATTATGGACAAAGAACTTCAGCAGGAATAATTATATCTGAAGCTACTCAAGTTTCACTACAAGGAAAAGGCTACGCTAAAACACCTGGAATTTATACACAAGAACAAATTGAAGGTTGGAAATTAATTACGAATGAAGTACATAAAAAAGGAAGTAAAATATTTTTACAATTATGGCATGTTGGTCGCGTATCTAGCGCTAAAGTAAACGGATTACAACCTATTGCTCCTTCTAAAAAAGCTGCTAAAGAAACTAGCGTTTATATTTTTGACGGTGCTCCAAATGGTGATGCAACTTTTGTATCTGTAGAAGAGCCTAGAGCAATGACTAAAGCTGATATTAATCAAGTAATAGAAGAATTCAGGATAGGAGCAAAAAATGCAATTGAAGCAGGTTTTGATGGTGTTGAAATTCATGGAGCCAATGGGTACTTAATAGACCAGTTTTTAAGAAGTAACTCTAACCAACGAACAGACGAATATGGAGGATCTAAAGAAAATAGAGTTCGATTACTAACCGAAATCACTCAAGCAGTTGCTCAGGAAGTAGGTAATGAAAAAACCGGGGTTCGCCTCTCCCCTTTTATTAGTTTTAAAGACATGAATGATCCCGAAATATTAGACACTATAATGATTGCTACCCAAGAGCTTGAAAAAATCGGAGTTACTTACTTGCATATATGTGAAGCTGATTGGGATGACGCTCCAAAAATCCCTAATAGTTTTAGAGATAACCTTCGTAAAACATTTAGTAAAACTATTATTGCTACTGGTAACAAAACACCTGAGCAAGGAGAAGATTTATTAGAAAAAGGACTAGTTGATTTAATTGGTTTTGGACGCAATTTTTTAACGAACCCTGATTATCCGATAAGAGTAAAACTAAACGCTCCATTAAACAAAATTACTGATACACATACGTTATTTGGTGGTGGGGATGCTAGAGGGTATACAGATTATCCGTTTTTGAAACAGGTAAACGATTAAAAAAGCACAAATAACTTGAATAAAACACTCCTTTTTCTAATAATTCTGATTAATCAATCTTTAAAAATAAATAAGTACTTTAGTGGCTGTTACATTAACTAACAGTCACTAACTATGTCTAAAAAAATTGGATTAAAAGAAGCTATTTCAATAGGGATTGGTGGTATGGTAGGCGGTGGTATTTTTGCCGTTTTAGGTCTAGCTGTTTTACTTGCTAAAGGAGGAACTCCAATTGCTTTTTTACTTGCAGGAATACTAGCTTTATTAACCTCATATAGCTATGTAAATCTTTCAAAAAAATATCCAGATAGAGGTGGCACTGTAAAATTTATTAATCAAGGTTTTGGAAGAACCATTTTTAGCGGAGCTATTAACAATCTTTTATGGGTAAGCTATATTGTAATGCTTTCTTTATATGCTTCTGCTTTTGGCTCTTATGCTCCTAACCTATGGGAAATAACTCAAAACAAAACAATCAACTTTCATATATATGCTAGTGCTATTATTATTATAGCTACAGCAATTAACTACTACAGTATTGCTGTAGTGGGAAAAATTGAATCATACGCAGTAGTTATTAAACTTATAATTCTTATTGGTTTTATTGCCATCGGAGCTTATGGACTAATAGGAAATCCTAATATGGCTCAACTATCTATTAGTAACTGGGAAAACCCTATCAAATTATTTGCTGGTGGTATGGTTATTTTTGTTGCCTATGAAGGCTTTGAGTTAATAGCCAATGCTGCTCCCGATATTTTAAATCCTGAAAAAAACATATCAAAAGCTTATTACTACTCTGTAATATTTGTAATTGTGTTGTACATTATCATTGCTCTTGTTACTGTAGGTTCTCTCCCATTTAATCAAATTGCCAAAGCGCAAGATTATGTACTAGCAGAAGCCGCTAAACCAATGTTAGGACAAGTAGGATTTACTATCATAACCATAGCTGCATTAATTTCTACTTTCTCTGCCATTAATGCTTCATTATATGGAGGTAGTAAAGTTAACTATGAAATTGCTGAAGATGATGAATTACCACATCATTTTCTTGCCAAATTTTGGAATCAACCTATCGGATTACTAATTACCGCTATAGCAACTCTAGTATTAGTTAACACATTAAATTTAGAAAGTATATCTACTGCTGGTAGTGTTGGCTTCATCCTTATTTTCGGAATTGTAAATTACGTAGGTTTTAAACTTTCAAAAGAAACAGGTGCTAATAAAATAATTCCTTTATTAGGATGTTTTTTATGTGTAATTGCTCTAGTTATTCTAATCAAACAACAACTTCAATCGAATCTAATTGGAGTATTTGTATCTCTTGGAATTATTACCCTATGTTTTATTATTGAGTGGATTTATAAGAAAAATGAAACAAAGGCTATATAAAATGAATTCATTTTATATAGCCTTTTCCTTTGAATAAGTTTTTATTCTTCCAATTTAGAATGCTCAGAATACGTACGCCATTTCTCTAAACAAGCGGTAATATCTTCAGGTACTTCAGAATCAAACTTTAGAAATTCTCCAGTGGTTGGATGCGTAAAACCTAACGTTTTTGCATGTAAAGCTTGTCTTGGTAATATTTTAAAACAATTATCTACAAATTGTTTGTATTTAGTAAATGTAGTTCCCTTTAAAATTGCGTTACCTCCATAACGCTCATCGTTAAAAAGTGTGTGACCAATATGCTTAAAATGAGCTCTAATTTGATGCGTTCTACCCGTTTCTAACTTACATTGCACTAATGTTACATACGTAAGTCTTTCTAACACTTTATAATGAGTTACTGCATGCTTACCATGCTCTCCATCAGGGAAAACATCCATTTGTAAGCGATTTTTAAAGCTACGACCTATATTTCCTTCAATAGTTCCTTCACCCTCTTCTATATTCCCCCAAACTAAAGCGTAATATAAACGTTCTGTAGTACGATCAAAAAATTGCTTAGATAAATGAGCCATTGCATACTCAGTTTTTGCAACAACCAACAACCCACTAGTATCTTTATCAATTCGATGTACTAAACCAGGGCGCTCATTAGAATTCTTTGGTAAGTTTTCTATATGGTGAATCAGTCCATTTACTAACGTACCTGAATAATTTCCATGACCAGGATGTACTACCATACCTGCTGGCTTATTCACCACTATTACTTCATCATCCTCATACACTATATCAATAGGAATATCTTCTGCTACTAATAAGTTTTCGTGAGGTGGATATGTTAATACCACTCTAACAACATCCTTAGGTTTTACTTTGTAATTTGGTTTTACAGCAACATCATTTACTAAAACATTTCCTGCTTTAGCTGCTTGCTGTATTTTATTTCGAGTAGCATTTTCAATAAAATTCATTAAAAACTTATCTACTCGTAATGGTACTTGACCATCTGTTGCTACAAACCTATGATGTTCATATAAATCATCATTCTCTATCTCTGGAGTATTATCTTCCTGCATCAATCAGTTATAAAAATTAGTATCCATTACCATCACCTAAAATCAAGTCGATGGTTGTTTGTTTTGGTAACTTAGTTCCTGGCTCTATTTTTTGTCCGTTATGTTTTAATCCACGAACCACATCTTTTCCTATATCATGAACCCAAGTAACATTCGTTCCAACTTTAAACCCTATTGAGCGTAGATGTGTTGTTGCCTGACGTCTGGTACGCCCATTTAAATTAGGAACTTCTACATCTCTATATTTAGATGGATTTAATGTTAAATATATTTTACGCTTTTCTTTTACAAAATCACCTGCTTCCGGATCTTGTTCAATAATTGATTTTTTTGGATATTCAGGATTATAGCTTGCACTATCAATTACCACAAAATCTAAATTTAATTCACTTAGTTTTTGCTCAACATCAGCTAATGACATTTTATGCAAATCAGGCACTTGTATTTTTTGATTGTGGTTTGTTGTAACTCCTAACCACCATTGTAATACAAATACAAAAACTAGTATTGAAACAACTGCTATAATTATGTTTTTTAAAAAAGATTTACTTTTTATAAATTGAAATAAACCTCCAGTTTTTTCTGTAAAATTACTCATATCATTTTTTTGTAAGATCGCACAAATTTACAGTAAAAATATTACTATTTTAAATTCGACAAGTCTTAAACGAGTTTTTTTGGTAAGTTTGTATAATCCAATGATTGGATTTTAGACAAACAATGATAAAAACAGTAATTGAAATACATTTGAAGTGAAAAAAAACATCGCTATTATTATGGGAGGTTATTCCTCAGAAGTAGGAATTTCTCTAAAAAGTGGTAATGTAGTTTACAAACATATTGATAAAGAAAAGTATAACGCTTTTAAAGTTCATATTTTAGAAAATAAATGGGTATATGTTGATGATAATAATGTAGAATATCCAATAAATAGAGAAAATTTTTCAGTTGAAGTTAAAGAGCAAAAAATCACATTCGATTGTGTTTTTAATGCTATTCACGGTACACCGGGTGAAAACGGAATTATCTTAGCCTATTTTGATCTTATTGGCATAAAACACACCTCTGCCCCATTCTATCAAATGGCCTTAACCTTTAATAAACGTGATACCTTAAGCGTGGTAAAACAATATGGAATAGCAACTGCTATTTCTATATACCTAAACAAGGGGGATGAAATAGATTGTGATGCTTTCATACAAAAAGTGGGACTTCCTTGCTTTGTAAAACCAAATGGTGCGGGTTCTAGTTTTGGTATATCGAAAGTATATACTAAAGAAGAGTTAATTCCTGCTATAGAAAAAGCATATGAAGAAGATACTGAAATATTAATTGAAAGCTTTTTAGACGGAACTGAGGTTTCTGTTGGAGTAATTCAATATAAAGGAGTAACAAAAGTACTACCAATAACAGAAATTGTTTCAGAAAATGATTTTTTCGATTATAAAGCTAAATATGAAGGAGAGTCACAAGAAATTACTCCTGCACGTTTAACTGACTCTCAAAGAAAAAGAGTTAAAGAAGTAGCTAAGCGTGTATATGAAATTTTAAACATGCGTGGTTTTTCTCGTTCTGAATATATTTTGGTTAACGATGAGCCACATTTTATAGAAATGAATACTGTTCCTGGGTTAACTGAGGCAAGTATTTTACCACAGCAAGCCAATCATGCGGGTATTACTTTAACGGAATTATTCGGAAATGCTATTGAAATGGCTTTAAATGACAAAATATAATGAAAAGAGCAATTTTTCCTGGATCTTTTGATCCAATAACTTTAGGACACTTAGATATTATTGAACGTGGTGTTACCCTTTTTGATGAGTTAATCATCGCAATTGGTGTAAATGCAGATAAAAAATACATGTTTTCATTAGAAGAACGCCAACGTTTTATAGAAGAGACTTTTAAACACGAGCCAAAAATAAAAGTGCTTACCTATAGTGGGCTTACCGTGAACTTTTGTAAAGAGCAAGATGCTCAATTTATTTTAAGAGGTTTACGTAATCCTGCCGATTTTGAGTTTGAAAAAGCTATTGCACATACTAATAGAAAACTTTCTGAAATAGAGACTGTATTTTTACTAACCTCCTCGGGTAAAAGTTATATTTCTTCATCAATTGTAAGAGATGTAATCAGAAATAATGGTGACTATACAGGATTAGTACCTGACGCAGTTAGAATTTAAACTTTTAAATACGTTACTTTGAAAAAACTATTTGTACTACTACTAATAATTACTGTTGCTTGTAAATCAGAATCAACAAAAAAGAATAACGATTTCACTACACTGTTTGAAACATCTAACGGAACAGAAACTCCTAAGTATCAAGAAGTAATTTCTTTTTATGAACGTTTAGCTGAAATATACCCTGAAATTTCTTTGTTTGAAATAGGTACTACAGATATTGGAAAACCTTTACATTTAGTTGTTTTCAATGCCGATGGAAAAACCAATATTAAAGCACTCAAGAACTCTTCAAAAAATAGAGTTTTAATTAATAATGGTATTCACCCTGGAGAATCTGACGGAATTGATGCATCAATGTTACTATTAAGAAACATTGTTCAAAATGACTCTTTAAAAAGCAAATACAAAAATTCTTTGATTTGTATAATTCCTGTATATAATATTGGTGGTGCATTCAACAGAAACTCATACACAAGAGCCAATCAAAACGGACCAAAAGAATACGGTTTTAGAGGAAATGCTCGTAATTACGATTTGAATCGTGACTTTATTAAACAGGATACCAAAAACGCCGCTGCTTTTGCTGAGATTTTTCACACTGTAAATCCCGATGTTTTTATTGATAATCACGTAAGTAATGGCGCTGATTATCAGTATGCTATTACTCATTTATTCACTCAACATAATAAATTAGGAGGAAAACTTGGTGAGTTCATTGAAACAAAAATGCGTCCTCAAATAGAACAGTCTTTAACAAAAAAAGATATTATTATTACTCCTTATGTAAATGTTTGGGGAACAACTCCAGAAAGTGGTTGGTCACAGTTTTTCGATTCACCTAGGTATTCTACTGGTTACACTACCCTATTCAACACGTTAGGATTAATGGTTGAAACTCATATGTTAAAACCGTATAAAATTAGAGTAGAACAAACCTATGAGCTATTATTTTCTACTTTAGATTTTTCTAAAGAAAACAGCGCCAAAATAAAAAGTTTACGAAAAAAAGCTGTTGAAGAAGTTATTAATAAAAAAACGTATCCTATTTCTTTTAAAGTCGATAAAAATTCTCCTAATGCGTTACATTTTAAAGGTTATGAAGGTTCACTTATAGACAGCAAAGTAACTAATGGAAAGCGTTTGTTTTATGATAGAACAAAACCTTATAATAAAAAGGTGTCCTATTATAACAACTTTATTTCTACCAAAGAAATTACAATTCCAAAAGCATATATTTTACAAAAAGGTTGGCATAATGTTGTAGATCGATTACAAAATAATAAAATTGATTTTACTCGTTTTCAAAAAGATACCATATTAACTGTCGAAGTTCAACACATTAAAGAATTTGAAACTCGAAAAATGGCATACGAAGGTCATTATTTACATTATAATACTGAAGTTGAAAAAACAGGAAATCAACAAATTAAATTTTCTAAAGGAGATATTTATATTCCAACAAATCAACCAGGAATACGTTATATTTTAGAAACCTTAGAGGCAGAAGCTCCTGATTCTTTTTTTAACTGGAACTTCTTTGATACTATATTACAACAAAAAGAAGGATATTCTTCTTACGTTTTTGAAGATATTGCTGAAGACTTTTTAAACAATAACCCTATAATAAAACAAGAGTTTTTAGAGAAGTTAAAATCTGAGGAAGATTTTGCTAAAAATCCACAAGCACAGTTGTATTGGGTTTACAAAAAAACTCCACATTACGAAAAAGCACACAAAAAACTACCTATTTATAAGTTATATTAATAATTTTTTAACCTCTTAATTACATTTTCATACATTTGCTGTTGATTAAGAATTTAATCTAAATGAATAAAGAACCCTTAAAGTCTGTTTGTGAGCAGAATAATTTTAAAGAAATTTTTAATCAGCACTCACAAACATTAAGAAATTATATATATTATAAGTGCGGTGATACTCAGCAAGCTGAAGACATCGTACAGGAAGCGTATATAAAATTATGGAATAATTGCTCTAAAGTTTATTTTGAAAAAGCTAAATCTTACCTGTATACAGTAGCTAATAATCATTTTTTAAATGATGTAGCTCACAAAAAGGTTGTATTAGAGCATCAAAAACAAAGTGTTTCTTCTGGTAAGACTAATGAAACACCTCAATTTCTTTTAGAAGAAGAAGAATTTCATTCAAAATTAAAAAAAGCCATTGCCGACTTACCAGAAAAGCAAAGAGAAGTTTTTTTACTTAGTCGAATAGACAAAAAAAAGTATAGTGAAATTGCTGATATAGTTGGAGTTTCTGTGAAAGCAGTAGAAAAAAGAATGAGCAAAGCTCTGCTTACTTTAAAAGAGCAAATAGGTAAAGTGTAATAAAAAACAATATTTGTAGTAGGGTAATTAGTCTTTTACTTGTTTTTAATACAAATAGCACGAATAATAGGAAATGAAAATAAATTATAAAGATGAAACTTTTTTAGCGAGATGGATAGCCAATGAGCTATCGGCTGAAGAATTGAAAGAGTTTCAACAAACCGAAGTTTATCATCAATTTAAAGCTATTGATGATGCTTCACAATTATTAAAAGCTCCTTCCTATAATAAAGAAGATGCTTTTAATAAAATTCAAACAAACTTAGAGCCAACAAAAACTAACAAAAAAGTAGTAAAATTAATCCCTACTTGGATGTATGGTGCAGTTGCATCTATAGCTTTGTTAATTAGTTTTTTATACTTTAATAATAATACAACTGATTTTTCTACAGGTTATGGAGAACAACTAACAATTACTTTACCTGACAACTCTAAAGCACATTTATCACCTAAATCTGAAATAACATACAAAAAACAAAATTGGGAAGATAAAAGAGAGTTATCTTTAAAAGGAAAGGCTTATTTCGAAGTAGAAAAAGGAAAATCTTTTACTGTAAAATCTAATGAAGGTAATGTTACAGTGTTAGGAACTAAGTTTACTGTAAACACTTCAGAAAATTATTTTGAAGTTAAATGTTATGAAGGTAAAGTAAAAGTTACTTCAAAAAATAAAGAAGAAGTAATTTTAACTAAAGGAAAAGCCTTCAGAAACTATAGTAACTCTAGTGAAAAATGGGAGTTTGTAGATACTACTCCTTCTTGGGTAGAAGGCGAAAGTTCTTTTAACAACACTCCTTTACATCAAGTTATAAAAGCTTTAGAAAATCAATTTAAATTAAAATTTGACGCTTCAAGAATAGATACCTCTCAACGCTTTACAGGTACTTTTACACATGAAGATGTTAATATAGCATTGCAAACTGTTTTTGCTCCTATGAAAATTTCTTATAAATTAGCAGAAAATAGTTCAGTTATATTGACATATAGTAAATGAAGATAAAATTAAGTGTACTTTTTATATGCTTAGCGATGTCTATTTTTTCTCAAGAAAAGGTAGACATTTCTTTTATTGATACACCTTTGTTGGATGTATTAAAAGAAACTGAAACCAATTTTGGTGTAAAGTTTTCTTTTAATACAGAGATAATTCGTGGAAAAAACTTTTCTTTTAAAAAGAAAAAATGTGAGCTAGTATACCTTATAGGTGAAATTGAGCGTCAAACTCCTTTAATTTTTAACCAAATTAATGAGCGTTATTACTACATAACCAAAAACTCTAATTTTAAGCTTAACGAATACAACCTTTTAAAAGAAATTCTTGTAACAAACTATATTACCTCTGGTATTAATAAAAAGAAAAATGGAGCTATATCCATACTCCCTAAACAATTAGGTGTTTTACCTGGTTTAACAGAACCAGATGTATTAGAAAGTTTAAAAATTATCCCTGGTGTTCAAAGTCCAAACGAAACAGCAGCAGGTATTTATATAAGAGGCGGTACACCACACCAAAACTTAGTTTTGTGGGATGGTATAAAAATGTATTATTCTGGGCATTTCTTTGGAATGATCTCTGCTTTTAACCCTTATACTACCAAAGAAGTTACCTTATCTAAAAGTGGTACAGGAGCAAGATATGGAAATAGGGTTTCTGGTGTAATAGATATCAAAACAACAGAAAAAATACCAAATAAAATTACGGGAAATTTTGGTTTGAACATGACTCATGCTGATGCACTTATAACTATTCCGTTTTCAGAAAAAACAGCGCTTTCTTTTTCTGCTAGGAGATCTTTTTCTGATATTTTAAAAACATTCACTTTTGATAAATTATCTATGCGTGTTTTTCAAACATTTGATGATAATCAAGAGAATCAAATTCTAGATAAAAACATTAAGTTTGATAGAAATAATAAGTTTAAATTTTTAGACTACACTACAAAGTTTATATATAAACCTAATGAAGAGGAGTCTTTAAGCATAAGTTTCTTACATACAAAAAATCAAATGTTTAATGATTTTACTATTCCAATTTACCAAGACAAATACAATGATAAATTAGATATCGATAATACTGGTATAAGCGTTAATTGGAAGAAACAATCATCTGAAAAAAAGACTCATAGTATAAAAAGTTATTTTTCTAGTTTTCACTTAGATTATGTAGGTAATTACAACTATATAGATGATTATCTTATTTTATTATCTACCAAAAATAATTCCTTAACTGATTTTGGTATTTCATATAATATGAACTATTCTTTTAATGATAGAACTGATTTGTTTTGGGGTTATGACTTTACATCAACAAAAGCGGCTTATGAATTAAAATATTTAGCTGACGTAGAAGGTGAAAACCGATATTCATCAGAACAAAAAGATAAAGGAACAAACAACACTCATTCTATTTTTGCTGAGTATTTATATGATAACGATGATTGGAATCTAAACTCTGGAGTCAGATTTAATTATTTTTCTAAAATTGACAAACTTGTTTTAGAGCCTAGATTGTATTTTGAAAAAAAAATTGCTTCAAATTTAAGTGTTAAGGCTTCTTTTGAACAAAAGCATCAAACTTTAAGTCAAATTATAGAATTTCAAACCTCTAGCTTAGGATTCGATTTAGAGAACCAAATATGGGCTCAGGTTAATAACGATGATATTCCTCTTCAAAAAAGTTTACAGATTTCAACTGGGCTCCTTTTTAACAAAGACAATTGGAAAATAGATATAGAACCTTATTATAAAAAAGTTAGCGGTATGACATCGCAAACAAGTGGTTATAACGATCAAACTGATGACTTTTCTAATGGTAAAGGGAAAGTATATGGTATTGATTTACTAATTAATAAAAAATTTAATAATTACAGAACCTGGGTTAACTATTCATACACTAAAAATAGATTTAAGTTCCTAGACTTAGAGAATAAGTTTTTCCCAGCAAATCATGATATTACTAACTATTTTTCATGGTCTCATGCCTATAAATTAAATAATTACGAATTTTCTCTTGGATGGATCTACAGAACTGGTAATCCTTATACTGCTGTTAAAGAATTTTATACAGATGATGATGGTGCTCCTTATATTAACTTAGACTCAGATAACATTAATGCACTTAGACTTCCTAATTATAGTCGAATAGACGCCTCTATGACGTATTCATTTAATTTTTCTGAAAGATGGAAAGGTAAATTCGGCTTCTCTTTACTTAATATATTTAATAATAAAAATATTTTAAGTAGAACTTATAACGCTATTCCTATTAGAAACTCAGATAATGAAATTGAATACAAATTAAAAGAAGTAAACAAAATGTCTTTGGGTGTTACTCCTAATCTGGTTTTTAGAGTTCGTTTTTAACTAAAAAAGACTTTACAAAATGTAAAGCCTTTTTATGATTTAATAGTTTCTATATTGTTTTGTTTCTTCAAAAACGTGTTCTAGAATTTGTTTTTCTCTTTCATCAAATTCAATACCTCTTCTTTTCATTACCACATCTGCAACTTCAAAAACTTTATTTGTTTTGTATTCAGTAAACCCTGAAGCTCCTCCCCAACTAAATGAAGGAACAAAATTTCTTGGGAACCCACTTCCAAAAATGTTTGTAGAAACACCAACAACTGTTCCTGTATTAAACATCGTATTAATTCCGCATTTTGAATGATCTCCCATCATTAACCCACAAAACTGCAATCCTGTTTTAGCAAAACGCCCAGTTTCATAATTCCATAACTTAACTTCAGCATAGTTATTTTTAAGGTTAGAGTTATTACTATCAGCTCCTATATTACACCATTCACCTAACACAGAATTTCCTAAAAATCCGTCGTGCCCCTTATTTGAGTATCCAAATAAAACTGAATTATTTACCTCTCCCCCTACTTTACTATAAGGTCCTAAAGTCGTAGCTCCGTATATTTTTGCTCCTAATTTTAATACTGAATGTTCACACATTGCTAGTGCTCCTCTTACCACAACACCTTCCATGATTTCAGCATTTTCACCTATATAAATCGGTCCTGTAGAAGCATTTAACGTAGCAAAAGTTAGCTTTGCTCCTTTTTCAACAAATATGTCATTTCTATTAACACAATTAACAGTCTCAGGAATTGGTTGTGATTTTCTACCTTCGGTAATTAACTCAAAATCTGCACGAATAGCTTTATCATTTAATGAAAAAATATCCCAAGTATTTTTTACTTGAATAATATCATCTTCAAACTCAATTTGATCGTAAGAAGAAAAATCAACTTCATCTTGATTATCTGTTGTGTAAAAGGCAATTACATCTTCACCTTTAAAAATAGCTTGATTAGCTTGTAGGTTTTTAACCATTTCAACCAAAGGTTTTGTTGGTAAAAAAGAAGCATTTAACAATACATTTTTTTCCATTTCAACCATAGGGTATTTCTCTTCTAAATACTCTTCTGTTACAGTTGTAGTTGTTAAACCTAAGTATTTTTCCCACTTTTCTCTAATAGTCAAAATCCCTATTCTTATATCAGCTACAGGTCTTGTATATGTAAATGGTAGTAAGGCTGTGCGTACATCACCATCAAATAAAATATAATTCATATTCATCATTTTTTGAAGCAACACAAACTTACCACTTTCAATTCATTTTACAAGTCAAAATATAAACCTTACTTTTGTTATTATACATTCTTCAATATATTACTATGAAAAAAATTTTAGGATTAATTTTAATTGGTATTGCTCTTATAGCAGCCCTATACTATGCTTTTATTTATTTTGTTCCCTATAGTGAAGGTGTTCGCTCTGGTGAACTCATAAAAATTAGCTATAAAGGTGTAGTAGTAAAAACTTGGGAAGGTGAAATTAGCCAAGGTATTTCTGGAGCGCAAATTTTTGCTTTTTCAGTAGAAGACAATCAAAAAGAAGTTATTGAAAAACTTCAAGAATACCAAGGTCGCTATGTAAAAGTTACATACAAAGAGCGTTTTGGAACTTTCTTTTGGTTAGGTGACACAAAGTATTTTATAACTCATGTTGAAGAAGAACAATCTCCTCACTTTAGAGGAATAAGAAAAGATAATGAACAATAATATTTATAGAAATATAGAAGATACTCGCATTACTATTTCTGAGTTAATGCTTCCTTCCCACGCTAACTTTAGTGGTAAAATTCACGGAGGTTACATTTTAAAGTTAATGGATCAAATTGCTTTTGCATGTGCCTCTAAACATTCTGGAACTTATTGCGTAACAGCATCAGTAGATACTGTTAACTTTATAAATCCTATTGAAGTAGGTGAATTAGTTACTATGAAAGCCTCAATTAATTATGTCGGTAAAACTTCAATGGTAGTTGGTATACGAGTAGAGGCACAAAATATACAAACAGGAAACACTAAACACTGTAATTCTTCTTATTTTACCATGGTAGCAAAAAAAGATGATGGTGACAATGCCAAAGTTCCTGGAATTATTATTAATGATGATAATGAAATGCGTCGCTTCCTAGAGGCTATTCATAGAATTAAAATGAAAAAAAATAGACAAGAGAAGTTTGATAATGATAATTTTACTGCTCAAAACTACATTGAGGAGCTTAAAAATTACAATGTGAAGATTGAGTTATAACCATGCCAGAAATTATAGATTTAAGTCAAGATATTTTTGACGGAATGCCTGTTTATAAAAGTCTTCCACAAGTTAAAATGTCTGTGCACAAAACCCATGAAGAATGGGGCGGAATTAAAAACCCTACTACTAGAACTCCTGCTGTATATAAACTAGAAATGGGAGAACATACAGGAACTCATGTTGATGCTTTAAACCATATGGCTGCTAAACATGAAGGAAAATCTATAGATACTATGCCTCTTAATATGTTTTATACTGAAGGTATTTGTTTAGATTTTTCTCGTAAAAACTTACAGGAATTAATTACTTCTAAAGAAGTTAAAGAACAGTTAGAAAAAGAAAAACTCAGCATAAAAAAAGGTGATACTGTGCTTATTTGTACAAACCACTACGCTAAACATTTTAATACTGAAAACTGGGGAAAAGGTCCAGGTATTACTGCAGAATGTGCTACTTGGCTTGGAGAACAAAAAATTGCTGCTTTCGGTGTAGAAACTATGTCTCCTGGTGTTCCTAAAGTATCCAACAAAAAAGTACATCATATTTGTGGAGAAATGGGTTTTACTCATTATGAAAACATGATAAACCTTGATAAATTAATAGGCAGAGGCAGATTTCGATTTATAGCTTTACCTTTAAAAATTAGAGGAGGAACAGGATCACCAGTAAGAGCTGTTGCCATTTTTGAGTAAACAAATCTCATATCTTTTAATTTAACCTATGCTTATCTGTACAACTACATGATTGTATGGATAATACATTGTTGACTTACTCTATATAGTCATACTTCTACTCTTCTTTTCAAGGAAAAAATACATCTTCTCTACAATATATAACCTGTAGAAAAAGAGGGGAAACCCCTCCTTCAAAACTATCCTTTTACATTCTCTCAAAAAACAAGTCTCAAAGTAACTTTGTAAACTAATAATCAACTCATTAACCTAAAACTATTGTAATGAAAAAACTAACAATTGTAATAATCTGTTTACTTATGAGTAATTATTTGTTTTCACAACAAGTAAATATTAAGTACAACGTTGACAATCACACCTTATCTGGTAAATTAAACAGAGCCTCAATTTCTTCAGTTATAAAAGAGCTTTCTAAACAAAACTTTCTTTTATTTATAGTTGGAGACAATAAAAACTTTAGTGTCTCAGGTCAGTTAGCAAACACACCTGTAGATCGTGCACTTTCAGAAATCATTCCTTCTAACATCAAATACTTTTATAAGATAGACTCTAAAGAGGGAGAAAAAAATATGATTTCTAAAACTACTAACAATTTAGTAAGTCTAAAAACTCCAAAATTACTCTTACTAAAACAAACAAATGATAAAAACAAAAACATAGACAAAAACAAGCCAAAATTAGGAGTTAGTAGCAATTTACTTCAAGTAAAAAGAATTAACACTTTTAAGAACATAAAAAATGTTAAAGATCCTTTTAAACCTAAAAATGTAAGGTTTAGAGGTACTACTGCCATGGGTAAATCTGGAGGAATTAAACCTGCTTCTGCTAGGAGTATTAGAAAAATTGACAATTTATCTCCTGAACTAAGATTACAAAACAAAAAAAACAGGGTAAGTAAAAAACATTTAGTAGTAACCTATAAAATTACTAATAATGGAATTACTCCTGTCTCAAAAACCGAAGTAGAGGGTAGTTACTCTCTACCTACAGAAGAATCAGGTAATTGGGCTATTATTGGCTTAGACGGTGATAATACTGTACTTGCTGAAACCTTCGAAAATCCACTTAGCTACAGAACAATTTTTGATCCTAAAAAAAGTGATCATAAAGAGTTTACAGCAAAAGAAGCTTATGTTTCAGTTAAAATGCCCATTAAATACAAATCAAAAATAGCTTCAGAAAAATTAGACCTTAAGCTAGTTAAATTTAAAGATGTTTCTAAAGCTAAAAATGTTTTACAAAAAGTAAAAATGAAACAGTTAAGAAAAAGTGATTTAAACACCTCTTTTCAAATCTTAAGAACAGCTCCTAAAGCTGACTTTTCTAAACTAAAAAAAATTACTAACCAATAATCAGAAAAAATGAAAAACTTATATAAAACATTAATAATATTGATGTCCTTTCTAACAGTTACAGCTTATTCACAAACAAAAAGGACTTTACTTTATAACGGAAGTTCAGCTTCAAAATTTGATATTGTATTCATGGGAGATGGATTTACTTCATCTAACCAAACTGAATTTAATAATTTAGTTGCTGATTATTTTAAAGCAATGTTTACCCATGAAAATGGTAATTTAGACAATGTTTTATCTGAGCTACAAGATGCTTTTAACGTATACAGAGTAAACTTGAACTCAAGTCAATCAGGGGTAACTCAATATACATGTGATAATGACAATTGTAGCAATAATACAGCAAGTAGCAGAAACACAGCACTAAATTTTAAATATTCAGGGTGTTGGAATTGTTGTTGGATGTCAAAATCTAGTAATACTGACAATAAAATTAACAATGCATTAAGTTCTGTTGGATTATCTGGTGCTGATTTTGTAGTGGTTATCTTAAATGAGTCTGGTTTTGGTGGTTGCTCTTATGGTAAAGTTTTATCTATTACCAAATCTACTAGTAATAATGTACTATTACATGAATTAGGACACTCGGTTGGTAAATTAGCCGACGAATATTCTAGACCTGGTTGTTTTAGCGGCACAAATCCTTCAGCAGTTAACGTTGATAAAAACAACAATCCAAACAAGTGGAATAAGTTTGCTAGAAGTACTGTAACTACTGGATCTCCATCAGAATATAATGTAGATGGATTTGAAGGTGGGCGCTATAATACAACGTGTATTTACCGTCCTTCAACCAATAGTACAATGAGAGGAAATACGAACCTATTTAATCCACCAAGTTATAACGAATTCTGGAAAAGAAATAAATCAAAAAGTAATTACAATTTTAACAAACCAATAGTAGGTAATTTTCAAGGAAATAGCTATAACGATGTGGTACTTCACTATGGAAACTATATTGCAGCCTACCCTACCGAACACCCAAAAGGTTTTACAGGTAGTGGAGCAAACATAACGCGTCCCGCTAACTCTTATGTAACCACAAAAAGGGTTAAAGGTCCAGGTGGCACATGGTATGTATCTTCAAAAGACAAGTTTTATGTAGGAGATTTTACTGGTGATGGCTACGATGACTTACTTGTATTCTATCCTAATAATCAATATTCAAAATTAGGAATATTAAAATCAACTCCTGACGGATTTGAATGTATTAAAAAGATATATTATAACCTTCCTGGTTGGCAGATGCGTAACGGTGATCAGTTTTTTATTGCTGATTTTAACGGAGATGGAAAAGATGATTTTTACATTTTTAATGCTACTAACTGGAATCAAGGATATATGGGAATGTTCAGGTCAACTGGTAGTAACTTTTCTTATGTAAGAAGATACGACAAATATTTACCTGGTCATTACATGAGTTCCAATGATAAGTATTTTGTAGCTGATTATACGGGTGATAATAAAGAAGAATTGGTATTATTTAATACAAGTTCTAAAGTTACCAGAATGTTTAAATCTACAGGGAGTTCACTAACAAAAACCAAAGAATATTTTGCTAGTTTACCAGGCTGGACAAGTAAATCTGGTGATAAATATCATATTGCAGACATTAATGGAGATGGAAAAGATGACGTTTATATTTTTAATGGTACTAACTGGGGACCTGAATATCTATTATTGCTTAGATCTGACGGAAACGAATACAAATATATTAAAAGGTATAACGATGCTTTACCAGGTTGGAACATGAATAATCGTGATAAGTTTTATGTTGCTGATATTAATGGTGATGGAAAAGATGATTTATATGTATTCAATAATCAAGATTGGTCTACTCAATACTTAGGACGTGTAATCACCAATGGTAGTACAGTAAGTGTAAGCTATCAAAGCGATTGGATTGGTGGTTGGAACCTTGGTAGTGCAGATAAGTTAATTGTAGATGACCGTAAAACGGGAAGAGATAACTTATTTATACATAATACCAACTGGTTTGCTTACATGTGGCCTGGTTCTTCTAATATGTATATAAAAGGAATGTATAAAGATTATATACATGCGTTTAAGTATCATGATTATGGATGGTATTAATATAGTAACTTTATAAAAAAGAATAACACGGTTGTAATTAACTGTGTTATTCTTAATTTTAAGAAAACTCTAAAGTATTTATTATGAAACATTTTACTTTATTTCCTTTAATTTTTCTACTTCTTATTTTAAACTGCAAAAATTATACTTCTAAAAAAACTCAAAACAATTTAAACTCATCACAAAGTATTTCTAAAACACAAGATTATTATTTCACTGTTAATTTTGAATTTACAAAAGAGGATTACCAACTGATTTCGAAGTCTAAAAATGAAGGTAATTTGTTATTTGATGTTCAAACTCCTACCGATATGTTTTTAGTAGCGTATAAAAATGAAGAATTATTCTTTTACAGTGAATTAAATGATCCATTAACTATAAGACCCGTGGGAGAACGTGAAATAGAAAAAACTATAGAGAGTGGCTCAGAAAACATCAATTTACCCCAAAAATTTGCTCAAAAAAGCAATATCAAACAACTTGAAATCTATATTTATAAAGTAAATGGATATATAGAAGACTTTGATACCGAAGTTTATTCAAAAGAAAAAATCAAACAATTGGAAAAAGAGGAGCTTATTGAAAAAAGGTATACCATTGACACTAAGCAATTAGTTAACTTTTTAAACCAATAAAAAAATCCGAAGTTTAATAAACTTCGGATTTTATCTATTTTAATTCTAAAACGCTTTTACTTACTCAAGTACATTTTACGTCTTGCATACAAATCGTAAAAGGCATCGTCTCTTAAACTTTCAATAAATAAGATGCTTTCTCCAGTCGATTTCATTTCTGGTCCTAAGTTCTTATTTACATTCGGAAACTTATTAAAAGAGAATACAGGTTGCTTAATTGCAAAACCTTCTAACTGTGGATTGAAGTCAAAATCAGTCACTTTCTTCTCTCCTAACATCACCTTAGTAGCATAATTTACATAAGGTTCTTTATAAGCTTTTGCTATAAATGGAACCGTACGAGATGCACGTGGATTTGCTTCAATGATATATACTTTGTCATCTTTAATTGCAAACTGAATATTAATTAATCCAACCGTATCAAGTGCTAAAGCAATTGTTTTAGTATACTCTCTAATTTGTTCTAATACTAACTCTCCTAAGTTAAACGCTGGTAAGGTAGCATTTGAATCTCCTGAGTGAATTCCACAAGGCTCAATATGCTCCATAATTCCAATGATGTATACATTTTCACCATCACAAATTGCATCAGCTTCTGCTTCAATTGCTCCTTCTAAGTAGTGATCTAATAATAACTTGTTATTTGGAATCTTACGTAATAAGTCTACAACGTGCTCTAATAACTCTTCTTTATTAATCACAATTTTCATTCCCTGTCCTCCTAATACATATGATGGACGCACTAAAATTGGAAAATCTAATTCATCAGCTAAAGCTAAAGCTTCATCTGCATTTTCTGCTACTCCAAACTCAGGATAAGGAATATTGTTTTCTTTTAATAAGCTAGAGAAACTTCCACGATCTTCCGCTAAGTCTAACGCTTTATAACTAGTTCCTAAAATCGGAATTCCGTAACGCTCTAACTTTTCAGCTAATTTTAAAGCTGTTTGTCCTCCTAACTGAACTATAACTCCTTCTGGTTTCTCATGTTTAATGATATCGTAGATATGTTCCCAGAAAACTGGCTCAAAGTATAATTTATCTGCCGTATCAAAATCAGTAGAAACTGTTTCAGGGTTACAGTTAATCATAATAGTTTCATAACCACATTCTTTCGCTGCATATACACCGTGAACACAACAGTAATCAAACTCAATTCCTTGACCAATTCGGTTTGGTCCAGAACCTAATACAATTACTTTTTTCTTATCAGAAACTACACTTTCATTTGACACAGAAACTTCACCTTCAGCTGTTTCAATTTCACTTTCAAATGTTGAATAGTAGTAAGGTGTTTCTGCTTTAAACTCAGCAGCACAAGTATCTACTAACTTGTATACACGCTTTATTTTTAATTCTTCACGCTTTTTATACACTTCACTTTCTAAGCACCCTAACATGTGAGCGATTTGACGATCACCATATCCTTTTTGCTTAGCCTCTAATAATAGTTCTCTATCAAGAGTATCAATTGTATATGTAGAAATTTCTTTCTCTAACATATATAACTCTTCATATTGACGTAAATACCACATATCAATCTTAGTAATTGCGTGGATTTTACTCAACGGAATTCCCATTTGAATTGCATCATAAATAGCAAATACTCTATCCCAAGAAGCGTACTTTAATTTGTCTATAATCTGGTTATAGTCTTTATAACCTTTACCATCTGCTCCAATTCCGTTACGTTTAATTTCTAACGATTGTGTTGCTTTATGTAATGCTTCTTGGAACGAACGTCCAATTCCCATTACTTCTCCAACCGCTTTCATCTGTAAACCTAACGTTCTGTCAGAACCTTCAAACTTGTCAAAGTTCCAACGAGGTATTTTTACGATTACATAGTCTAATGTTGGCTCAAATAAAGCTGAAGTAGACTTAGTAATTTGGTTGTCTAATTCATCTAAAGTATAACCTGTTGCTAATTTCGCAGCAATCTTTGCAATTGGATACCCAGTTGCTTTTGATGCTAATGCTGATGAACGAGATACACGTGGGTTAATCTCAATCGCAATAATATCTTCTTTCTCGTCTGGTGAAACCGCAAACTGAACGTTACATCCTCCTGCAAACTCACCAATAGAACGCATCATTTTAATTGCCATGTCACGCATTTTTTGGAACGTTTTGTCCGATAATGTCATGGCTGGAGCTACTGTAATAGAATCTCCTGTATGGATTCCCATTGGATCCATATTCTCGATAGAACAGATAATTACAACGTTATCATTATCATCACGTAATAATTCTAACTCGTATTCTTTCCATCCCATCATTGCCTTATCAATCATTACCTCATGAATTGGGGAAATCTCTAATCCTCTTGATAATGATTCTTCAAACTCTTTTTCGTCATATACGATAGATGCTCCTGCTCCTCCTAAAGTAAATGAAGCTCTAATACATAATGGAAATCCGAATTCTTGTGCTATCTCTTTTCCTTTTAAGAATGATGTTGCAGTAGCTTGAGGTGCCATTGGCACGCCAATTTCTTCCATTAATAAACGAAACTTATCTCTATCTTCTGTAATATTAATAGCATCAATATCTACTCCTATAATTTCAACATCAAAGTCTTCCCAAATCCCTTTTTCGTCAGCTTCAATACAAAGGTTTAGTGCAGTTTGTCCTCCCATAGTAGGTAAAACAGCATCAATCTGTGGGTGTTCTTTTAAAATTTGAACAATAGACTTTGTATTAAGTGGCAACAAGTATACATGATCAGCCATCGAAGGGTCTGTCATAATTGTTGCAGGGTTTGAATTAATTAAGATGGTTTCAATTCCATCTTCTCTCAAAGATCTTAACGCTTGAGATCCTGAATAATCAAATTCACATGCTTGACCAATAACAATTGGCCCAGATCCAATAATTAAAATTGATTTAAGGTCTTGTCTTTTAGGCATTTTAGTTTGTGTTGTGTTGTGTTGTAAAAATAAAAATTGTTTGGTTATAAAAAAAGGCGATACTTAATAGTAACGCCTTTAAAATATTAACAATAGTTAATCATTATTTCTTTGGTCTAGATTCAGATGAAACAGACAATTTCTTTCTTCCTTTTGCTCTTCTTCTAGCTAATACTTTACGTCCATTAGCAGAAGCCATTCTTTCGCGGAAACCGTGTTTGTTTCTTCTTTTTCTCTTCGATGGTTGGTACGTTCTTTTACTCATTACAGTATATCTTAAATATCTTCTTTAAAAATGTTTTGCTTTTGTGAAATTCCGTCTGCTAAAAGCGTGGGCAAATATACAACAGTTTTTCAGTCTGACAAACCCTTATTTTATTTTTTTTAAAAAAAAAGTTTGTTTGGCAAACATACATAATTTTTCTGTACGTTTTTTCTCTTTTTTATTTGTTGTAATTGCCAGACTTCTTACTTTTGCGCAAACCTAACAGTACCATGAACAACACAAAATACGTTTTTGTAACCGGAGGCGTAACTTCATCACTAGGGAAGGGAATTATAGCCGCTTCTTTAGCCAAATTATTACAAGAAAGAGGATACTCAGTAACCATTCAAAAGTTAGATCCATATATTAATATAGATCCAGGAACATTAAACCCATATGAACATGGAGAATGTTATGTTACCGATGATGGTGCTGAAACCGACTTAGATTTAGGACACTACGAGCGTTATTTAAACATTCCTACTTCACAAGCTAACAATGTTACCACAGGAAGAATATATCAATCTGTAATAAACAAAGAGCGTAAAGGAGAGTTTTTAGGAAAAACCGTTCAAGTTATTCCTCATATTACTGATGAAATTAAAAACAGAATCCAAATTTTAGGTAATACAGGTGATTATGATATCGTAATTACTGAAATTGGAGGAACCGTTGGTGATATTGAATCGTTACCTTATATAGAAGCTGTTCGTCAATTACAGTGGGATTTAGGAGAAGATAACGCTATTGTTATCCATTTAACCCTAGTTCCTTACTTAGCAGCCGCAGGTGAATTAAAAACGAAGCCTACACAACACTCTGTAAAAACATTAATGCAAAGTGGTGTAAAACCTGACATTTTAGTATGTCGTTCAGAGCATGAAATCTCAGATGATATTAAACGTAAACTAGCCTTATTTTGTAATGTTAAGAAGCAAAATGTAATTCAATCATTAGATGCTGAGACTATTTACGATGTTCCTAACTTAATGTTTAAAGAGGGGTTAGATTATGTAGTTTTAGATAAGTTAAATTTATCTACACGTAAACAGCCTAACTTAAAAACATGGAATAAGTTCTTAGAACGTCATAAAAACCCAACTTCTTCTGTTGAAATTGGTTTAGTAGGAAAATATGTTGAGTTACACGACTCTTATAAGTCAATTACCGAAGCATTTATTCACGCAGGAGCTGCAGCTACCAATAAAACAAAAGTTAACGTTCGTTGGATTCACTCTGAAGAACTAACTCCTGAGAATGCTGCTAAACAGCTAGAAGGATTAAATGGTGTATTAGTTGCCCCTGGATTTGGTGATAGAGGTATTGAAGGAAAAATTGCAGCAGTACAATATGTACGTGAAAATAATATACCTTTCTTAGGTATTTGTTTAGGAATGCAAATGGCTGTTATCGAATTTGCAAGAAATGTGTTAGGACTTAAAGAAGCTAACTCTACTGAAATGAATCCTGAAGTAGCACATCCAGTGATTAACTTAATGGAAGAGCAAAAAAATGTTACTGACAAAGGAGGAACAATGCGTTTAGGTGCTTGGGACTGTCAATTAACACAAGATTCTAAAGTTTTTCAAGCATATAAAGAAGAATTAATAAGTGAGCGTCATCGTCATAGATACGAATACAATAACGATTATAAAGAGCAATTAGAAAATGCTGGTATGAAAACAGCAGGTGTTAACCCTAAAACAGGGTTAGTAGAAATTGTTGAAATCGATTCGCATCCTTGGTTTGTTGGAGTTCAATATCATCCAGAATACAAGAGTACCGTATTAAATCCACACCCTTTGTTTGTAAGCTTTATCAAAGCAGCTTTAAAACAATCAAAAAAATAAGTTAAAAATCCTGTAACTAAAATTACAGGATTTTTTTTGACATATAAAAATTGGAACACTGTTTGAACTACCATTACTAACAAAATTATTCACTGTAAAACCTCAAAAAAACTATAGGGTTTTACTACCTTTGTCCGGTTTTTCAGCTTTTAAGAAAAACTTTAAATGACAAGTTGACATTTTAACATATATCAATGGAACAAAAAAAATTTGATTTAAATTCCTTTATAGGAATGCTTTTATTAGGAGGAATTATGCTTTGGTGGATGAACACACAAAAGCCGGAAGAAACTCCTGAAGCTACTACCCAGACAGAGCAAACTACTGATGCTACAACAACCAACACTCAAAACAATTTAACTGATAATGTCATAGTAAACGACTCGTTACAACAAATTGCTTTACAAAATAAGTTTGGTGCTTTTGCATACGGAGCCTCTAAAAGCCAAGAAGGAAATACTACACTTGAAAATGATCTTGTAAAGTTCACTATCGACAATAAAGGTGGACAGATTATAGAAGCTTTAGTTAAAAACTATAAAACACACGATTCATTACCTCTTTATTTAGTAAAAGATAATAATGCTTCTTTTAACATTAACTTCGGAACTACTGATAACCGAATTTTAAATACTAAAGATTTATTATTTATTCCTACCCTTACAAAAAATGGAGACACTCAAGTACTTTCTATGAAGTTAAAGGTTTCTGAAGCTAAGTTTTTAGAGTATCGTTACGAAATGAAGGAAGGAGATTACCGAGTAGGTTTTGCTGTTCGTTCACAAGGATTAAACAATACTATTAATAGTTCTCAAGAAATTAATTTAGATTGGAGTTTAAAAGGTTTTAGACATGAAAAAAGTTTAAAAACTGAAAACATGTACTCTTATTATTATTACAAAGCCGATGATGAAGTAGAATACTTACAAATGAATGATGATGAAGTTGTTAGTGATATTGATTGGGTTGCATACAAACAACACTTCTTCTCTTCTATTTTAACATCTGATACACCATTTAGTAATGCTACTTTGAAATCTGTTGACTTTGCAGGTGAAGATAAAGATAGTGTATACACTAAAACCTACGGATTAAAAACCCCGTTAGCCTTAACAAATGGAGAGTTAAATTATAACATGCAATGGTTTTACGGACCAACTGATTATAATTTATTAAAGTCTTACAAAGGAACTAGTTTAGATGAAGTTGCTGATTTAGGTTGGGGAATTTTTGGTTTCTTAAACCGTACTATATTCTATCCGGTATTTAATATGTTAAAAGGATTTATTGGTAACTACGGATTAATCATCATTTTAATGACAATAGTAGTGCGTATAATCATGTCTCCAGTATTATACAAATCATACTTATCAAGTGCTAAAATGAAGGTGATTCGTCCAGAAATGGAAGAAATCAATAAAAAATACCCAGGAAAAGAAAACGCTATGAAGCGTCAACAAGAAATCATGGCGGTGCAGCGAAAAGCTGGAGTGAGTATGATGTCGGGTTGTATACCTGCATTAATGCAAATGCCTGTATTCTTTGCTTTATTCAAATTCTTCCCTACAAATATTGACTTCCGTCAAAAGAGTTTCTTATGGGCTAATGATTTATCATCTTATGATACTATTTTTAAATTACCATTTAAAATTCCTTTTTATGGTGACCATGTAAGTTTATTCCCAATTTTAGCTTCTGTAGCCATTTTCTTCTATATGAAAATGAACCAAAGCCAACAAGCTAACATGCAAGCTCCTACTCAAGAAGGAATGCCTGATATGAGTAAGATGATGAAGTGGATGATTTACTTCTCTCCTATTATGATGTTATTTTTCTTTAACAACTATGCTAGTGGATTAAGTTTATACTACTTTATCTCAAACTTACTAACTATCATAATTATGTTTGTTATCAAGAACTACGTTATTGATGAAGCTAAAATTCACGCTAAGATTGAAGAAAACAAAAAGAAGCCTGTTAAAAAGAGTAAATTCCGTGAGCGTTTAGATGCTGCCATGAAGCAAGCTCAAGAACAACAAGCTGCCCAACAACGTGCTAAGAAGAAATAATTTTCTATATATTTAAAAGAAAAGGATGCTAAAAAGCATCCTTTTTTTATTTAACATTCTTTTAACTAAACCCCATTAAACCTTTGGGGAAATTTGCGGTCAAACAAGCTTTATAAATCAATATAATGAAGAAAATTACACTACTTATTTTACTAATTAGTTTTACGGCTGTTGCACAGCGTGCTACAAAAGGTATAGCTTCTAAAGTTACCTTAACTGGTAAAGTATTAGAAACAAACTCTAAACAACCTCTAGAGTACGCGACTTTAGTACTAACAAACACTAATACAAAACAAATTATTGGAGGGGTTACTAATGCAAATGGAAGCTTCTCTATTGATGCTTCATCTGGCACATATGATATAAAGGTTGAATTTATAGGCTTTAAAACTAAAAGTTTAGGAAATCATATTTTAACTGAAAATAAGAGCTTAGGAACTATTTTACTTTCAGAAGATGCAGAAACATTGGAAGAAGTTGAAATTATTGCTGAAAAATCTACTGTTGAAATTCGTTTAGATAAAAAGATTTACAATGTTGGTAAAGATATGACAGTAAAAGGTGGTAATGCCTCTGATGTACTTGACAACGTTCCATCAGTAAATGTAGATGCTGAAGGTGCTGTAAGTTTACGAGGTAATGAAAACGTACGTATTCTAATTGATGGGAAACCTTCTGCTTTAGTAGGTTTAAGTGGTACAGATGCCTTACGTAACTTACCTGCTGATGCTATTGAAAAAGTTGAAGTTATTACTTCTCCTTCGGCTCGTTACGATGCTGAAGGTACAGCTGGTATTCTAAATATTATTCTTAGAAAAGGAAAAGTAAGAGGCTTTAATGGTTCTCTAAACTTTTCTGTAGGTAACCCTGATTTATACAGAGTAAGTAGTAATTTAAACTACCGTACAAAAAAGTTTAATATTTTTTCTAATCTTGGATATTCTTACAGAAAAGGACCAGGAAATGCTTTTAGTGATTTTACATATTTAACCGATGGTGTTATCGATAGTCTGAGTATTGAAAAAAGAGACTATAACCGAAAAAATAAAAGTTTTAATGGTTCTTTTGGTTTAGAATATTACTTAAACGATAAAAGTTCTCTTACTGGTACTGTTTTCTATAGAAACAATGACGGTAAAGATATTGCCACTAACAATACAAATGTTTTTTCTCCTGCTAATGATCCTATAAGAAGTTTAAAGAGAGTAGAAACTGAAACCGAAGACGATATTGACACTCAATATTCGTTAAACTATACGAATAATATTGATGACAAAGGTCAAAAGTTAATTATCGATTTACAGTATAGCGAAAACGAAGAAGATGAACTTGCTAATATTACTAACAACAACATTTTAGCTGAACAAAATAGTCAAGTTACTAAATCTAAAAACAGATTATTACAAATAGATTACGTACTTCCATTAGGAGAGAAAAGTCAATTAGAATTAGGTCATAAAGCTGATTTACAAGATTTAACATCTGATTTTAGAGTTCGTGATGAAAATGGACAACCTTTTGACTTTGACCCTTCTAATGCTATAGATTTTAAACAATATATCTACGCTTATTACGCTCAATATGGTAGTAAAATAGATAAATTCTCTTACTTGTTAGGTTTACGTGCAGAATATACTGATGTTGATTTAACAGTATTAAATACTGGTGAATTTTCTGATAAAAACTATACTGAATGGTTCCCTACCGTTAATTTAGGATATGAATTTAGTGAAACAGATAACTTAACTTTAGGGTATGCTCGTAGATTACGAAGACCACGTCACTGGTTTTTAAACCCATTCGAAACACGTAGTTCAGATACTTACGTATTTAAAGGAAATCCAGACTTAAACCCTACATATACAAGTTCTTTTGATCTAGGGTATACTACAAGAGTTAGTAAAGTAACCTTAAACTCTTCTTTGTACTATCAATTTTCAACTGATTTAATCAGACCTGTTTCTAGAATTGAAACAAGAGATAAAGGAAATGTTTTTGTACGTCAGTTCTTAAACCTAAATGATGAAGATCGTTACGGGTTTGAATTAACAACAAACTATAACCCAGCAAAATGGGCACGTTTATCAGCAACTTTTAACTATTTTAAGTTTAGAACAGATGCTTTCGATTACACTTATTCTTATACTAATCCTATCAATGGTGATCTAGTAACCGAAACTGAGTCTTTACCTGAAGTAAATAGTAGCAGTTGGTTTGCTCGTTTTAACTCTAAAATTACTTTACCTGCGAAAATAGATTGGCAAACACGTATTATGTATCGAGGACCACAAGATGATGCACAAGGTAGTAGAGAAGGTATTTTTGTTACCAACTTAGCATTCAGTAAAGATATATTCAAGGACAAGGCCTCATTAGTTTTAAACGTTAGTGACCTATTTAACGAACGTAAAAGAAAAAGCTACACGAATACAGCTAGAGTAATGTCTTATCAAGAATTTCAATGGAGAGAGCGTCAAATTACACTAAGCTTTACTTATAGATTTAATCAAAAGAAAAAACGTGAACGCTCAGGTCGTAATGGTGACTTTGATGGAGGCGGTGAAGGATTCTAATTCCTAAACATTATAAAACTTAATAAAAAAGAGAACTTTAAAGTTCTCTTTTTTTATTTACAGCAAGAATTAAATCAGGTTAAAGTGTGCTCAATATTAAAATAAGAACATAAAAAAAACCACGCCTATTAGCATGGTTTTTAGAATATATTGTAATAAAAAGCTTACTTACCTTCCTCAGCAGCTTTTTTAGCTTCTCTTTTTAACTTCATGTTTTCCCAGATAGTTCCACCAATCCAGTAAGGAACTACAAATGTTAATAAGAAAATTAACAGCCAAAATCCAGCTGTAAAAATAAACATGAATAATACCAATCCTGAGAATTCTGAAAAATCTAACATTTGTTTCTTATTAATAATTGTTATGCCACAAAATTATAACTATTTTTCTTTTCCTCCAATAAAATCTGATAAAAATCACTATTAAAAACTATTAGAATTTGTAATTTTGGACATCATTAATTTTAAGCATTTTAAATCATTCCAAATGACAAAATATAGAATTGAGAAAGATACAATGGGACAAGTAGAGGTTCCAGCTGATAAATATTGGGGAGCACAAACCGAGCGTTCTCGTAATAACTTTAAAATTGGTCCTGCTGCCTCTATGCCATTAGAAGTAGTATACGGATTTGCATACTTAAAAAAAGCAGCAGCTTACACTAATGCTGAGTTAGGTGTATTAGCTACTGAAAAGCGTGATTTAATCGCACAAGTATGTGATGAAATTTTAGCTGGAAAGCACGACGACCAATTCCCATTAGTAATCTGGCAAACAGGTTCTGGTACACAGTCGAACATGAATGTAAATGAAGTTATTGCTAACCGTGCACACGAAATTGCAGGAAATGTAATTGGTGAAGGTGAAAAAACTATTCAACCAAACGATGATGTAAACAAATCACAATCGTCTAACGATACCTTTCCTACAGGAATGCACATTGCAGCCTACAAAAAAATTGTAGAAGTAACTATTCCTGGTGTAGAGCAATTACGCGACACGTTACAAGCTAAATCAGAAGCTTTTAAAGATGTAGTTAAAATTGGACGTACACACTTAATGGACGCTACTCCCCTAACCTTAGGCCAAGAATTTTCTGGATATGTAGCACAATTGAACTTCGGATTAAATGCCTTAAAAAATTCATTAGCACACTTAGCTCAATTAGCTTTAGGAGGAACTGCTGTTGGAACAGGATTAAACACTCCAGCTGGTTACGATGTATTAGTTGCTAAGTATATCGCTGAGTTTACAGGATTACCATTTGTAACTGCTGAAAATAAATTTGAAGCCTTGGCTGCTCACGATGCGTTAGTAGAAACACACGGAGCCTTAAAGCAATTAGCAGTATCTTTAAATAAAATTGCCAACGATATTCGTTTAATGGCATCAGGACCACGTTCTGGAATTGGAGAACTTATCATTCCTGCAAATGAACCAGGATCTTCTATCATGCCAGGAAAAGTAAACCCTACACAAGCAGAGGCTATGACTATGGTATGTGCACAAGTAATGGGTAACGATGTTGCAGTAACTGTTGGTGGAACACAAGGACACTATGAGTTAAATGTGTTTAAACCTATGATGGCGGCTAACGTATTACAATCAGCTCAATTAATTGGAGATGCTTGTGTGTCATTCGATGTAAACTGCGCTGCTGGTATTGAACCAAACCAAACAAGAATTACTGAGTTATTAAACAACTCATTAATGTTAGTTACAGCATTAAATACCAAAATTGGATATTACAAAGCTGCTGAGATTGCAAACACTGCACATGCTAACGGAACTACTTTAAAAGAAGAAGCGGTACGTTTAGGATATGTAACTCCAGAGCAATATGACGAATGGGTTAAACCAGAAGACATGACAGGAAGTTTAAAATAATCACTTCTTGCATATAAACAAAAAACCACAACATTTAGTTGTGGTTTTTTGTTTAACGAACTTATAAAATAAATTATATCTCTTGATATGTATATGTTTTAGCTATTTCTTTTATTCTTTTAGGAGTAACAATTCCTTTTTGCACCTCATAATCTTCAGCTGTTTTTCTTGGTATACGAATAGCTCCGTTAGATAACTTTACAGTATATCCAAAATATTCGTTTATAAAATGTTCTTTATACGAACCTATTTTCTTATCAATTAAGCTAACCTGCTTAGTGATACCTATTACACCATTTTTATTTCTTTCTGTCTTAGTCATACTAATTTATTTAACTTTTAAGTAATTTCTCCTTTACAATTATTTTTATGCTTATAAACGCATAAATCACGATAATACACCAATTACGCTTATGCGTAGTGTACTCTTAGCTCAATCAAAAAAATAAAAGGAATATAGTAAGGATTACTTTTGCTTTTTCAAAGTTTGAAGGTACGGATAACTAATAGCTCTACAAAAAAATATCCTTATTATATAAAAAATATTTCTATCCTTCATCGCTGTATTAAGCTATCAACTACTAATTGTTTCTAATAATAGTGAATCTTTATGAGGATCCTCTCAAATCAAAATACCAACAATTAATACCCAAAAACTAAACGCTTAAGAATTTCTTAAAACCAACTCTAACTTATATTCCTTATTTTTAAAGGTATATAATGTCAAACTTAAACTAACCAAAAAAATGACAAACCCCTCACAAGACAAATCTTCATTATGCTGGAACTGCGATGGAGACATTACCCAAGTTACACAACGTTTAAAAGAAATGTTTGTAGAAATGGGTCAAAAAACCCGCATTGAAAACGGGCAACAACCTGCCGAGAGAGCTGTATTTAGAAAACAACACGGTATCGCCTACGGTCGTTTTGTAGTAAACAAAGACATCGAAGAAAAATTCAAAATCGGAATTTTTGCAGGTGACGCTTACGAATGTGCTGTTCGTTTTTCAAGTGATACGGGACCAACTTCTCCCGATTTACACTCTACTTTAGGTGTAGGTTTAAAACTCTTCGGTGTAGATGGACCTAAACTATTAGGAGATGGTACCAATGCTGATTTTATCTTTCAAAACATCGACCGTTTTTTTGCACGAGACGCACAACAAATGTGTAGTTTTACCACTGCTGGTGTTATTGATCGTGATTACGATTCGTACATAGCCAAGCATCCTGAATTAGCCAGTATTTTAAAAGCAATGACCAAAGAAGAAGCTAGTGTACTAAGCGCTAGTTACTGGGCGATTCTTCCCTTTAAATTAGGCGATTCTCAAATTGTAAAATATCGTTTGATTCCTGAAGACACCTATAAAGGAACTCCTTTTAATGATAACAATTACTTAGGTATCGACTTACAACAGCGTTTGTTAACCAAAGAAGCAACCTTCCGTTTCGAAATACAATTGCGTACCAACGATGCTACCATGCCGTTAGATGACGCACAAGTAGTATGGAGTACAGAAGAGAGTCCGTATATATGTATTGCTAAATTGCATTTACCTCAACAAGATGTGGCTAGTATTGGGCAAGCAGAGTTTGGAAGCAACTTAGCCTTTAATATTTGGAGAACCTTACCTCAACACGAACCATTAGGATCTATTGCACAAGCAAGAAAAGTAGTATATGCTGCAAGTGCCGAAGCACGTCATCAAGCAAACGGGCAACAATTACAAGAACCCAAAGAAATCAATCCACAGTTTGAAGGTAACACCGATGAAAATAGTGACTGTATTGTAAAAGCAAGTATCTACCCTCCTATTGGTGTGATGCGTGTAGGAAACAGTGAAAACGAATACTTTATCGGTCCGTTAGTTGACAATCCTGAACCTCAAACCGACCCTTATGCATATAGAGATAAAACAGGTGCCTTAAAAAGACAAGCAGCACAGTTTAGAATTTACGGATTCAATGCTGCAGGAAAAGCAGTAAAAGAATTAACTGCTGAAAATGCCAAAATAACCTGGCATAGCCATTTAGCCAATCAAAAATCATCTTGGTATCAGTTTAACATTGCCTTAGATATTCCTGAAGCGGCCGATATGCCACCTTCTATGTTACGTAATATTGATGTAAAAGACCGTAACTCATTATTAATTGACGGTGGAGCAAAGTCTATTACTGGAACCAATGTTACCGAAGGTCCTTTCTTTGAAGGTGAATTTCTTTCTAAAAAAGTGTACTTAGGTGAAATGCGTACCGATGAAAAAGGACGTTTAGTGATGTTAGGTGGACACGGAAAATCGGAAAACATCAACGGTGATATCGCTATTACTTTTGCAAATAACGAAGGATGGCACGATGATATTTCAGATGGTCCTGTTACTGCGGAAGTTGAATATGAAGGTGTAAAATTAAAAGTAGACCCTGCGTGGGTTATTTGTGCTCCACCAGATTATGCACCGATGCAAAAATCGGTACGTACTATGTGGGATTTAATGCGTGATGTAGCTGTAAAATCTAAAATGTTAGTACGTCCTACTAGACCATCGTTTACCAAAGATATTTTACCAATCTTCCAACGTATGACTGACTTACAATGGGTAAATGCAGGTTTTGCAGGTGCTTTTGGTTTTGGAGGTCAGTTTGATTATACTACAAACGAATGGATAAAGCGATTAGGAAATCCGTCGCCTGCCTATATGGAAATGCGAAGAACCATTTCTAACAACTTCCGTCGTTTTGATGTGTCTGGAGCAGAAGCACCTCAACTATGGCCTTGGTTGTATGGTGATGCAATTAGTATTCCTTCCACAGGATCTGTACGTCAACATGCTACGTTATCTGATTTACAATTAGAATTTTTAGACCAATGGGTTGAAGGTGATTTTGATGCCGATTATGTTGATATGACCGGATGCCCACACACACCTAAACCACCAACAATAGATGAACTTCCTGTTGCTGAACAGCCTGATATGTTAACCAAAGCTGCTATGGAATTCTGTTTAGCTGATGCTTTTCATCCTGGTTGTGAAATGACATGGCCTATGCGTTCTTCAGGAATGTACATGGCTCCATTTAGAATTAAACATGCACCTAAAACACCGCCTGTTAATACTACATATTATGGCCCGATGATGAATAACGATATATTACCATTAGCGAAAGGTCCTATTTTAGGCGGACAAGTAGCTGGGGGAATTACGCGTTGGATGGCAATACCTTGGCAAACTGATACGGCAAGTTGTAGAGATGGATACACTAGTGAGTATGATCCGTATTTACCAACGTTTTGGCCTGCGAGAGTGCCGAATAACATCTTAAACGAAAAGCGTTATAAAGAAACGATGGATACTAATTTATCAGAAGAAACCCGTATTCAAGCCTTTAATTTCCGTTCCGATTGGTTAGACAACCTTCCTTTAGATGGTGAAGCACCAACGTATACGAATCAAATTAATAGTATGATTAAGTATTTTGATAAGTTAGCGGTGGTTCAAAAGCGTCCGGGAGTTCAGCATGACCCAAATTTCCCTGAAGAAATGCAAGTGGGTATTACTCCTACTCCAGAACAAGAAGCTGCATTATTAAAAGCTACGATACAAGATTTACAAGGTGTTTTAACAGCTAAACGTACATTAAAGAAAGGAGTTCAAAATACAATAGATACAGCTGTAGAAAAACTATCACACGATAATTTATTAAACGAGCAATTTGTATTGGAAGATGCTCAGCGTAGTTTATTAAGCTTAACGGAAGATGAACTAGAAAAAGACTTTAAAGCAACACCAAATGTTATTAAAACCATACATTTAATTGCTTCTAAGTTACATCACATGAAACAGTCCGATTCACATCAAGAAGCAGCTCCTAAAAGAGTGGAAGTTGGTATACCTGAGAAGATGACACGTTTTTCAAGATATATTCCTAAATAATATACGAATTGAAAGAATATAATAGTACTACTGACATACTAATTATAGGTGGTGGCATTGCAGGTTGCATTGCCGCCATTTCTTTAGTTAATCATTATAATGTTACCATAGTAGATAAACAGCTTGAACCTGTTGATAGAATTGGAGAATCGCTAGCACCTGCTGCACAACGGATTTTAAAAGAGTTAAATCTATTAGAAAACGAATCGGATGTTATAAAACAAACCATATTCCGAAATAATCTAGGAATGCAATCTTATTGGGGAAGTAATCAACTTCAAATTGTAGATCATTTAAGAAACCCCGATGGGTTCTCTAGAAGTTTAGATCGAAAAGAGTTTGAAATTTATTTAAGAAAGGTTGCTATTGAAAGAGGTGTTGACTGTGTTTGGGGAACACGTCTTTCTAATACTTCTTACGAAGATAACTACTGGAAAATAATAACAAAGTCTGATGATTTAAAAAACAGAACTACACATACCATTCATGCTAAGTTTGTAATTGATGCTACTGGTAGGCAATCTCATTTCACAAAGAGCTTAGATATTAAACGTACACACTATGATAAGCTTATATCTTGTTGGATGAGCTTACCTAATACTCAAGAAAATACCATGAGTACCATTGTTGCTGATGAATTAGGTTGGTGGTATAGTGCTATAGTTCCTAACAACAAAAGAGTAATCGCTTTCCAAACAGATGCTGATTTAGTAGATAGAAATACCTTTAAACATCTTGATACCTTTTTAACGTTTACCAAACAACATAAACTTATTACTCCTTTAGTTGAAGGTAACGAAGCAGACATTAACTTCCATGGTACGGTAAGTGCCAATTCTACTCGTTTAGAACAGGTAGCTGGTAAACAATGGATAGCTTTGGGTGATGCTGCTATGAGTTTTGATCCACTTTCCTCACAAGGAATGTTTAACGCCATGGCAAATGCAATGCAACTACAAAAATTACTTATAAATATTGACTTTATTAAGGATTTACATCCTGATAAGATGGAACAATTCAATATATTATATAGTCAACAAATACAACAGGTTTGGAATCATTACCTTAAGCATAAAAACTTCTTTTATAGTACTGAAACTAGATGGAAAGAAGCTCCTTTTTGGAAAAGGCGTAGTATTAGCTGATAATTTCCTAGCTTTTAGAACCAAGAAAAAAGACCGTTTTGCTGTTAGAGCAAAGATTTAGCTGTTTGTTTTTAGCTCCGCTACACCTTTTGGTTTTCAATCGTTACCTTCTTCAGAGTGACTATGATTTCAGATAAAACATGCCAACAACTAGTAAAAATAAAACCTCCCCAGTAACTAAAAAATAGACTGGAGAGGCTTTTTTGTAAAGTCAATCTTAAAAACTTTACTTTAAACTGTTCTTCATAAAGTCTTCTACTTCTTGTTTCGCTTTAAGAGCTTCTACTTCATTAAATGTTTTTCCTTCTCCTCTTAATAAATAAGCATTAAAAACGTGACTTATATACAATGGTGATTTCTTATTTGTTGAAAAATTTACAGCATTATGGCAACTAAAGCAATTTGCTAAATTTTCAGCATCAATGTCTTTTAAACTACTTTTAAAAGTTTGTGTATACGTTTCCATGGTAACATTAGCACAGTTTACTGATCCTCTTGCTACCGAAGTACTATCAGGTGTTGCGTTTCCAATATCCCCTCCTAAACTATTTATTTTAGCTGTTTGCTGTTCAGGAGTCATTCCATCAGTATCAATCCAAAGAGAACCATTATAAAAGTAATTTTTCCATACATCGGTTAAGTTTTCTTTTACACAAAGATTAAGATTCTCTATGTTGTTAAAGTTTACAGGTTCTGATTGGCTTGTGTTCATAAAGTTTCCTACACTATCTCTTGGAACACCATACTTAAATAAATCGTACGCTTTATATGGTAGCTTAGCACTACCACTACTCCATACAATACCGTCAATTCCCGTAGTAGTTCCTTCAGCAAATAATAATTTATTGGTAGATGAAGATGCATTATTATCTTTCCAATTATAGTTTGGTGCTAAATCGTCATGTTCAAAAGTAGCCCAAATAAATTCTGGGTGATTCTCTACAATACCTACAACGTGCATTCCTAATAAAGCTACCTCAGTATTAGTATATGTTTCTCCATCTCTACTTAAGGCTGCTACTGTTGTATAATAGTTACCTATCTCTTCTTCAGCAATAGCAGTTACTGGTGTCCATGATACTTTTAACTCTAAAGAGCCCACCGGAAAAGATGCTTGATTATCTCCACTTAAAGTTCCGCTAACTATAGAATCTCTATACTTTCTTGATGCTTCTCTCATTGTAGGACTTATATGAATTGAGTAAAATACTGTTTCTGAAACCCCTTCTTCGTTATAAGCAGGGTTTGTTTTTAAAGTTCCACCCGATCCTGCTTGAGCAGTATCTACTAAAACCAAAGCAGCTCCTTCTTTTTGTTTTACATCTTGCATATGAGCTGTAACTTGGTGCATTTTCTTTGGGTTTAAAAACAACGGTAACGTTTCTCCTACGTATAAAGGAACTTCCTTTCCCTCCTGCTTTACTGCTAGTTTTTCTATTTGATATTCTGGTTTAGTTAGCCATAAAAACTTTTGCCAAGACCATTGATGAAAAATTGCATTGGTTGTGCTCGATACATCAAACGGACTTCCTTTTCCTTCTGAAGGGGCTGGGGTTTGTGTGTGAGGGAACCAATCACTTTCACATAAACTTTGGGTTGCTGTTTTATTGTAAGCTACTTCTTCTACTGGCTCTACAGCATCGTTTTCTTTTTTCTTCTTTTTACAAGAATTAAAAAATACAACACCCATTACAAGCATTGCATTTAAAATAAGTTTGGTTGTTAATTTCATGATTGATTAGTTTTTGATAATAGTTACAAATTAGCGAATATTTTAGTAGCTTATTAAAAAAGATGGCATAAACTCTTAAATTATAGTTATAAAAAGCTGTTTTTTGATGCCAAGTGTATATACCCTTTATGCCCTTACTTTAAAAAGTGTTTTATTTCGTAAATTGAATCAAAGAAAAGGCTTAGTTTTGTAACCCTTTTTTTTATTAAAAACTAAACAATGAATACACACGAAGAATATATGAGTGAAGCTGTAAAAGCAGCTTTAAAAGGAATGCAAAATAACGAAGGAGGTCCTTTTGGTTGTATTGTAGTAAAAGATGGAGAAGTTATTGGGCGTGGTAACAACAAAGTTACCTCTACTAACGACCCTACAGCTCACGCAGAAGTAACTGCCATTCGTGATGCTTGTAAAAATATAGGTTCTTTTCAGTTAGATGGTTGTATTGTATATACTTCTTGCGAACCTTGCCCTATGTGTTTAGGAGCTATTTACTGGGCGCGTCCTGATAAAGTTTTTTACGGTAGTAACCAACAAGATGCTGCTAACATTGGTTTTGATGATGAATTTATTTATAAAGAAATTCCGTTACCGTACGAAAAGAGAAGTATTCCGTTTGAGCAAATAGGACGTGATATTGCCTTAGAGCCTTTCCAGAAATGGTCTGAGAAAGAAGATAAAATTGAGTATTAGAGTAAATAACCTCGAGATATTATACCCTTTAGCGATGCCAATAAAGTTCCCTTTGTATTTTTTACAAAGGGTTTCTTTTTTATTACACTTAAGAATCTAATACTTTTTTAGCCTCTTCATATTCTTCTTTGGTGATTTCACCTTTTGCAAAACGTCTTTTAAGTATTTCTAATGGAGATTCTTTTTTTGTTACTTGGAATAAAGAACTGTAAAACAAGAAAAAGAATACTCCTATTACTATCCAAACAATCCACCATACAAAGTGCATTCCCCAAAAATGTCCGTCGTGATAATGCATAACTATTTAGTTTTTATATTAAAACAACACTAAGTTACGGAATTATACATCTGAATACCAACTAAATACTGTTTCAAATATAAGTTTTGCAACATGTCTTTTTCTTTTCAGTCTTTAATGTAAAATTAAAAAGATTTATATGAAACTACTTACACTATTATTATCGTTATGTATTTGTTCAACATCCTATAGTCAAAGAACAAAAGACTTAAAGACTTTTAAACACCATTCTATAGTAACAAATAAAGACACCATTAACTATCATACATACGCTAAAAAAGATATTGAATCTACAAATGTTCTTCTCTTATATATTCAAGGATCAAAAGCAATGTCACTATATCAAACAATGAAAGAAAATGGAAAAACGTATGTTGGAACAACATTGCCTCTTGATTTTAACCTTTTGCCTGATAATTATTTATTTGTCGTAATATCTAAAAAGGGTTTTCCTTTCTTAACAAAAATGGATGAGGAGTTTCCTGTTCCTAAATCATATTATGAAAACCAAACATTAGCGTATCGAACTCACCAAGCTAACCTAGTAATTAACAGTATAACTAAAAAGTATCCAAATAAATTCAAAAAAGTTATTGCTCTCGGACACTCTGAAGGGAGCGATGTTGTTGCTAAATTAGGAACTGTAAATAATAGTATAACTCATTTTGGGTATTTGTCTGGTGGAGGAAACACTCAGTTTATTGACTTTATTACATTTACTAGAAAGAAATTAGCTAAAGGCTTAATTAGTGAAAAAGAAGCACAAAGAGAGATTAGTTCAATATTAGAAGATTTTAAAAAAATAATGGCAAACCCTAATGCTACCGATAAATATTGGGCTGGTAAAAACAATAGTTATAAAAGATGGAGTTCTTTTTCTGAGCCACCAATTAACAATTTATTAAAAATTTCAAAGCCTCTATTTGTAGCTATTGGAACAAAAGATCAGGCTGTAGCTCCTGAGTCCGCTTACCTAATTCCAATAGAGTTTATTAGGAAACAGAAAAACAATTTAACATTCAAGGCTTATTCAGGTTTAGACCATGGTTTTGGAAAAGAACTAGAGAATGGAAAATATGAAAAGTATTGGAACGTTGTTTTTAAAGATTTTTTGAACTGGGTAAATCAATAATAAAAGAATATAAAACAGCTTTAAAACCTAGTATATTTTATTTTAACCTATACTAACAAAGAGCTTATAAAAAGCTTACCTTTTGTGGGTGATAAGTTTTCAGCTTTCGGGTTAAGAATAATAGCTTATCCAAAATAAAAAAAGAATAATATACTAGCAACAGCTTAAATGAAAAATCCACTAATTACATCAATTTCAAAATATATTAAGTTAACTTCTGAGGAAGAAAATATAATTAAAAGTTTTTGGACTGAAAAAACTCTTAAAAAAGGAGAATCTCTTTTAAGAAATGGTGATGTGTGTAGAACAGATAATTTTGTAATTAATGGAACTCTTAAAGCCTTTTATATAAATTCTGAAACTGGTGCTGAAGAAGTTTTATATTTTGCCATAGAAAATTGGTGGGCTACAGATATTGATAGCTTTCAAAAGCAACAACCTTCTATTTATAATATTCAAGCAATAGAAGAAACTGAATTGTTACAGATACGCTATGACTCTTTTCAAGAAATGCTAAAACAAATACCTAAGCTGGAGCGTTTTTTTAGAATTATACTCGAAAACTATCTTGGTAGCTTGCAAAGAAGAATTATTTATAACAATGTGTATGATGCAGAACAACGGTATCTTGATTTTATAAAGGACTACCCAAAAATATCAGGTAAAGTTCCTCAATACCTAATAGCCTCATACTTGGGGGTAACTGCTGAGTTTTTAAGCAGAATTCGTAAAAAACACAAGTCATCTTAAACTAGGTCAATTTTTTTCATTTCTTCTACAACGACCTTTGCCATATCATGTAAACTATATTAAGATATGAACAAGGTACTTATCATCAATGCAAGTGTAAGAAACGAAAAATCGCATAGTAGGCAATTAACCCAACTCTTTGTAAAGAATTGGCAACAAAAGCACCCTAACGATACATTTTCATACCGAGAGGTTGGGTTAAAAGAAATACCTCCCATCAATGAAAAATGGATTGCTAGTGCCTTTATTAAGCCTGAAGACAGAACAGCTGAAAATCAATTAGGAGTTAACTTGAGCAATAAGCTAATTAAAGAGTTTAAAGAACACAATGTGTATGTTCTTGGAACACCTATGTACAATTGGTCTATACCAAGCGGATTAAAAGCTTACATAGATCAGCTTATGAGAATTAATGAAACATGGAAATTCCGCTCAGGTACACCCGATGGTGATTATGTTGGCTTACTGAAAAACAAAAAAATGTTTATTCTATCTAGCCGAGGAGATACTGGTTACGGTGAAAATGAAAAAAACGAGCACATGAACTTCCAAACTACTTATTTAAAGTTTGTTTTTGGAATTATGGGAATTAAAGATGTTTCTATAATTTCTTTAGATAATGAGGAGTTTGGAGGGGTTATTTTTGAAAACTCTAAAAAGAAGATATATCAAGAAATTGGGGAAATTTAAAATACATCCTCTACAAACGAACGCTGTTAATACTTGTGTTAACAGCGTTTTTTAATGTCTTCTTTACATAACACAGCACCTAACAAACATTTTTCTACACACGCACCTATTCTTTATCTTTTTTATTGTTTGGTGTTACTCCCCTTAGGCAGTGAATGACACTCCCCTTAGGCAAGGAGTGTCGTCCCGATTAGGCTTCGTGCGTTGACCCAACAAAAAGTTACACTTTTTTATCTTCCTTTTTTTATATTTGGCAGAGTGAAATTGCTATGCCCTCTAATTATTCTACTATTTAAGGCTGTAATATGGTTTTACACTGTATATAAATAAGTTAACATATATTAAAAAAATGAAAACACAATTTAACATCATTTGTTTTTTATTCATTTCGTCCTGCATTTTTGGACAAAGAAATTAAAACCATTGGACAGAAAAATATGGAATTACAAATGAGTAAATATAAAGCGAACAGTCAACCTCTTTTTATTTTACTTGATTTAGACGGTAATGAAATTTCGAGAATTGGATATACACGAGATATAAATGAATTCAGTAATTTCGTAAAACAAACCGAGGAATAACGTGTGGTAACAATGGCTATAATTAGTACGGACTTTGATGCTAAACCCAAAGTGGAGTGTTTTTTAACCAAGTCCGCCAAATCTTTTGATTTGGCTTTAGAACAAAAAAGATAAAATAAAATAAAAAGTTTTGGCTAAGTGCTTAATCGGAAATTCAGTAATTTTAATTCCCGTACTAACCATAGCCGAGACGTTGCCACCAATTTTGACCTAATTCGAGAACCAAATCTAAATACATGAATTTTGATAATCAAATAATCTTTTTCTTTAGTGCTTTGGGAGCTTTTAATGGCTTTTTACTTTCGTTATATTTTGCCTTGATTGCAAAAAAGAGAAAGTTTTCAAATTACTTTTTGGCTTTGTTGCTTTTAATGCTAAGTATCCGAATTATTAAATCAGTTTTTTTCTATTTTAATCCAGACTTATCAAACATTTTTATTCAAATAGGACTTTCTGCCTGTATTTTAATTGGACCATTCTTATTTCTATATTTAAAAACTCATTCTTACAAGAATAAAGTAAATTGGAAAATACATATCATATCTTTTTTGATTGGAATATCAATCCTAGGATTTTTTTACCCTTATACAGAACATCGAACCATTTGGAGTAAATGGATTGTTAAAGGTATTTACATTCAATGGCTTATCTATATTTTACTTTCTTTTAAATTTATTAAACCTATTAATGAAAAAATCAAAACTAAAGAACGATTAAAAAACATTGACATTTGGCTGTTGAGCATCTATTTTGGTATTGCTTTTATTTGGTTAGCTTACAGCATTGGAGCCTATATGTCTTATATCGTAGGAGCATTATCATTTTCATTTGTACTTTATCTAATTGTTTTGTTAATCATTTTCAAAAACAATAAAGCTACTACATTTTTTGAAGAAAAGGAAAAATATCAAAACAAGGAAATTGAGGAAGGAATATTGGAAAATGTAAAAAACGGATTGCTAAAAGTTGTAGATAATGAACTATTTCTTGACCCAAACATTACGCTTCAGAAAATCGCAAAAGAATTGGGTGTGCCAAAACATACTTTGTCGCAATACTTGAATGAAGAACAAGGAAAATCTTTTTCAACTTTTATAAACAAATTAAGGGTAGAAAAAGCCAAAGAGTTTTTGCAAACAAAAACAAACTTCACAATTGAAAGCATTGGCTACGAAAGCGGCTTCAACTCAAAATCAACCTTCTTTACAGCTTTTAAAAAATTTACTGGACAAACCCCTTCCGAATACAAAAAAAGCATCGGTTTCAGTTCGGATTTATAAATCCGGACTACTGTTTTATCATTTCATATTCACTTCAGGAATTGGTTTTGCATATTTGCTTCAAATATCAAAAAAATGCAAAAACTTATATCACGATTTTTAATAGTTTTCCTATTGGTAAGCTGTTCTAAAAAAGAAATCAAAGAGAAGATTTTAATCGTAACCTCAAATCAACACACCTATGGAAATACCAAAATCAACGCTTCCAACCATTTTGCCGAAATTGTTCTAGCCTATGATGAATTTATTAATGCTGGATATGATGTCGATTTTGTAAGCCCAAAAGGCGGTAAAATTTGGGTTGGCTATATAGATAATACTAATGCAACTCAAAAAAGATACTTAGATGATGAAGCGTTTATGAGTCGCTTAACAACTACAATGTCGCCAAATGAGGTAAACACATCAGAATACATCGCTGTATATTACGGAGGTGGTGGTGCGGCCATGTTTGGTGTACCAGAAAATAAAGGAATTCAAGATATTTCTATGGCAGTTTATGAAGAAAACAATGGTGTCATTTCTGCTATTTGCCACGGAAGTGCCAGCTTAGCCTATTTAAAGACCAAAGATGGAAAGTACCTCGTTGAAGGGAAAAAAGTAAACGGCTTTCCAGATGCCTTTGAACTTATGGATGCGGAATACTATGCCACATTTCCATTTTCAATACAGCAAAAATTAATAGCTAATGGAGGGCAGTTTGAATATTCTAAAGAAGGTTGGGATGATTTCTCAATTGCGGATGGTCGTTTAATTACAGGACAAGACCCAACGGCAGCTAGAAGCGTTGCAAGAAAGGTAATTGCAGTAATTAAACAATTATAATATATTCAAAACACCTTAAGATTCACATCATAAATAATTATTAAAACACTAATCAAAAATGAAAAAATTAATTAAAGGGTTATTACCTACCCTAGTTTTGACACTACTTACTACTTACTCTTACTCACAAAAAACAGACTTTTCAGACCGTCAAGCTATTATTGAAACAATAGAGAATTTTTTTATTGGCGATCACACCGCAAGTATTGAGCATAAAAAGCTTTCTATGCACAAAAAAGGTGCTTACAGGTACATAAAAAGTGACGGAACTTATGATGAGTTTATTTTTGATCTAAATTCAGCTGAAGCAGACACTAGATATAAAGAGGAAATATTGAGTATTGAAATATATGGAAGGCTTGCATTGGTTAGAGCACGATTAGCAACAAATAACGGTAAAGCCCATTACAAGTTGTTTACACTACATCAGGCTGATGGGAAATGGAAAATAACAACAATTACATGGGGTTCTGAAATTAAGCTGTAAGCCCTTTTTAGCAACAATTTTTAAAAGCCAAACAAAAGCTAAACAATATGAAAACAAAAAAATATCTAATGCTCACAATTGCATTTTTAGCAGTGCAAATAACTAATGCACAAACTGATTTAGAGTTAATTACTACAACATTAAACGATTATATAGAAGGCACAGCAAATGGTAAACCCGATAAATTAAAAAAGGCTTTTCATCCAGATTTTAATTTATACACAATAACAAGTGATAGTTTGTGGATTCGGTCAGGTAGAGAGTACATTTCTAATGTAAAAAAAGGCGAAAAAAATAATCGCATAGGACGAATCATATCTATAGACTATGAAAAAGATACAGCCATTGCCAAGGCTGAAATAATCATTCCAAATTGGCGAATTTTTACTGACTATTTTCTTTTACTTAAATATGAAGGAGCTTGGAAAATTGTACATAAAAGTTACACTTGGAAAGAATATCCGAAAAGTGAAAATTAATTTTAAAAAAATGAAAACTCTTAGGCTATTAAATAAAAAGTTACCAAAAATTCTATTATGCCTTTTATTGGAATATACTGCACAAGTTGTGGTAACTTAACAACAAAAAAGGCAACCAAGACTAACAATCCAATAAACCAAATAATAGAAAAAAATGCGAACTCATTAATCTCTGAACCATTAATAAATGCTATCTCTATTGGTGTTTACAAAGATGGAAAAACTTATACAGGTCATTTTGGAGAATTAGATAAAGGGAAAGGAAATAAACCTACGAACGAAACAATTTATGAAATTGCGTCTGTTAGTAAATCCTTTACAGGAACATTAGTCGCTCAAGCAGTTCTGGATAAAAAGTTGAATCTAGAAGATGATATAAGGATGTATTTGAGTGGCAATTATTCTAATTTAGAATACCAAAATAATCCGATAAGAATAAGACACTTAATAACGCATACTGCAGGATTACCTAGATTTTTACCTCCTAGAGTTAATTCTCTGTTTGATAATATTGATGAAAACTTACCATTTCGAATTTATGATATCAATAAGGATTATGACAAAACTCAATTCCTAACTGATTTACAGTCTATCTCTATTAATACCTTACCTGGGACTACATATGAATACTCAAATGCTGACACAGAGCTAATGGCTTATATTTTGGAAAATATTTATCAATCAACTTTTGACCAACTATTACAGAAATACATTTGTAAAAAAACAGAAATGAAGAATACAAAAGTTCATTTATCAAAAGAAGAGTTAAGTAGATTGGCTAATGGATATGGAGCGATAGGTAACAATGTTCCCCATTTTTCAAATACATTATGGGGAGCAGGAGGAGGAATGAAATCGACTACTTCTGACTTGATAAACTATATGAAATTCCAGCTCGATATCAATAATCAACCGGCACAAGAATCACATAAATTGCTTTATTCTAACAATGATATCCAAACGGGTTATTTATGGCCGATTGAAAATAATCCTGAAGACGGTGTTTTTTATACTATTCACGGCGGAGCATTTGGAACACAAAATTTCTTAACGATTATTCCAAAACATAAATTGGGAATCTCGATAATTACAAACCAAAGCGGACCTGAAACACATAGGCAATTACTAAATACATTGAATAATTTACTATCTGAATTAAGAGAAAAATAACTAGTGGCGACACCGTATATAAAAACGTGGAGTAATATTTAAACTCACTCAAACATATATGAAATAAAGTATCAAAAAAAGGGATAAAATGAGAATAACAAACTCATTACTAATCGCATTCTTCTCTTTAAGTTTATTAAGTTGTAATTCAAAGAAACAATTAGAAAACAAATGGGATAAGCTTACTAATGCCAATAGTGAACAAGTTGAAATTAAAAGAATAGAACAACTGAGTGATTTTATTTCAGAAATAGATAGTCATTTTAAAATGAATGGAATTACTCAAAGTAAAGACACTTTAAACCTATTAACACAAAGGAAGGATTCTGTAAAAATAGACCATGTAAATCTTATAATTTACTGGAAAGAAAACAGTTTTCATGCAAAAAACTGGAAGCCTATAAATCAAAACAATATTTACTTGTTTTTTAGAGAGTAAACTGTATTAATAAAGGTTATGTGCCACTTTAATGACACATAGCCTATGTTATTATAAAAGTATCTTATATACTCTTTTCTATTATACTAAAACTTAAAGAGAAAGTGTCTTTTCGTTTAATTTCTGAGCTACAAAAGGCTTAGCAAAAACAGCATTTAAACTAGCAATAATTTCTGTATGACTACCATTAGCTAACGGAACGCTTACAGTAGCACCTTTAAATGCTACTAAACTTTGTCCTGCCTCAGCAGACTGTTTAAAAGGTGTTTGCATCGCTGAACCATTCATAGTTCCGAAAGGACCATAAGAAGCTCCACTTTTACCTGTTAAAGTTATTTGTAATACACATCTCCAACCATACCACACACCTGTATAACCAGAAACAGCTACGATTGGATCGTTTAACGGAATATCTATCGTTTTAGCTACTCCACTATTTCCTCCATGCTGTAGCAAAGTAAACACACCTTTATTATTACCTTGAGTACCCGTATTATAAGGTCCAGTTCCTGTATTTACCGTTTGGATAGCATCAAGTACATCACCCGAACGAATCGTCATTTGAGTAATGTTTGGATTCCCAGCCGCTCCAACTATCTGGGTATCATCAAAGGTATTACTTGGTAATGGATTTGCTAACTGATTAAGAATCATAAATTGGGCTTGCTCAAACTGGAAGTTTCCTGAGTTAAAACGCCACATAAAAATATCTTGATAATCATAAGTAGCACCTTTATTAGTAAATCCTTCAGAAACTCTATTCCAAACTTGTTGAGCACTAGAGTTTGGTGCTGCATTCCCTGGTTCAAATTGCGCTCCATAACCAATTTTCTTTGGTGATATCCCTGCATTTATAAAGCTAGATAACGGTGTACCATCATAAAACTGTGGTGATACAAAATCAAATGCGTTATTTACAGTTGGATAATCAATCGAGTTTGTTGGCCATGCAGGAGTGAACGACAAGTAATATTTTACTGGCTGCTTATCAAACACAGAGCGAATCGTAGAAAACAAGATTTTAAATTGAGATTGAGTCATACGTGTAGACACATTACCTTCCCAGTCAATGTCTAATCCATTCATTCCATTCTCTTTTAAATAAGCTACCAGATTATTAGCAAAATTAGTTGCTTCTTCTTGTTCGTTTCCACCAGGAGAAAAAATAGACGCCAGTGTGTTATCTCCCGAATAAACCATCGTTGCTAAAAACTTAATATTCGGATTCACTTGGCGAGCATCTCTTAATACATAGTTTAAATAATCTTGATTCGTAAGCCCACCCGGGTGTGATGAGTCTCCCATTTTAATGGTTGAACCTTTGGTGGCTGGAACTACCTCAAAAAAGGCTATTCCAAGTGATGTTACACTATTGTATACTTTGTGTTTAATAAGCGATTGAAAACAACTATCAGGACTTTTGTAGTTTGTCTTTGGTGGTTCATCTTCATTTAAAAAGATCCAAGCATTAATACCGTAGGGGAATTGAGAATTTTTCATAATATATTGTATTTAATGTTTACTAAGTTATTTTCGACAGCAGATTAAAAACCTAATCAAATACATTATATATCTAACAAACCTTTAGGTTTTACCTGAGTACGAATGCAGCTTTTTAAAGTCCCCTACTGCACTTATTGTTTTTATTTCATATCATTTGCTATTATAAAGTTGAGAAATTAATAAGTATGTTTTAAAAAAAAGGTAGTAAACGACTGATAATCAATCACGAATACATGTTTTATATGTATAAAAGAAAAAACAAATAACTAACTGATGTACAATACCTTTAAAAGAATACGGCATACTATGCTAACAAACATTTTTCTACACACGCACCTATTTTTATCTTTTTTCTTGTTTGAAGTTACTCTCCATAGATATAAGATGTTGTACCTATAAAAGTTGTATTCTTTCTTGTGTTTATTTTTTTATATTTGGGAGAGTGAAATTGCTATGGTTTCCTTTTTTAATTTCCCTTACTAGGAACACAGCAATAAATAAAAGAACAATAAAGGTACTCTTATACTTTACTTTTTGGTTGTATAACGACGTATTTTACACATATATAAACAAGTTGTGCAACATATAAACAGACCTGATAATTAATGACAAACCGAACTTTAACTACGCTGATTTTAAGAATAGCTGGAATTTATTTATTCACTAAAATTTTTGACCATTTTGGAACTTATTTCATTTCGGTTTATGGAACAGCGACAATGGCTCGATTTGATGAATTATTAAGTGAACCAATTGACAAATTCTATTTCACAGGAACATTTTTGACAATTGCCAATATTGTTGCTTCATTATTCCTTTTCATAAAAGCGGACTGGATTTCCAAAAAACTTGTAAAAACGGAAAGTGAAATCAAAACCGAACTGAATCCAAAATCACTGACAAAAGTGATTTTATTGACAGTCGGAGTTATTTGGTTAGCGAAAATGATTTACCTATTACCTGACTTAATTGAATATTCCACAAAATTAATTTCGAGACTAAATGGTAACGAGGAAATTGAATTGCCTGATTTTGCCTTAGCCAACTACATTATAAAAGCAGTTTTGACGCTTATAATAATATTCCAAATTGAAAAAATATCGAATTGGATAATAAAGAAAATATAAAAATACGTTGCACAACAAGGTGTATAATTAATTGCGGCTGAATTTCCTCGTTGGAAATTCAATCTTATTAATTATCTTTCCGCTACAACGGAAAATGACTTGCATCCTTTTCCCACAAAAAATCATACACAAATACGTTGTATGTAATTTAACCAAAACAATCTACTAAGTTGAAAATACGACATTTACTACCTCTATTTGTAATCTTTAGTTCTTGTAAAGATGATGTTTATAATGAAAAATACAGGAATGAAAACTATGTATTCTACCAAGAAGATGACAAAGCTGGCAAATGGAAAAAAATAAATCCTAAATTAGAAATAAAACTTCCGAAATCTCATTCAACTTATTTTTTCCCTAATGGAAATAGATATGCCGAATTAGAAGTTTTGGATAGTTTTCCAAACAGGATAATAAAATACTTTAACAAACAAGACGAGCTTATAAGAACTGTTACATACAAATCTGATTCAATGGTAAATAAAGTCTTTGAAAATGGATATTATAAAGGTTATCATTCAAATCTTGGCTTATTACAATCAGAAGGTTTGATTGAAAATCATTTGTATCAAGGTAAATGGAAATTCTATCATAAGGATGGAAAAACTATTAAACAGATTGTTGAATATGTTAACGATACCTTGCATGGCATGAGAGAAGATTATTGGGAAAATGGAAACCTAAAAAGTACCGTCAATATTATCAAAGGAAAACATAACGGGGAATCACTGCATTACTACGAAAGCGGAAATCTGAAAGAAAGAAACAATCAGAAAAATGGAGTTTTTTATGGTTCAATGATAAAATACTATAAAAATAAAAATGTAGAATCTGAAAGAAAATATTGGAATGATAAGCTAATTGACAGTTGTAAAACATACTATGAAAATGGTCAGTTGAGACTACTACAGTTTTTTGATTTAGATACTATATCAATGAAAAAAAGCGGAATGCAAATTAATTACTATCCAAATGGAAAAATAGAAGCTGAACTAGTTTATGAAGAAAACATTGCTAATATAAAACGTTATTATGAAAGTGGAGAATTAGAAGAAATCTCGACTAAAAAAAACAACCAACATCATGGTCAAGTGACTGTTTATTATAAAAATGGAAATAAAAAAATTGAAGGAATAGCAAAAAACGGTTACTACGATGGAAAATTCAAGTTCTTTAATAAATCAGGCGAATTGGAAAAAACTGTGAATTATAATTTAGGTGAAGCTTTAGACTCTATAATGTATTAAAAACTACACACAACAAGGTGTATAGTTAATTGTGGCTGAATATCCTCGGCAGAAATTCAATCTTATCAATTATCTTTCCGCTACAACGGAAAATGACTTGCATCCTTTTCCCACAAAAAATCATACACAAAACCGTTACCACACATTTGAGAAATGACAACATTTTTAGTTTTAATGGCAAATGGATTCGACTACGTCCCAATCCTCAGTAATTGTAAACTTATATCACTAAACTAAAAATTAACATATATAAACCCGTAACTTACGGTCATACTAGAACATTCTAACAATTTAGAAAAATGAGAACTGAAAACATGCTTTTGATTTTAGGATTGATATTTTCAATCTTTTTAGTTACATTCCGAATTGAAAACGGGTTTGAATTTCTAAATGTTGAATTAAAATTTTCTATAATTGATATCGCGCTGAATACGTCAATGGAAACCTATCTTAACTCGGCAATTCTCGGATATTTATGTTATCTAATTTTCAGTTTTATTGTATGGAATAAGACAAATAAAAGCGGAAAGACATTGCTTATAGTTTACTCAATTTTAACTTTAATCGGAATTGGAATTGAGCTTAACCTTTTTTACGAGGGTTTTAACGGTATTTATAGCGGAAAGCATTTCCGAATTGGAATCCCTTTAGCTATAATTGGTTTCTATATTGTAAACCGAATGAATAAAACTAAATTGAATAAAAAAGCAGTTCAACAACGCGTATAATTAATTGCTTGATATAAATCTACTAAGATATTTTTTTTTTTAAACTCCTCTCCTCATCCACTTTTACTAAATTAGTTGCTCAAATACATAACTAAACACACTCTAAACTATTGGTGTTATTTAACTTTTGCTAGAATTAAACTTTAACAATGGAAACATTTATTTCATACCTAAAAAACATATCTCCACTTAAGGAAGAAAGTTCTTTAGATTTCCTCTCGAAATGCAAAACCTTTAGTTTTTCAAAAGGACACTATTTAGTTAAAGCTGGTCAAACTTCTCAATACCTCTACTTTGTAAAGTCAGGAATTGGAAAGGTTTTTTATCTTAAAGAGGATAAAGAACTCATTGATTGGATTAGTGATGAAGGTAATTTGTTGACATCAGTTACAAGTTTTCTTACACATCAGCCTAGTAAACATTTTGTCCAGCTCATGGAAGATTCTGAATTAGTTGGAATTTCGTATTCTGATTTAGAAAAATTATTTGCAAAGTATCATGACATGGAAAGACTTGGAAGGCAGTTATCTATTATGGCATTAGTTCAACTTCAAGAGCGCATAAATTCAATGCAATTCGAAAGTGCTAAAGAGAGGTACGATAATTTCTTGATACGTTTTCCGAATTGCATAAATAGAATTTCTTTAGGAGATTTAGCTTCCTATCTAGGTATGACTCAAGTTACTTTAAGTAGAGTAAGAGCTTTAAAGTAATTTTTTAACATCGGTAAAAAGAATTGAGATTTAATCCCCTCAACTTTGTGTAAAATTTAAAACAACAAATTATGCAAAGAAGAGAACTTATTAAATCAACAGGAAGTATAACTTTACTAAGTAGGATGCCTATTAGTCATTTTGCTCAAACTGATAAAAAGCTTCAATCAAAAATTAACAATACAGCTTTAACTGAAAAAATCAGCAATTTAGTAACACAAACCACCACTGTAAAGTGTAATGGTAAAGAAATTAAAGTTCATGCCATACAAACTGGTATGGTAGCTGTAAAAAGAGCTCACAGAACAAATCCAACTGCCCATTTTTTAACACCTATCAAAATCTCATTGGATAAACATTTTACAGAGTTTATGCCTATTTGGGCATGGGTAATTGAACATCCTGAAGGAAATATTGTAATTGATACTGGTGAAAATGCAAACATTATGCATCCTGATTATTTTAAGCCAGCAGGAAAAATAGTTGCTAAGTACAGTAAAAATAATTTCAAATTTAATGTTTCAAAAGAAAATGAAATTGGGGTTCAACTTCAAAAGCTAGGTATATCAAATGACAGTATAAAAAGTGTTGTATTGACCCATTTACATATTGACCATACCGACGGTATAAAAGATTTTAAAAATGTAGAAATGATTATAAACGAAGATGAATACAAAAACCCTTATGGTCATTTTCCTGAACTTATTCCTGATTGGTTTAAACCCAAAACAGTCAAATACAAAAAAGATTTTATTGAAACCTTTAATGAAGCCTATCCTTTAACAAAATCTGAAGATCTGCTACTAATACCTACCAATGGTCATACTAAAAACCATGCTTCTGTTCTATTTAAAACAGACGAATGTGATATTTTATTTGCAGGAGATGTTTGTTACAATCAAGAACAACTTATAACAAATGATTTGCCTGGAATTAATGTGAATTATAAAGAAACAAAGAACACTTATGAGAAAATAAAGACTTATGCAAAGAATAATAAATTAGTCTTTTTACCTTCCCATGACATTAATTCTGGAGTAAGGTTAATTAATAAAACTACGTTATCTCAAAAACGCCATTAACACTCCAACTACTCCTAAAAATAAACATAGTGGAGAAAAATACTTGGTATCATTTATTGCGAATTCAGTTGCTTTAACTTTCTTAAAAAAGCCTACATATTTAAAATCACCTATAGCTCTGATTATAAAAATACTGGCTACAACATAAAGCCCATAGTTTTGTAGCCATGTAGGCATTGAAGGTAACGTAAATAGTTGTGTTTTTTCTGCATACACAACCGCAAAAGCACCTACTACTATAGCTACTACAAAAGTTAGTGCTTTAGGTGGATTCATCGCTTTTTCATTTGCTGTTTTAGTAGGTATTACAGCATCTACCCATAAAGTTCCACCAAAAGCCCAATAAACGTGAATTAACGAAATAGAAAAGAGTATTAAAACACAAATCACTCCTAAAAAATGTATCATAAATTGTAGTTTTTACCGTAAGTTTGTCTAACAAATTTAAGCATTCAACATGACAACTTTATTCATAAACATCAAAGAATTAATCCAAATTAGAGAAACAAGCACTAAAAAAGTATCAGGAGCTTCGATGAACATTTTACCTACAATTAAAAATGCTTTTTTATTGGTTGAAAACGGTATTATTACTGACTATGGAAGCATGAAAAAAGTCCCTACTTCTGCTGATAAAACTGTGGATTGTACTGGTAAAATGATGTTGCCTACTTGGTGTGATTCGCATACGCATATTGTATATGCAGGCAATCGTGAGCAAGAGTTTGTAGATAGAATTAACGGATTGAGTTATGAAGAAATTGCCAATCGTGGTGGTGGTATCGTAAACTCTGCAAAGAAGTTACAAGAAACGTCAGAAGAAGAGCTATACCAACAATCTGCAAAACGATTAGAAGAAGTTATTGCATTAGGTACTGGAGCAGTTGAAATAAAATCAGGATATGGTTTAACCGTAGACGCTGAATTAAAAATGTTGCGCGTTATTAAAAAGCTACGCGAGAATTATAACATTCCTGTAAAAGCTACCTTTTTAGGAGCACATGCCTTTCCTACTGAATATAAAAACAATAAAGAAGGATACATCAATTTAATTATTGATGAAATGCTACCTAAAGTTGCCGAAGAAAACCTTGCTGATTTTGTAGATGCTTTCTGTGAAACAGGATATTTCTCGGTAGAAGATACCGACAGAATTTTAACCGCTGCTCAACAATACGGATTAACACCAAAAGTACATGTAAATCAGTTTACAACTATTGGTGGAGTTCAAGTAAGTATAAAACACAATGCCTTATCTGTAGACCATTTAGAAGTTATGAATACAGAAGATATTGAAGCATTGAAAGGAACGCAAACCATGCCTGTTGCCTTACCATCTTGCTCGTATTTTTTAAGTATTCCGTACACACCTGCACGTGATATTATGAATGCTGGGTTGCCTTTAGCCTTAGCTACCGATTACAATCCAGGGTCTACTCCATCAGGAAACATGAACTTTGTAGTAGCAACGGCTTGTATTAAAATGAAAATGACACCAGAAGAGGCTATTAATGCAGCAACAATTAACGGAGCGTATGCAATGAATTTATCTGATGAGGTTGGAAGTATTACTAAAGGAAAAAAAGCGAATTTAATCCTTACTAAAGAAATTCCTTCGTATGGATTTTTACCGTATTCCTTTGGAAGTAATTTAATAGATTCAGTATTTATTAACGGAAAAGAGGTTTAATATGCTAACAATATTCAACGAAAAAGACATACAAGAGTTTGTAACCCCACGTGAAGGTGAAATAAAATTAGGTGAGTGCGTTGCAGTTATCAACTCTAAAAAAGAGCTACAAGAGGAACTTAACAACTCAACTGCTTCTTTTGTTATTTTAGGAGTTCCCGAAGATATTGGGGTTCGTATGAATGGTGGAAATGGTGGTGCACATACTGCTTTTGTTCCTGCTTTAAAAGCATTTTTAAATACACAGCAGAATCAGTTTATTGACGGAAATAACATCCTAGTTTTAGGATATTTAGATTGTTTAGACGATGTATATAGCTTTAACGTTAACGACAGAGAGAAAGGTGATTTATTAGTAAAAGCAATTGATAAAGAACTTTCTAACCTTATCAAAGTCATTGTTAAAAGTGGTAAAACACCAATTATTATTGGTGGAGGTCATAACAACGCTTACGGAAACATTAAAGGGCTTTCTGAAGGAAAGGAACAACCTGTAAATGTGATTAATTTAGATGCGCATACCGATTTACGTCGTTTGGAGGAACGTCATAGTGGTAACGGATTCTCGTATGCGTTGCAAGAAGGTTTTATTAAGAATTACTTTATGTTTGGATTGCATGAAAACTACACGCCTCAGTATGTTTTTGAAATGATTCATGATAGTTTAAACTTAGAGTACAACACCTTTGAAGAGTTAGAAGTATATCAGTCTACTTCTTTTGATGGTGAGTTACAACGCGCTGAAAGTTTTATAGAAAATACTCCTTTCGGAATTGAAATCGATTTGGATTGTGTGCAACACTTTCCTAGTAGTGCCATGACACCTAGCGGATTTACACCACAGCAAGCACGTAGATTCACACATTATTTTGGAAAGCTACAAAATGCTTCTTATTTACACATTTGTGAAGGTGCTCCAGCAGTTGTTAAAGATGACATTGCTAACGGACAAGTAGGAAAATATATCAGCTATTTAATTTCTGATTTTATTAAGGCTAAGAGCAATTAATAATTACTTATAAGAAGATAAGTACGTCATTGCTAACAGAGTGAAGCAATCTGTAAGTCGACAAACCGATTACTTCTTGTCATTTCGAACCAAGTGAAACGAAGTGTGAGAAATCTTAAGCAAATGAGTAACTCACTTTAATGAGATTTCTCCTTCAGTTCGAAATGACAATTCTTTAAATACTAGTTATTCTATCCATAAGTTTCCTTCTGAATACGTTTTAGCTTTACCGCTAATTATGACCCTATCCTTTTTATTTTGGCACTTTAATACTCCTACTCTTTCAGAAACTTGTTTTGCATCAAGATTATCTTTATTCAATCGAGAACTCCAAAATGGCACCAATGAACAATGAGAAGAACCAGTAACAGGATCTTCTAAAATAGAGGATTGTGGTGTAAAATATCTTGATACAAAATCGGATTTATCTCCTACAGCTGTAACTACTACCCCTCCTGGATCTAAATTTATTTGATCAAAGGTCTGTCTATCTACTTTTATATTTTTTATTTCCTCTTCAGAATCATATACTAATACATAATCTCTAGATTTTAAAACCTCTTTAGGTGCTATGTTTAAAGACTTCTGAATAATTTCAGGTAACTCAGAAGCAACAGGCATTCGAGAGGGTAAATCCATAGAATAGAAATCTTTTTCAATCGTAATAGTTAAATCACCACTCAGTGTTTCGAACACTACTTCGTTATGAGGATAGTTTAAAATTGAGTGTAAACAATGAGCTGTAGCAAGTGTTGCATGCCCGCATAAATCCATTTCAATTTCTGGAGTAAACCATCTTAAATGTATTTTCTCTCCTTTATCAACAAAAAATGCTGTTTCTGCCACAGCGTTTTCTTTTGCTATTTTTAAAAGAACTTCATCTGGTAACCAATTTTGTAATGGAACAACACAAGCAGGATTCCCTCCAAAAACTTTATCTGTAAAAGCGTCTATTTGATATAATGGTAATTTCATCTTTTTCATTATTTAACACGTAAATATATTACTTTCAATTTTGTCACATAAAAGGCATAACCATATCATAATATTCTTACTCTATTGAATGAGATTCTTCTCTACCGTTTGGTATAACAAAAAGTCATTACGAGGAGGATACAACGAAGTAATCTGTTTGTCGACTTACAGATTGCTTCACTCTGTTCGCAATGACGGTTAGTGATCAACTTCCTCAAAGAATTAAACCTTTGGCTATCGCCCTGCGATTAAAAAACTGCCTCTGCAATTTGTTGAATATTGGTTGATCTTCCCATTGAGTAATAATGCAAAATAGGCACTCCTTTTTGTTGTAACTCCTTACTTTGAGCAATACACCACTCCACTCCTACTTGTCGTACCTCAGCGTTACTCTTACAATTCACAACCTCTTTTACCAACGCATCAGGTAAATCTACCTTAAAACGGTGTGGAATTAAATTCAACTGTTTTTTGGTTGAAATAGGTTTTAAACCTGGAATAATTGGAACTGTTATACCTTCCTCTCTACATTTTTCTACAAACTCAAAATACTTTTGATTATCGAAAAACATTTGTGTTACCACATAGTTTGCTCCATTTTTTATCTTCTTTTTTAAAAAGTGAATATCAGAATCTAAACTTGGTGCTTCCATGTGCTTTTCAGGATATCCTGCTACACCAATACAAAAATCAGTTTTTGATGAGTTTTGCAAATCATCATCCAAATACCTTCCTTTATTTAAGTTTTCTATTTGTGTAACTAACTCACTTGCATACGCATGTCCATCATTTTCTGGTTTAAAATAAGTTTCGCTTTTTACTGCATCACCACGCAATGCAACTACATTATCTATTCCTAAAAAATCGAGGTCTATTAAAAAGTTTTCAGTGTCTTCTTTTGTAAACCCTCCACATAAAATATGTGGAATAGCATCTACTTGGTATTTATTTTGAATAGCCGCACAAATACCAACAGTACCTGGGCGTTTTTTTACAACCTGTTTTTTTAAGAGTCCGTCTCCTAACTCTTTATACACGTATTCTTCACGATGATAGGTTACGTCTATAAAAGGAGGATTAAACTCCATTAACGGATCAATATTTTTGAATATTGATTCTATTGTATCTCCCTTTAACGGTGGAAGTATTTCAAACGAAAACAATGATGTTCCGTTAGCTTTTTCTAAATGTTCTATTACCTTCATAAGTGTATCTTATAAAGGCGTATTTAACTATACTAATGAAGCTGCAATTAATGATATTGCTGCCATTACCAGTAACTGTATTGCAAATCGAATTTCTAAATTATACTTTTTCATTTGTCTAATTTTATTGATTTTTTATACGGCAATATTACTACTGTTTTCTAGCTTTTAGTTTACCTAACTTAAAACTTATTGTTAATTAAATACGCTCTTTTGTTTGTTTATTTTTAAATTATTCTTAATTATCTGATATGTTTGGGTGTAACCATTTTCTGGCTTTTTCTAAGGAAATGTTTTTCCGTTCTGCAAAATCTCTTACTTGGTCGTCTGTTATTTTACCTAACCCAAAATATTTAGCTTCTTCATTGGCAAAATAATATCCTGAAACGGCTGCTGCTGGCCACATGGCTAAACTTTCTGTTAAGCTAACCCCTATATTTTCTTCAACTTGTAAAAGTTCCCAAATTGTTTCTTTTTCTAAATGATCTGGACATGCAGGATATCCAGGAGCAGGACGAATTCCTTTATAATCTTCTTTTATTAATTCATCATTCGTTAGATTTTCTTCAGAAGCATAACCCCAGTGTTTTGTTCTTACTCTGTGGTGCAAGTATTCAGCAAAAGCTTCAGCAAAACGATCGGCAATAGCTTGTGCCATAATTGCATTGTAATCGTCGTGATTTTCTTTGTATTGTAGCGCTAATTCATCAGCACCAAAAATGGCTGTACAGAAAGCCCCTATATAATCCGATCTATCTGTTTCTTTAGGTGCAATAAAATCAGCCAAGGCAAAACTTGGTTTACCTTCACGCTTTTTTAATTGCTGACGTAAGGTTCTAAATATAGCAACTTCTTTTCCTTTCTTTTGAACTGAAATATCATCGTCGTTAATAGAATTCGCTTCAAACAAACCAAAAATAGCTTTGGGCTTTAATGCTTGTTTCTCTATAATTTGTTGCAACATCTTTTGAGCATCTGCAAACAAATTGGTTGCCTCTACCCCTACTACTTCATCTTCTAAAATATCAGGAAACTTTCCGTGTAAATCCCACGAACGGAAAAACGGACTCCAATCAAAATACGGTATCAAATCTTTTAAACTTACTTGTTCTAGCTTTTGTATTCCTAGTTCTCTAGGTTTGGTAATATTGGTCGTACCCCAATCTATTTTAAATTTTCGCTCTCTTGCCTCTTCAATAGATATGTAGTGCTTTTGTTTTCCTCGTTTTAAGAACTTATCACGAAATTCTTCGTAATCTTTTTTCAACTTAGCCACATATTCATTGGAGGTTTCTTGGTTTAATAAATCTCCTACAACGGTTACAGCTCTTGAAGCATCGTTTACATGTACTACTGCATTTTTATACTGTGTGTCTATTTTTACAGCAGTATGTGCTTTTGAGGTTGTTGCTCCACCAATCAATAATGGAATCTCTAAATTTTGACGTTCCATTTCTTTGGCCAAGTACACCATTTCATCCAGCGAAGGAGTTATCAACCCGCTTAAACCAATAGCATCTACCTTCTCTTTTTTAGCAGTTTCTATAATTTTTTCTGGTGGAACCATCACACCTAAATCTACAATTTCATAGTTGTTACAACCTAACACTACAGATACGATATTTTTACCAATATCATGTACATCTCCTTTTACCGTTGCCATTAATATTTTTCCAATGGCTTTCTGTTCTTCGCTTTTTTCAGCTTCAATAAACGGATTTAAATACGCTACTGCTTTCTTCATTACTCGGGCAGATTTTACTACTTGTGGTAAAAACATTTTCCCTGCTCCAAACAAGTCTCCTACTACATTCATCCCCGTCATTAAGTGCCCTTCAATTACGTGTAGTGGTTTTGCTACACTTAAGCGTGCTTCTTCTGCATCTTCTTCAATAAAAGCATCTATTCCTTTTACTAAAGAGTGTGTTATACGGTCTTGCAACGGTAAACTTCTCCATTCTAAAACCTGCTCACTGCTTTCTTTTTTAGTTCCTTTTACAGTTTCCGCAAACTCTAATAAGCGTTCAGTAGCATCGTCTCTTCTATCTAAAACAACATCTTCAATATGTTCTAATAAATCCTTCGGAATATCATCGTAGACTTCTAACATTGTCGGATTCACAATTCCCATGTTCATACCTGCTTTAATAGCATAGTATAGAAATACCGAATGCATAGCTTCACGTACCACATTATTTCCTCTGAAAGAAAACGATACGTTACTTACTCCACCGCTTACACTTACATGTGGTAAGTTTTCACGTACCCATCGGGTAGCCTCAATAAAATCCAACGCATTTTTTCGGTGCTCTTCCATACCTGTAGCTACAGGAAAAATATTTAAATCGAAAATGATATCTTCTGGCGGAAAACCGACAATGTCGGTTAATATGTTGTACGAACGCTCTGCAATTTCAATTCTTCTTTCGTAGGTATCGGCTTGTCCTACTTCATCAAAAGCCATGATAATTACTGCGGCTCCATATCGTTTAATCTGCGTAGCTTCCCAAATAAACTTTTCTTCTCCTTCTTTTAAAGAAATGGAATTTACAACCGATTTACCTTGTACTACCTGTAATCCAGCTTCTATTATTTCCCATTTTGAACTATCAATCATAATAGGAACTCTGGCAATATCAGGTTCTGATGCTATTAAGTTTAAGAAACGTACCATCGCTTCTTTCCCTTCTATTAAACCATCATCCATATTAATATCGATGATTTGCGCTCCTCCATCTACTTGATGACGTGCAATCGCTAAGGCTTCATCAAACTTTTCTTCTTTAATTAATCGAAGAAATTTACGCGATCCTGCTACGTTTGTACGCTCACCTACATTGATAAAATTACTTTCGGGTGTAATAATTAACGGTTCTAAACCAGATAACTTCATATATCGTCTTTCCTCACTCATCTACTAACTATTTTGTACTGCTGCAACAAATTCAGCTTTTCGTGGTTTATACTTCGCGGCTATTGCTGCAATCGCTGAAATATGTTTAGGCGTGGTACCACAGCACCCTCCTATAATGTTTATTAAATTTTTCTTTAAGTATTCTTCTATTTGCTCCGCTGTTTCTTCTGGAGTTTCGTCATATTCTCCAAAGGCATTGGGTAATCCTGCATTTGGATGAGCAGAAATAGCAAAGTCCGTTTTAGAGGCTATCGCCTCTAAGTGAGGCTGTAATAAATTGGCTCCTAAAGCGCAATTAAACCCTACAGATAGTAGCGGAATATGAGAAATAGAAATTAGAAAAGCCTCAGCTGTTTGTCCTGATAATGTTCTTCCTGAAGCATCAGTAATCGTACCAGAAACCATGATAGGAATTTCTATGTTTCGTTCAGCTTTTACCTCTTCAATAGCAAATAAAGCGGCTTTAGCATTTAAGGTATCAAACACAGTTTCTACTAACAAAATATCTGAACCGCCATCAATTAAAGCTTCTACTTGTTGTTTATAAGCAGTGCGTAACTCGTCGAAAGTTACCGCTCTGTACCCTGGGTCGTTTACATCTGGAGACATGCTTGCCGTACGGTTGGTAGGCCCTATAGAGCCTGCTACAAATCGAGGTTTGTGTGGTTCTTTGGCAGTGAACTCTTCAGCTACTTCTTTGGCTATTTTGGCAGATTCATAATTTAACTCATATACCAAATCTTCCATTTGGTAATCTGCCATGGCAATAGTAGTTCCTGAAAAAGTGTTGGTTTCTACAATGTCTGCTCCTGCAGCAAAGTATTTTCTATGAACTTCTTTTACTGCTTCTGGTTGTGTGATGGACAACAAATCGTTGTTTCCTTGTAACGGTGTTGGGTAATCTTTAAAACGTTCTCCACGAAAATCTTCTTCAGTAAATTTATATTCCTGAAGCATGGTTCCCATAGCGCCATCGAGCACGAGAATTCGTTTTTGTATTTCTTGATAAATGTTTGACATTCCTGATATTTAGTGTAGTGTTATCAGGAAAAGAGGAAGTAAAATTCTTTTCGTTATCTCTCTGCCGAAGCAGTAGAATGTAGCACCTTCTTTGTTTGCACAAAGGGTTGCTAAGGTTTCAAAGGGTCTATTCCCTCCACCTTTCTTGATAACATCAATACGTTAATGAACGGGGCAAAGTTATAGTATTATTTTTTATTTACCCAATTTTTATTTTAGAATTAAATTGATAAGAGAAAAAGAACATTTGGTTGTTTGAACAAAAACCGCTTGATTTATTGTTTTCAAGATAATTCAACGTGTCCATTAACAACCTTATAACTTTCTGTTATTCAAAAGTAAACATTTTAGAAAAAATTACTCAATTGTTATTTGTTTTACTTTTCTAAAGCATTTTTTGCTAACTTTAAGCTAAATTGAAAAATAAATACCAATAGTGTGTAATAAGTATGAGGAAAACACTTATTCAAAATGTTTTTTTACTCGCTTACGACTAACTTCTCTACAGAAAATAATTGTTAGCAAGTCGCATAACTATCTATACACTAGTCTTTGTACTTTATATAAAAAACATAGCTCTTACCATATTGATAATGAAATTTGAACAAAAATTATTTCTCTCCTTAATATTTTCCTTAACACTCTATTCTTGTACAAACAAAAAGGAGTCAACAATGCCTGAAACTAAAAATATTACTGAAAGTGTTTACGCAACAGGTTTTATAAAAGCTAAAAACCAATACGAGGTTTTTGGCCAAACAACTGGTGTTATAGAAAAAATATTTGTGCAGGAAGGTGCTCATGTAAAAAAAGGAGCTCCTCTTTTTCAAATAGATAATAAGAATTTGAAAATCGCAACCGAAAATGCTAAACTAGTATCCTTTGCTGCCGATTATACGAGGAATAAAGACAAATTGCTTGATGCAGAAAAAACTATTGATCTCGCAAAGAAAAATCTCACTTATGATTCATTGCAGTTTCGAAGACAAAAAAATCTTTGGAGTAAGAATATAGGAAGTAAGTTGCAGTACGAACAAAAAGAGTTAAACTATCAAAGGTCTAAAGCAGAATATATAAAAGCAAGAACTAATTATAACGACCTCAAACGTCAATTAAAATTAGCTTCTGGTCAAAGCAAAAATAATTTAGAAATTGCTCAATTGAAGGAAGACGATTTTGTAGTGAAAAGTGAGATAAATGGTTTAGTTTATCAAATTAACAAAGAAGAAGGAGAAATAAATAGTGGTGAAAAACCTGTTGCAATTATTGGTACTGAAGATTTTATTATAGAATTAAGTATTGACGAGAAAGACATTGTTAAGATAAAAAAAGGACAACAAGTTATTATACGAATGGACAGTTATAAATCACAAGTTTTTGAAGCTAAAGTTATTTCTATTGAACCTATGATGAATATTAGAACACGTTCATTTCAAGCTGAAGCTATTTTCACCAATAAGCCTACTAAACTTTTCCCTAACCTCTCTTTAGAAGCAAACATCATTATCCAAACAAAACAAAATGCTTTAACAATACCAAGAAAGTATATAATAAATGATACTTATGTTATGTTAGAGGGCGGACAGCTTCAAAAAGTAGAAACTGGTTTAATGGATTATGAGTTAGTTGAAATTATCAGTGGAATAGATAAATCTACAAAGATTCAATTACCATAATGAAATATAAATACCTTATAGAAATTGCAGGTGCACTTATGCTTGCTCGTTGGAAACAAACCCTTGTTGCAGCTATTGGCGTTACTTTTAGTATTGCTCTTTTTGTAGCGCTCTTAGGTTTTATGGAGGGACTTAACAATTTATTAGATGGAATAGTTTTAAATCGTACACCACACATTCGTTTGTATAATGATATCAAGCCTTCTCTACAACAACCCATAGATTTAAGTGAAAAATATAAAAATTATCACAATTATATTAGCTCAATAAAACCAGCGAATACTCGTATAGAAATATATAATGCTCAACAAATTATAAATAAACTTAAAAAGGATGATCGTGTCGAAGGTGTTGCTGCAAAAATAACAACACAAGTCTTTTACAATTTCGGAAACATTGACCTTAATGGAATTATCAATGGTATAGAAGTTAATCAGGAGTCAGCACTTTTTGCATTTAGTGATTATGTAATGGAAGGGAATTACCAAGATCTCGAGAAAGTTCCCAATAGCATAATTCTTGGATATAGCGCAGCGGAAATTATCAATGCAAAAATAGGAGACCTTATAACGGTTACTTCAACTGAAGGAGAACAGTTTTATTTAAAAGTAGTCGGTTTTTTTCAGTCAGGCTTGGTTGAAATTGATAAAGTACAAAGCTTTACCAGCTTACAAACAACAAGAAAACTGCTCGGTGTAAACAGCAATTACATCAGTGATATTCAAATAAAACTCAAGAACCTAAACGAGGCTCCTGCTTTGGCTAATGAGTATGAAACATTTTTTAATGTAAATGCAGAAGACATTCAAACAGCCAATGCTCAATTTGAAACAGGTAGTAGCGTACGTTCAATTATTTCATATGCTGTTGGTATTACATTATTGATTGTTTCAGGGTTTGGAATCTATAACATCCTTAATATGTTAATTTATGAAAAAATGGATACCATTGCCATTCTTAAAGCTACGGGGTTTGCAGGTAGCGATGTAAAGAATATATTTATTACTATCTCCTTAAGCATAGGCATTGCTGGAGCTTTAGGAGGGCTATCATTTGGTTTTCTTTTATCCTTGGGCATCGATTCAATTCCTTTCAATACCCCTTCATTACCCAAAGTAAATACCTACCCTATTGATTATGGAATACAGTACTATACTATAGCAGTAGTATTTGCAATGGCAACAACTTTCTTGGCGGGCTGGATGCCTGCTAAAAAGGCTAGTAAAGTAGACCCAGTAATTATTATAAGAGGAAAATAAATGGAAAAGAATATAGTACTAGAAGCACATTCCATCTTTAAATCATTCTATAACCCAGTTAGAGTTGATATTTTAAAAGATGTATCTTTTAGCTTAAATCGTGGTGAGTTTACTTCTATTGTTGGTAGGTCAGGTAGCGGAAAATCCACATTACTCTATATTCTATCTACCATGGATACAGACTTTACAGGTGAGCTCATAGTTGATGGTTCATCTGTACATACTAAAACGGAAAAAGAACTAGCTGCTATACGAAATGAAAAAATTGGTTTTGTATTTCAATTTCATTATTTACTAAACGAGTTTAGTGCTTTAAAGAATGTAATGCTTCCTGGGTTCAAATTAAATAAAGTGAGCCAAGAAGAATTAGAACACAACGCTTATGCTTTTTTAAAAGATTTGGGTATTGAAAAGTTAGCAAACACAATGGCTTATAAATTATCTGGGGGTGAAAAACAACGAGTTGCTATTGCTCGTGCTATGATAAATGATCCTCTTATTATTATGTGTGATGAACCTACAGGGAATTTAGACAGTAAAAATGCAGACATTGTTTTTAATATATTTAAAGAACTGACACAGACCTATAACAAAACACTCTTAATGGTGACGCATGATTTAGATTTTGCTGAAAAAACAGATCGTATTATTGAATTGGATGATGGAAAAATTGTTAGGATATAAATTATTAAACTATGATAAAATAGTAGTCTTTAAAATGGAATAATTTCTATAACAGTTTCCTATTATCCAAACCTTTGACACCCTATTATAACCATACTTCTTTGTACGATTTTTTATTTTGTCATATATTAGATGCTTGAAACGAAAAGAATAAAATTGCTAAAAACTTCTGCTTATTTTACTAAAAAAGAAGTATAATACTAAGTTTATTCTGTATATAAACTATTTGTAGCACATTTGAGAAAAACAATGAAATATATAATAATTCTATTCTTTTTTACAATTTCGTTTAGTTCATTTTCCCAAAAATGGGAGTTGAATAATGTTGATAAAACCAAAGAATACGGATTTCAATACACTTTTTCACTTCAAAACGAAGATGACAATAACGAGTTTAAAATTTCAGAAAAAAAGAACTCAAAAAGAACTGAATTAATCGGTCAGGTTTTTGACAAACTTAATAATCCTATATCAGGAATTTCTATAAAAATCATTTCTAAAACCAAAACTTTAAGTAAAGAAATACAAGCAGACTTTGACGGAAAATTTAAAATGGGATTACCAACTGGAGAATATCAGATTGAAATAAATTACGTTGGATTTGACCAATTTAAAACTAATTTTAGAATTGAAAAAAAAATTACAACTGAATTTAAAATTAACCTTGGATTAGGACAGGAATTATGTACTTATCAAATTGACTCAAAAATTGAATTAACTGAAAATAAAGTTTCAGAAATTATAGAATGTGTTAATAAAAAAAGAAAATCAAAGAATTTCAGCACAACCGAATGTTCTGAAAAAAATAAATATAGAGTCACAATACAAATATAAAAACGTGCTACAACATCGCGTATAATTAATGGCTAGTTCAAACTTACTTACGAAAATCCTCACGGATTTTCTATTCGATTTGTATTTGCTAAATTAGGTGCTTAAGACGCGCAACAAACCATATACAAACACGTTAGACAACATTTAAAAAATCTAGATGAAAAAAACAAAAGAAGAAAATAACAGAAGAGACTTTCTCAAAAAATGTGGATTATCAACAGCCTCTCTCTTTCTTCCTGTAGCTGGAATAAACGCAATGCCTTTATTAGGGTTGCAAAACGAAGTATCGAACAACTCTAAAATACCTGTCAATTTTATTTATGACGGACTTGCATTCTCACCTCAAGAATATTTAGAAAAATTAAACGAAATAGATAAAAAGAAACCAATTCAACCAGATTTTTATGGAGATGGTGGAGCAACAAAATTAATTGAAGAGAAGTTTGCAAAAATAACTGGTAAAGAAAAAGCCATTTATCTTCCTACTGGCACAATGGCCAATCAATTGGCAATTAAATTGCTTAATGAAAACAATACTAAAGTTATAGTACCTGAAAACTCACATATTTTCAGAGATGAAGCCGATGCAGCCCAAAGCGTTCATAGTAAAAGACTGATTCCAGTTGGAACAGGAAAGTCTTATTTTGATATAACTGATTTAAAAAATACAATAGACTATACAAATAATAATGAAGTTTTTAAGAGTGGTCTAGGAACAATAGTGATTGAAAACCCTGTTAGACGTGCTGATGGAACCTACGTACCAATAGATGTGATAAAGAATGTATCAAAGTATTGTAAAGAAAATAATTACAAAATGCATTTAGACGGTGCACGAATTCATATAGCATCTGCTTTCAACAATCTCTCTCTTTCTGAATATGCTTCATATTTTGATACGGTTTATATTTCTCTATATAAATATTTAAATGCGGCTGGTGGGGCAATGCTTTGTGGGGATGCAAAAATCATTGAACAAATACCACATCAAATAAAAATACTAGGAGGAACTGTATTTCAAAATTGGACCAATGCATCAATGGCGTTGCATTATTTAGAGGGAATTAATGAGCGATGGGATGAAGTTGTTATGAAATCTAAAAAAATGATTACTGCGTTGAATAAGTTGAATGGCATTAGTATAACTAGTTTAAAAAACGGTACTAATATTTTTGATTTAACATTAAGTGATGAAATAAGCTTAAAAAAACTTGCCTTATTTCTATACAATGAGCATAATATTTGGTTAGGTAGAGCCAATGACAAAGGAATTGTAAAATTGACTGTGAATGAAAGTATATTAACCAGAGATTATAACGATATCCTTAATGCATGGAAGAAAGGAATTGAACAAGCAAGGAATTAAAAACGTTGCCTAACAATGTAAAAAATAATAGTGGTTTAGCCGCTAGAATGAAATTAATTAAATATAAAAAAGGTCTGTGTTTAATTGAAAAGTAAGTGTGTGTAAACCAATCAACAAACCATATACAAACACGCTAAAATAAAAAACCACACCTATGAAAAAGTACCATATAGCAGAAATCAATGTAGCTCGAATGAAAGGAGTAAATATTGAAGATCCTATCATGAAAGAGTTTGTAGATAATTTAGACCGAGTAAACAATTTGGCTGAAAACAGTGAGGGTTTTGTTTGGAGACTAAAGGACGAGAATAATGATGCTACAAGTTTCAATCCTTATGATGACGAACAGGTAATTATTAATGTTTCTGTTTGGGAGTCTATTGAGACTTTAGGTGATTTTGTGTACAAGACTTTTCATACAGATTTCTTGAAAAGAAGAAAAGAATGGTTTCATTCCTACGGAAAGGTGTACACCGCTATGTGGTGGGTACCAGAAGGTGAATATCCTACTATACAAGAAGCTGTTGATAAATTAGATTATCTACAAAAAAACGGTGCTTCAGAAATAGCTTTTGATTTCAGAAATAAAATTCCAATGCCAAAAGAGTAACTAAAAACTTAATTCTTAGCGAAACTAGCTAATGATTATACTTCTACATTTTTGTTTGTTTCTATTTTTATTTCTTTAACTACTTTCTAAAAGAAGGAAAAATATTTCTGTAAATAAATCCCAAGTGATTATACTTATAATAAACAGGTTAATATAATTTGAAACCCTGTTTATTTTAACTATATTAAGTACTTAAAAATCAACAAGATGAAAACAAACAAACTAAACCTGTTAACCCTTATCCTAGCTTTTTTAGCTATCGGATTAAATGCTCAAAGCAATGGTGTTTCAAACACTGAAACTTCTATTGCTACAACTGTTAATAATGAGAGTTTGAAATGGCTTCCTGCTCCTGATTTCTTTCCTAATTGTTCTTTTACAATACTTCATGGCGATATATCTAAACCTAATTTAGATTTTTTCTTTAGAATAGAACCTAATACAGAAGTTATAAGTCACACACATAAATCACCTGAACGAATGATTTTAATTTCAGGAGACTTAGAAGTACAATACCAAGGTGAGAAAGCTACCGTATTAAAAGCGGGTTCATATGCTTATGGTCCTGCAAAAAAACCGCACAGGGCTAAATGCTTAAATAATGGTCCCTGTGTTTTATTTATCGCAATGGTTGACCCTTTTGATGCAGTTCCTATCATAGAAAAAAAATAGTTTATTCCGTTAAAAGGATACTTCCAGTAACCTATACAAAAAGCAACAAACAATGTTTGTTGCTTTTTGTATATAAGTCCTTCTAATTATGTAAGATAAAAAAGTCCTTTCTTTTATAATTATTAGTTAGAAGCGTGTTATTTTTTACTTTTTTTACATGCGTTTATTAGTGGTTGGACTAAGATCATGTACGACGTCACCACTACGAACAGAAGATATGCTATTCCAATTAAGGTATATAGAGTTCTCATGTAATCATTTTTAGTAACTTACATTAAAGTTACTAAATATTTAAGAAATCTTAAAACAACAACTAAAAGCATTCTTCTTCTTTAAACTTTTAAAAGATATTTTTTATAACTTTGACCTTTAATACAATTTTATGTCTATTACATCTGTATCGTATTCGGATATTGTAAAATAGATAGTCAATTTTCTTAAGGCTATCACCACTTTATACTTCAGATAACCATCTGAAGCATTCCTATTTATTAACATTTTACATATAAACACATTAATTGTGAACGCTTATGTGTTTAAACTCATTTAGTTTATGAATAACGTAAGTGTTTGCTATATTTTAAAATACTTAAAATATGAAACTAGAAGATTTCGGATATAACGATAATATAGAAAAACTAAAGATAGAACATAACTTACAAGACTTTGAAATTGGAAGAATTATTTCTGAGCATAAAGAACGGTATGTTGTTAAAACAGAAAAAGGAGAATTTGATGCTGAAATTACAGGAAACTTAAGATATACTGCAAATACTCGTGAAGATTTTCCTGCTGTGGGAGATTGGGTTGCACTAGTAATATATGATTCGTATAGCTCTATAATTCATAAGATACTCCCTCGAAATTCAATTATTTCAAGAAAAGCAGTTGGTCATTTTGGCGACATACAAATAATTGCTACAAATATTGATTACGCCTTTATTATGCAGGCAGTTGATAGAGATTTTAGCATCAATAGAATTGAAAGATATCTCACTATTTGTAATACATCAAACATTCAACCTATTATTATTCTTACTAAAATTGATTTAATAAACGAAACATCGCTAAAAGAATTAATGGTTTCCTTAAAAAAAAGAATTAATAATGTACCCGTATTTGCAATTAGCAATATCTCTAAACAAGGTTATAAAAAACTAAAAGAGATTATAGTAAAAGGTAAAACATATTGTCTTTTAGGTTCCTCTGGAGTTGGTAAATCAACACTAGTAAATACATTTGCTAACAAAGAGTTAATGGTTACTAAAAATGTTAGTAGTTTTTCTAAGAAAGGACAACATACAACCACACATCGCGAACTCATAATTCTTGATAATGGCGGTATTTTAATTGACAACCCAGGAATGAGAGAGGTTGGAATAACAGATACTTCAAATGGTTTAGAAAAAACGTTCGAAATAATTTTTGAATATTCTAAACATTGTAAGTTTAAAAACTGTACACATACTATAGAAATTGGATGTGCTGTTACTAAAGCTGTTGAAATTGGAGAAATAGATGAATTTTCTTATAAAAACTATTTAAAGATGGAAAAAGAAAAAGAACATTTTGAAGCTACTGCTGCTGAAAAACGTAAAAAGGATAAAGATTTTGGAAAAATGGTAAAACATTTTAAAAAAATTAAAAAATCTAGTAAATACTAAGCACAGTAACACATATAACTAACAGCGGTTTGAACTCAAATTCAAGCCGCTGTTTTATGTAGTATAAGCCTTATAATTAAAAAATAGCTAAACTAATAGTTATTTACTCACACGTTGATTTTTGCCTTTTTAATAGAAAATTGTTTGTTTACATTCAAAACCAGCTTTATTCCTTCTTAGGGAAAGCTCAGCGTGACGCGCTGATAGTTCCGTTGTGTTGAGGAAAGCTCAGCGAAGTTCGCTGACGGTTCCGTTGCGTTGAGGAAAGACCAGCGAGGCTCGCTGATGGTTTCGTTGCGTTGAGGAAAGACCAGCGAAGCTCGCTGATGGTTTCGTTTCGTTGAGGAAAGTTCAGCGAAGCTCGCTGATGGTTTCGTTGCTTTGAGGAAAGACCAGCGAAGCTCGCTGACGGTTTCGTTGCGTTGAGGAAAGCTCAGCGAAGCTCGCTGATGGTTTCGTTGCGTTGAGGAAAGCTCAGCGAAGCTCGCTGACGGTTTCGTTTACTTGGATTTTCTATCCAAACTCCTTTGAGAAAGAAAAAATGTAAAAAATTGCTGAATCAACATATGTAAAGGCATTGTAACTACTCCCCTTTTAATTTTGCTATTTTCTTAAACAATAATAGTATGACTTTAATAGACAACCTTGAGTGGCGATACGCTACTAAAAAATTTGATGCTTCTAAAAAAGTTTCAGCACAACACATAGAACTTTTAAAAAGAGCTATTCAATTAGCTCCTTCTTCTTATGGTCTTCAACTATATACCGTTTTGATTATAGAAGACAGTATAATAAAAGAACAATTAAAAACTGTTTCTTACGGACAAAGCCAAATTACTGATGCTTCTCATTTATTTGTGTTTTGTAATTATACAAAGGTTACCAATGACCATATAGATGCTTATTTCTCTTTAAAATCTGAAATAGAACAGGTAGACATTTCAAACTTTAAAGGATATGCAGATTTTATTAAATCTGACGTTATGAGCAGAACTTTAGTTGAAAAAAACAAATGGACTTCTAACCAAGTTTACATTGCTTTGGGGAATTTGCTAAACGCTTGTTCTGAACTTAAAATAGATGCTTGTCCTATGGAGGGTTTTGATGCCGAAGCTTATAACAAAATATTAGACTTAAATAAGTTAGGGTTAAATGCTGCTGTAATTGCTCCTGTTGGTTATCGCTCTGAAGAAGATAGCTCTCAACACACATATAAAGTGAGAAAACCTATAGAGAATCTTTTTATAGAGTATAAGTAATTACCATACATGAAATATCATAGTATAACCGTACATTTTTTGTACGGTTTTTTTTATTTTCTTTTATATTCGCCGACACTTAAAAAAAATAAAATGAGAATATTATTTATTATACTATTAATAACTATCCTTTCAAATTTGTCATATGGACAGAGTAAAAAAGACATTATTATTGGCAAAAGATTTGCAATCAAATCTGAAATACTTAATTCAAATAGAGAAATATCAATATATCTCCCTAATTCATATAACAACAATGATTATGTAAACTATCCTGTGCTTTACCTCCTTGACGGCAGGAAATTTTTTCACCCTTTCACCGGAGCTGTTGCCCAAATGAGTAGCGATGCTAGCCCACAAATTCCTGAAATGATAGTAGTGGGTATTACTAGTCAAGATAGATTAAAAGATTCATCTCCTACAAGGTCCATGATAGGCTACTCCGGAAAAGAAGAAAAAGGACTAGAAATAAGTGGTGGTGCCAACGATTTTATAAAATTTATCGAGAAAGAGCTTATTCCTTATATTGATAATAACTACAGAACAAATAATTATCGAATTTTTTCGGGATATTCATTTACTGGGTTACCTATACTGCACGCTTTATTTACTAAACCCGAATTATTTAATTCATATTTGGTAATTGATTTTAGCGCTTGGTGGGATAATGAAGTTACCCTTAAGAACCTTGAGAAATTCTTCAAAGAATATAATGGAACCTATAAAGATGTATATATAGCTACCGTAGATAGAGTAGAGAACACTGTTTACCCTGAAAAGGCTAATCTGACTTGGAGATTTATTCAAAAATTCGAGCAATTACATCCTTATAACATAGGTCTAGGATATAAAAAATATGGCTATAAAGAAGAAAACCACCATACTATGCCTTTGGTTTCATTTATGGATGGTATGAAATACTTGTTTAGAGGGTATATGATTAACTATGATGAAATGTATACCAACCCTACATTGATTAAAAAAAGGTTTGACAAATTATCAGATAGACTTGGGTATAAAGTTTTCTTAAGAGAAGAATTAGCCAATTACTTTGGCTATCAATTTTTATACACAATCAAGGATTTAGACAAAGCTTTTTTCTATTTCAAATATAACACAGAAAATTATCCCTCATCAAGTAATACTTGGGATAGCTTTGCGGAGTTTTACATGTTAAAAGGAGATAAAAAGAAAGCTATTGAATATTATGAAAAAGCATTAGAGTTGAATACAAAAAACACTGACATAAAAAAACGATTGGAAGAACTTAAAAATTAAATACGTGTGCTAACAGCTTATATAACTTATGGATAGCCTTTTCATAGAGTATATAGGTAATTACTACATTTGAACTCAATAGTATAACCGTACATTTTTTGTACGGTTTTTTATTTTGTTTTATATTGGCTAGCGCTTACTAAAAAAAGAATAAAATTGCTATCATTTCCTTTTTCTTATTTTCCTAAACAAGGAATATAGCAACAGAATAAAAAACAATAAAAATGCTCTTATACCTCCTTTTTTGGTTGTATAACGACGTATTTTATGTATATATAAACAAGTTGTGTGTAATTAAAAATTTATATGGAGAATTTTGAAATAAAATCTAATTTATTGAGAGAAAAATGGGATTCAATAAATACTGTATACTATTCTTTAAAAGAAGAATTGTCAAAAAATAAATCAGGTATTGAATTTGATCAACTCTATGACTTTCTCTTAGAAGAATGGAGGAACATTTATCCTAGTTTTGTTCTTCACCCTATTAAAGAAAAAATTTTAAATCTTTTTTTTCAAGCTCAAACTACTGATTTTAAATTAAAAACACCTACCAGAGATAAAACTAAAGTTTACTCTGTACACTATTACTTACTACAATACTTTTCTATTGGAATTATACCTCATCATGACTATGAAAGTTTTCCTGATATTCGATTAAAAAGTTCTGAATCTGGAGATCCTAATTTAATTCTATACGAAATATTTGAAGAAATTTGTTCTGAATTAGGTTTAGACTCTATAACTGAAGATGATTTGTTTTATGATAGTTCAGAGTTTTATCAAATAGAGGTTGAGTTATTAAGTGATTTCTTATCTAAATGTTGGAATGAAACTAAATCTAAAACAAAATTAAATGTAAAAGGTATACTTTTCGAGTCTACTGGAGCTGACACTGATTACAATTTAGATAAAAATAAAAAGATTGAATAATAAAAACTGCACACAACACCACCTAAACTACATTAAAACGCAGCTTAGCCAAACCGTTACCCAACATTTGACACCAATTGAACTCTAGAACAAAATATATACTTCTAATTTTAGCTTTTATAGCTTGTCTGTTGACTATTTACAACCATAACAATGAACTGACAGAAACAAGCTTTAATTCTATTGAATTAAAGTATGCTAAACGGTTTTTCGGAATTGGAATTTTATGCATTGTATTATATTTTTTCAATAAAAATTGGCGGAATTTAATATCCAAAGTTATGATTGGAGCATTTGGAATAAGTTTGTTACTCAACTTGTACATAGTTCCTAGAGTTTATAGAACTGTTCAACTTAACAAAGTATATTTTGAGCACTCTGAATTAGAGACTTGTGAAGAAATGGAAAAACGATTTTCGACTGACTTAAAAAATGGAGAAATCGTTTATTTTCAGTTTGGAATCGGTTACGATATTGAATTAGCAAAAACTCTTAAGGAAAAGTATAAAATTCAATCTATCGGAATGGGTTGTACAATTCAGTCCGAATATGAATGTTATAATAAATTGGTTAATGAATACCTTAAAGAAAAACATAACGTAGGAATAATTGACTATTAAAAATAAAAAACGATTTGCCAACAATGTATAACCGCAATTACAGCGGATTCGACTAAGTCGAGTCTACTCGGAATTGCTAACGTCTGTGCCAAACCGAAAATTAACGCATATTAATCCGTAACTGACTGTTATACGAGACCGTTATAGTCAATTTGAAAACCAACTAAAAAAGAAGCTTAATGGGAATATTTGACTTTTTAAAACCAAAAAAGATAGAAAAACAGATAGATATAAATACTTATCTATTACATGAGTTAAAAAAAAGCATTGAAGAAAAAGGAAATTCAGTAGAGTTTTCAACTCAATATGCTGCTATAATAGTTAATTCGGAGATTGAAATAGCAACAGCAATTATGCCTGGAGATTTTCATCCTTCTTTGTTACCTTTATTAGTAATAACTATTAACAAAGAGTATTTTCCTAATGGAATTGAATCTAGTATAGTAGGGTTAGGAAATACTGCTGAGCAAAAAGTTAAATCTGCTATAGAAAATTATTTATCAAACATATTTCTTCCTATTATAGATAGCTTTACAGATAGTCATTTAGAAGAATTTGATTTCAAATCAAACTCGGCAGGTAGAGAAATACTTTGGCATCCAAAAATGAGCGAAAATTCATTTCAAGGAAAATGGATTGAAACTGACACTGAAATAAATTTATATTCAATTGTAGAAAGTCAATTGAAAAACAAGCTTTCTGACAAAAAATTAAACTGGTTGAAACTCTATATTTCTCGTCAACCAGATGGAACAATTTCTGGTGAATGCTTGTTAAATAATGAAGTTTGGGAGGAAGGATATTTTCTTTTAGAAAATTACGCAAAAACCTGGAAAGATAAAGGTGAATTTTTAGGGCACAAACAGTTTATCATGTTTAGAAGATGTGATGCTTTTGATTAAAAAATAGCCACAACAAAACACACCTATAATACTATCTATAAACCTCTTAACACCAAACATTACTCTTATTAGCACTGTTCACAAAGATATGGAAAAGTGTAATGCTAATGAATTATGTTTCATTCTGGAAAAAGAGAATAGTTTCTAAAAAACGTAACAATTTAATACTGGATGAGAAAAAGTAAAATTATTAGTTTCAAAAAGTACACCTTCTTCTCTGTAGGAGTGATATTAATATTTATTTCTTGGTTTTCTTTTTTTGCTATGATTTTGCAAACTAAAATGTATTTAAAAAATTGGTATATTGTTTCTTTCTGTTTTATACTTTTTTTGAGTTTTTCTGCTATGTTATCTCACCATAATCTTTATTATCTTATTATAACCCCAAAAGAAATTATTATTAAAAATTTATGTTTTTTCTGGATTCAAAAGACATATCAAATAGATGATATTAAATCTGTTTCTAGAATTCTAAAAAGAACAGCTGAAGGAGGCTGGTATGGTATAGTAATTAATTCAAAAAGTAACCTTAAGGATCATACTTATTATATGGATTCAATAAAACCTAATTTCTGGGAAAAAATAGAAATGGAATTGAATAAAGTAGGTATTAAATTTAAAATTCGAAATTAATAAAGTTTATAACTCAGCGTATATAATAGAATAAAGAGCCAATTACTAATATAAAACTAAATTAACGCTAACTAGTTTTTAATAGATAATTGTTTATTTAAATAAATATTCCCGCCTAAGCGGGAATTCTTGTATTATTAAGTAAGTAAAGACAATCTATTAAAACAAATCAGAAGATAAATAACGATCACCTCTATCACAAATAATAGCAACAATAACTCCTTTGTCAATCGTTTTGGCTATTTCTAGGGCTGCATGTACCGCACCTCCACTACTCATTCCTGCAAAAACACCTTCTTCTTGTGCTAGCTTTCTGGTCATGTTTTTTGCATCGTTTTCATCTAGCTCTACCACTTGATCCACCTTACTTTTGTTAAAGAATTTTGGTTGGTATTCTGGCGACCACTTACGAATTCCAGGTATTCTAGCTCCATCTTTAGGTTGTGCCCCTACAATTTGTACCTCAGGGTTTTGTTCTTTTAAATAGGTAGAAACTCCCATAATGGTTCCTGTAGTTCCCATCGCCGATACAAAATGGGTTACTTCTCCTTCTGTATCGTTCCAAATTTCAGGACCTGTGGTTTTATAGTGTGCTTTCCAGTTATCAGTATTTTCAAACTGGTTCAGCATAAAATAGCCTTTTTTATAGCGTAGTTCTAAGGCTACATCTCTAGAACCTTCAATACCTTTTTCTGCATCCGTTAAAATAACCTCAGCTCCGTAAGCACGCATAGTTTTAACACGCTCTTCGGTAGAATTTTCTGGCATTACCAATACCATATTTACTCCTAAAACTTTTGCCATGAGTGCTAACGCAATTCCTGTGTTTCCACTAGTTGCTTCTACTAAATAATCTCCTTGACGAATATTCTTCCTTTTAATAGCTTCAGCAATCATATTAAACGCTGCCCTATCTTTTACACTTCCGCCAGGGTTATTTCCTTCTAGTTTTAATAATAGCTTTACGCCTTCTTTTTGAAGAATGTTTGAAACTTCTATTAATGGCGTATTCCCTATACTATCTATAATTGTTTTAGTTTTCATGGTTAATTTTGTACCTACATCATTTAACATAGGATTTTCTAGTGGTTATTTTATTTTCTGACTCATAGGTTACAATAGATCCTTCGGGTACAGAGGTGGTTACACAAACATTTGCACCTATTACGCTATCTCTTCCTATTACTACATCACCTCCTAAGATAGTTGCGTTGGCATAAATGGTTACATTATTTTCAATCGTTGGATGCCTTTTTGTGGAAGCTAATTCTTTTTTAACTTGAATTCCTCCTAAGGTAACTCCTTGGTATATTTTTACGTTTTCTTTAATAATGGTGGTTTCTCCAATAACAATTCCTGTTGCATGATCTATAAAAAACGAATCGCCAATTGTTGCTCCTGGATGGATGTCTGTTCCTGTTAATCCATGCGCATACTCACTCATCATTCTTGGTAAAATTGGAATTTCCATTTTATACAATTCATGACTCAATCGATACACAGCTATCGCATGAAAACCCGGATAGGCTAAATACACTTCTCCTAAGCTTTTACAGGCAGGATCAGTTTTTTCAAATGCCTTGGCATCTAAATCTAACTTTTCTCGTATTCCACAAAATGTTTGTTGGTATATAACCCATGCTTCTGAAGCATTTTTAATAGCCAAGCCATTTAAAATTTTTATAAACTTCTCTTTTAAATGGTTTGCTTTTTCTTGACATACATCATTAAACAATGCGTAAAATAATTGTTTTGTAAAGTTTTCTACATCATCTTTTAATGATAAATCGTATTGTTTGAATTGCATTTACTAATTTTTTACAAAAATAACTAACTTTCAGGAGCTAGCTCAACTTCAAGTCCTTCTAATTCGGGAGTCATTTGAATCTGGCATCCTAATCGGCTATTTTCTTCTACATGAAATGCTTCTGCTAGCATCGCGTCTTCATCATCGTTCATTTCTGGTAATTCATGATTCGATTTTACATAACATTGACAAGAGGCACACATGGCCATTCCTCCACAGATTCCAATAGTTCCTTCAGGAGCTAATTCGTATGATCGAACTACTTCCATTAAGTTCATTGCCATATCTGTCGGAGCAACTACCTCATGCATTACACCTTCACGGTCTATTATTTTTATATTGATGTCTTGATTATCCATTTGTAACAATTTCTTAAAGGAATCAGTAGTTAGGTGGCTATTTTAGTTTTGTTGGTGAAGGAGTTTTTACTTAAAACTTGTAATTACAACAAACTTATCCGCTCAGTTCCTAACTACTTTCATCCTAATCCCCAATTATTGAATTGCTTTTACTACCGCTTTTGGTGCTTCTTTTCTTGTTCCGTCGAAACCGTCTACACCGCCAACAGTGGTATACTTCATCACATATTTTTTATCTGGATGGATACGTTGGTAAGCACTTTGACACATTAGTGTTGCTTCATGGAATCCACACAAAATCAATTTTAGTTTCCCTGGATAAGTATTTACATCTCCAATGGCATAGATACCTTCTACATTCGTTTGGTAATCTAAAGCATTGTTTACTTTAATAGCGTTCTTCTCAATTTCTAATCCCCAGTTGGCAATAGGACCTAACTTTGGCGCTAATCCAAATAATGGAATAAAATGATCAGTATCTATCATGTAAGGTTCTTTCCCATTTTCTTCTACTACAACGCCTGTTACATGATTTTCTCCTAATACTGCTTTTACCTCAGCAGGTGTAATTAAGTTTATCTTTCCTAAATTCTTTAACTCTTGAACTTTTTCTACAGAGTCTAACGCTCCTCTAAATTCATTTCTTCGGTGAATTAAGGTTACCGATTTTGCTACATCTGTTAAGAAAATAGACCAATCTAAAGCAGAATCTCCTCCTCCAGCAATTACCACATCTTTATCGCGATACAGTTCTGGTTCTTTAATCATATACTCAACTCCTTTGTCTTCAAAATCAGCAATATTTGGAATCGGTGGTTTACGAGGTTCAAAACTTCCCAATCCACCTGCTATAGCTACCACAGGTGCTTGGTGTTTGGTTCCTTTATTGGTGGTTACGATAAACGTTCCGTCGTCTTGCTTTTCGATGGTATCAGCACGTTCTCCTAGAGTGAATCCAGGTTCAAACTGCTTGATTTGCTCCATCAAATTCTTTGTTAAATCTCCTGCTAAAATTTCTGGATATGCTGGAATATCGTAAATAGGTTTCTTTGGATAAATTTCTGAACATTGCCCTCCTGGTTGTGGTAAGGCATCAATTAAATGACAACGTAATTTTAACAATCCTGCTTCAAAAACGGTGAATAGCCCTGTAGGACCTGCTCCAATAATTAATATATCTGTTTGTATCATTTCTACTCTATTTCACTAAACTCTCTGTCAGTTTATTTAATGTTTCTACTTTATGTTCAAAGTTTCCTTTGATGGTTTTTCTATAACTATTTAGGTTTTGTACTAATTGATTGATGTCTTCTGGAATTACTTCTTCAAAAAACTGACGCAATCTTTTAGCAGTTGTTGGCGACTTTCCATTGGTTGAAATAGCTACTTTTACGTTCCCTTTGGTTACAATTCCGCCCATATAAAAATCACAATACGGTGGATTGTCTGCCACATTCACCAAGATATTCTGACTTCTACAGTCTTTATATACTTGTATGTTTACCTCTGGAACATCGGTAGTCGCAATTACCAAATGTTTTCCTTGTAAATAGGTATCATTATAACTATCTGTTATTCTAGTAACTTTACCTTTTTGAGCCATGGCAATGGTTTCTTCTCTAAAAAAAGGAGCTACCATAGTTACCTTAGCGTCTGGACTCGATTTTAATAAAAATCGTAGCTTTTCTTCAGCAACAAAACCTCCTCCAACTATAAGTACTTCCAAGCTTGCTGTTTTTAAAAAGATAGGATATAGATTATTTCTTTCTTCCATTATACTACTTCTTTTAAAACTGCTTCTTGTTGTACTTGTAGTAATTGTTGTCTGTGATTTACTACGTCTCCTAACACAATAATAGCTGGATTACTCAAGTTATTTTTAACTACCACCTCTTCGATGGTATCTACGGTACCGATTCCTATTTTTTCTTCAGGAGTAGTTCCATTTTGAATAATAGCAACAGGTAATTCATTCTTTCCTTCTTGCTTAAAAAGCTGAATGATTTCAGAAAGCTTGCCCATTCCCATTAAAATAACAACCGTTGCGCTCGATTTTGCAGCCAAGGCAACATCATTAGATAATTGATGCTGTTTGGTAGTTCCTGTAATTACCCAAAAACTTTCTGAACTTCCTCTTTTTGTTAAAGGAATGTTCTGATACGCTGGCACTGCTAAGGATGATGAAATTCCTGGAACTACAGCTACTTCTAATCCGTGTTTGGCTGCATATTCCATTTCTTCTGCTCCTCTACCAAATATGAAAGGGTCACCTCCTTTTAAACGTACCACATGTCCGTGTGAAAATCCTCTTGCGACAATTAACTCATTGATTTGTTCTTGTTGATAACGGTAACATCCTCTTCGTTTTCCTACAAAAATTAATTCTGCTTTCGGATTTACATATCCTAACAGTTCGTTGTTTACCAACGCATCATATAACACCACATCAGCTTGCTCTAATGCTTTGATGGCTTTTAAGGTGATTAAATCAATATCTCCTGGTCCTGCTCCTACTACGGTTAATTTCGGTTGATTTTTCATTGGACTCTCCTTTTTTAACTTTCTACGGCTACTTTTCGGTAGGCATCAATTGTTTTGTAAAATGATGATGCCTCTTCTAAATACTTTTTTGCAAAAGCTTCCGTAGGTTCATTTTTATTGATTTGATAAATCAATTCTGCAAATGAACTTGATAATTCTATTTTATTTGTTGCTACAAACAGTTCATCAAAATTGGTAATGATTCCTGCTTGTGTATTCGTTTTTGCTCCTTCTGCTGTTAACAAGGCTTTGGCAGTGTTAACCATAGCTGCATAAGCGTGGTAAATACTATCTGACCATTGTTGACTGTTTAATGCATGTGTTGCATTTTCTAACTTTTCTTCACTTTCAAAAAGTAAAGTTGCTACTAAGTCGATTACCACTCCAGCACATTCACCTACTCCTATCGCTTTTACATAATTTTTATCGTGTCCCCAATCAATAAAATCGTCTTCTGTTAAATTGGTGGTGTCTGATAATTCTTTTAATAGCTCATAGAAATATGTTTTTCCTTGTCTATCGTAATAGTTTAAGAAATCTTCATCTGCTTGTTTATGGCTTTCGAAGTCGTTTAATAAGATTCGTAAAGATTCTGGTCCTCTTTTACTTGGTATTTTAATCAACTTATCTGCAAAACGTCCATTTCCTTGTCCTAAAACTCCTCCTCCAACTAATACTTGTAAGGCTGGTGCTAACAACTTTCCTACTTTTATAGACATTCCTTGAAAACCAATATGAGCCATATTGTGTTGCCCACAAGCATTCATACATCCACTAATTTTGATGGTAATGTCTTTGTTATTCACATACTGCGGGTATTCTGCTTTTAACACACGCTCTAACTCCGCTGCAATTCCTGTACTGCTAGCAATACCTAAATTACACGTATCGGTTCCCGGACATGCAGTAATATCATTCAAACTGTTATATCCTGCATCTGCAAAACCTAATTTTTGTAGTTCTGTATAGAAAAATGGTAAAACCTCTTCTCTTACGTGACGAATCAAAATATTTTGACGTAGCGTAAAGCGTAACTCATTTGCTCCATACTTCTTTATTAAATCAGCTAACAACCGTGCTTTATCGGTATAAAAATCTCCTAAATGTACTTTAATACCTATCGCATACAATCCCTCTTGTTTTTGCTTAAAAATATTGGTTGATTTCCAGTTTTGATACGCTTCTTCATCCTCTATAACTACAGATGGGACTTCGCTCGTTTCAAAAACAGGGTCTTGCTCAAAATCGGTAGTATTAATTGGATACGTTTTATACGCCAATGCTGCTCTTTCTGTTGCTACTAATTCTAAAAAGGCTTCTACTCCTAAATCTTTTACCAAGAATTTTAAACGAGCTTTGGCTCTTTTAGCACGCTCTCCATAACGATCGAACACACGTAAAACACCTTCGATAGTTGGTATCAATAAGTCTGCTTCTAAAAATTCATAAATTACATCTGCATGACGTGGTTGTGAACCTAATCCTCCTGCTAATAATACCTTGAATCCTTTTACTTCTTTACCTTCTACTATTTTCGTTTTAGCAATAAATCCTAAATCATGAATAAAACTCAATGCGGTATCTTCTTCTGTTGCAGAAAAAGACATTTTGAACTTCCTTCCCATTTCTTGACAGATTGGATTACGCAAGAAAAATTGGAAAGTAGCATGTGCGTATGGTGTTACATCAAATGGTTCTTTCGGATCGATTCCCGCAGTTTCTGAAGCCGTAACATTTCGTACAGCATTACCACAAGCTTCACGCAACGTAATATCGTCTTTCTCTAACTGTGCCCATAACTCAGGTGTTCTGTCCAAACTTACATGATGAATTTGAATATCTTGACGTGTGGTAATATGTAAACGTCCTCTTGAATATTCATCAGAAACATCTGCAATTCTGTGTAATTGTTCACTTGTAACTTTACCATACGGTAACTTAATACGAATCATTTGCACTCCAAATTGGCGTTGACCGTAAATTCCTCTGGCTAAACGTAAGCTTCTAAAACGCTCTTCATCTATTTTTCCTTCGTTAAACAAACGTATTTTACGCTCTAACTCTAGGATATCTTTTTCTACTAAAGGGTTTTCTATTTCTGATCTAAAACTTTGCATCTGTTTTACTCGTTGTTTGCTTATAAAAGCGTTGATATTAGTTATGTAAAAACTCTTGTTTTGCTAACAATTGTTCTTCGGTTTCTACGTGTGCATCATCTGGCACACAACAATCTACCGGACATACTGCTGCACATTGCGGTTCTTCATGGAATCCTTTACACTCAGTACATTTATCGGGTACTATAAAGTAGTATTCGTCTGATACTGGTTCATTATCCTCGTCTGCATTTACCGAAGTTCCATCCAATAAGGTTACATTTCCTTGTAGTGAGGTTCCTTCGTTATACTTCCAGTCACTTGCTCCTTCATAAATGGCTGTATTTGGGCATTCAGGTTCGCAAGCTCCACAGTTAATGCACTCATCTGTAATGATTATTGCCATAACTTTTATTATTTACTTGATAAAACCAACTCCTGATGTAGTATTGGTTTTTGGATTGATGATTATAAACGTTCCGTTTGCTTTGTTTTCCTCATATGAGTCAACAAACAATGGCTTGCTAACTTTTAAACTCACCTCTCCTATTTCGTTTAGTGATAATTGAGATGGAGTTTCTTCTTTTCCAGAAAAATCGGTACGAATTAAAGATGTTAATTCTGTTATTTTTGCTTGTACATCGTTTACTCCATGTTTGATGTAATATTTCTGAGAAGCTTGTAATGGTGCTTTATCCATCCAACAAATGGTAGCTTCTAACTGTTTTACCACAGAAGGTTCTTCTCCTGTTTTCACCAACATATCTCCTCTACTTACATTTACATCGTCTTCTAAAGTGATGTTTACAGAACTCCCTCTTTTTGCTCTTGCATATTCTTTATCAAAAAACTGAATACTTTTTATGGTAGATTTTGTTGCTGATGGTAATACCGTTACGCTATCTCCTACCACTAAATCGCCTCCATACAGTTTTCCTGCATATCCTCTAAAATCGTGATATTCGTCTGTTTTTGGACGAATAACTGTTTGTACTGGAAAACGTGCTTTTGATGCTTCTTGTGTATCTTCAGCCCCCAAGTTTTCAAGGTGATTCAATAAAGTTTCTCCTTTATACCAAGGGGTGTTTTCTGAAGACTTCACAACATTATCTCCTTTCAAAGCTGAAAGAGGTATGAATGTGATGTTTTGATTTTGATAATCGCTCTTCTTCGCTAAATATTCTATCTCACCTTTAATCTGATTGAATTTTTCTTCTGAAAAGTCAACCAAATCCATTTTATTTACTGCTACTATTACATCTTTTACTCTCAATAAATTATTGATAAAAAAATGACGATAGGTTTGCTCTACTACTCCGTTTCTTGCATCTACTAAAATGATAGAAGCTTGAGAGTTTGAAGCTCCTGTAACCATATTCCTAGTGTACTCTATATGACCTGGAGTATCAGCTATAATAAAACTGGTTTTTGGTGTTGAAAAATATATGTGAGCTACATCAATAGTAATTCCTTGTTCGCGTTCTGCTACCAACCCATCTGTAGCTAAAGAAAAGTCTAAGTAATCAAACCCGCGTTGCTTACTTTTTTCTTCTATTGCTTCTAATTTATCTTGGGTTAATGATTTTGTATCGTATAAAATTCGCCCTATTAGTGTACTCTTTCCGTCATCTACACTTCCTGCTGTTGCTATTTTTACTACGTTCATGTTGTTTTAGTATTGAGTGGTTAGTATTGAGTTTTGAGTATTTTTTCTCATTACTCTATACTAAATACTAGGTTTTCTTTTAAAAATATCCTTGTTGTTTACGTTTCTCCATCGCTGCTTCAGATCGTTTATCATCAATCCTTGCTCCTCTTTCTGAAATGGTTGATTCTCTAATTTCATCTACTACAGTATCTATATCTATTGCTTCTGATAAAACTGCTGCCGTACAACTCATATCTCCTACGGTTCTAAATCGCACCATACGCTCTCGTACTTCTTCTTCATCTTCTCTATATACTACTTCATCATTGGCAGACCAAATGAGTCCATCTCTAATAAAAGTGGCTCTTTTATGCGCAAAATAAATAGATGGAATTTCAATTTGTTCTTGTTGTATATATGACCATACATCTAACTCTGTCCAGTTAGAGATTGGGAAAACACGTACATTCTGACCTAAATCAATTCTTCCATTTAGCATATCGAACAATTCTGGACGTTGATTTTTTTCATCCCATTGCCCAAAGTCGTCTCGTACTGAAAAAATACGTTCTTTAGCTCTTGCCTTCTCTTCATCTCTACGCGCACCACCGATACATGCGTCGAAACCGAATTCTTCTATGGCATCTAATAACGTTTCGGTTTGTAACATGTTTCGGCTTGCGTATTTTCCTGTTTCTTCTTTTACTTTACCAGCATCAATATTGTCTTGTACTTGACGTACTATTAACTCAACTCCTAATTCTTTTACCAAACGGTCTCTAAATTCAATCGTTTCAGGAAAATTATGCCCTGTATCAATATGTAATAAAGGGAATGGAATCTTTGCTGGATAAAATGCTTTTTGAGCAAGTCGCACCAGTGTTATGCTATCTTTGCCCCCCGAAAACAATAACACCGGTTTTTCAAATTGCGCGACTACTTCTCTTAATATGTATATGGCTTCGCTTTCTAAAGCTCCTACTTGTATAGTTTCTGTATTCATAATCATGTTCTTTAAATATGTAAACCACATTCTCTGTTACTTTCTACTTTTGTGGGATCGAAGTACTTAAACTCGTTTGGTAATTGATGCTCATCTAAATAAGTATCTAACTCCTCATCTGACCAATGGTAAAATGGACTTACTTTTAATACTCCGTCTTTACTTCTTGAAACAATGTCAATACTATCTCTAAAAGCAGTTTGTCCTTTTCTCAAATTCGTAAACCAAACATCTGGTTTGTGCTCATTCATTGCTCTTTTAAAAGGTTCTAATTTTACTTGTTCTGTAAAAACAGCATGTTTTGGATCATCTATTGTTGGTAAACCTAAAGTGATGTTTCTGTGTGCTACTGTTTGTTTAGGTACATACAACTGAATGTTTAACTGTAGTTTTTCAATTAACTCTTCGGCATGTTTATAGGTTTGTGGAGTATTATATCCTGTATCACACCAAATAACATCTATACTGTTTTTTACTGATGCTACCGCGTATAAAATAGCTCCTTCATAGGGACGAAAGTTTGTAGTTACTACGGCTTTATTTGCTTGTAGTAATGCCCAAACAATAATCTCTTTTGGAGATTTGTTTTTTAACTCTGCGTTTACTGCTTCTAAATTCATTGTTTCTATACTCATTTTTTGCCCCATTTAATACTGTTCCAAACTCTTTCGTGAAAAAAATACAATAACATTTTTGTTACTAATTCTACAGCTCCAATTGAAAAAGCTGTCTTTACTTGTCCTGTAATTACCCATGATATTAATATTGTATCTATGGTACCGACAACTCTCCAACTTATTGATTTTATAATGCTTCTTATTGGCTTTTCAGAAAGCTTATCTTCTTTATAATTTGCTTTATTTTCTACTACTTGTTCTACAATCATTTTTAAAATACCATTACCCTATCGGAATACTAGGTTTTAAGTCGACAAATATACATATGCTTTTTAATTCTCCAAGGAGAAATCAAAAAAATATTTGAATTTTACAATTTGTTAATACTACACTAAATCTGCAAGTGTGTTATTACGAAGTACTTGTAGCGTATTATCTCTTACTTGAATCATTAGTTTGTGTACTGAGCAAGCTTCTTCATCTGGACAGTCATCACATTTTTCATAATAATTCAAACTAACACATGGTACCATAGCAATAGGTCCTTCAAGTGTTCTTATAACATCAGTCATTTTAATTTCGTTAGCTGGCTTTAGCAAATAATAGCCTCCACCTTTTCCTTTTTTAGCTCCTAAAATTCCTGATTTTCGTAAGGTAAGTAATATGCTTTCTAAAAACTTGTGCGAAATATTTTCCTTTTCTGAAATGGTAGCTATTTGTACCATAGTGCCTTTTTCTTGCCTAGCAATAAAAGTAAGCGCTTTAATTCCGTATTTTGTTTTCTTAGAAAGCATATTACAAATATATGCTTTACTTCTTAATTATTTAATGCTTGATTTAAATCATAAATTACATCCTCTACGTTTTCTAATCCCACCGAACATCGTACTAAACCATCAGTAATTCCTACCTCTAATCGATCTTCTTCACTTAACTTACTATGTGTTGTAGATGCTGGATGCGTTACAATAGTTCTTGTGTCTCCTAAATTTGCTGATAATGAGCATAGTTGAATACTATTCAAAAATTTACGGCCTGCTTCTATACCTCCTTGGATTTCAAAAGCAACAATATTTCCTCCTAGTCGCATTTGTTTTTTAGCTATTTCATACTGCGGATGTGATTTTAAAAATGGATACTTCACCAAGTTCACCTTTGGATGTTCTTCTAAAAACTGTGCTACTTTCAAGGCGTTTTCACAATGTTTTTCTACTCTAATCGACAACGTTTCTAAACTCTTAGACAACACCCAAGCATTGAATGGTGACATTGCTGGACCTGTATTTCTTGAAAATAAATAGATTTCTCTAACTAAGTCCTCTTTTCCTACGGTTACTCCTCCTAAAACGCGACCTTGACCGTCTATTAGCTTTGTAGCTGAGTGAATCACCAAATCGGCACCGAATTTAATTGGATTTTGTAAATAAGGTGTTGCGAAGCAATTGTCTATCACTAATAATAAATTGTGCTTCTTTGCTATACTTCCTAACAGCTCCAAATCTAAAATATCTACTGCCGGATTGGTAGGTGTCTCAGCATATAATATTTTGGTATTTGGTTGAATTAAGCTCTCGATTTTGTCAGCTTCGGTTATTTTAAAATAACTTGTTTCAATATTCCACTTAGGTAAATATTTGGTAAACAAACTATGTGTTGAACCAAAAACAGAGCGACACGATACAATATGATCTCCTGCATTTAACAAAGCTCCAAAAGTTGAAAACACGGCTGCCATACCTGTTGCAAACGCATATCCTGCTTCGGCACCTTCCATGGCCACTACTTTATCGACGAATTCTGTGGTATTCGGATTTGAAAATCGACTATATAGGTTTCGTTGCTTTTCTTCAGCAAATGATGCTCTCATATCCTCAGCATCGTCAAACACAAAACTTGATGTTAAGTATAAGGGGGTAGAATGCTCTGAAAATTGTGAACGTTCAGTTTGCGTTCGTATGGCATGTGTTTCAAAATTTTTGCTCATGTTATTTTTTTAGATGTTTGACCGCTTCGTTGTAAGGTAAAAGAATCAAGATTTTTGGGTCTTAATTCTTGTATCTATTTTCTTTCTTCTCTTTTCTAGTTATTATTCTTTGCTAATCGTAAGATGTCTCCAAATACGCCTCTTGCAGTAACTTTTGATCCTGCTCCTGCTCCTTGAATTACGATAGGTTGTTCTCCGTAAGATTCTGTATAAATTTCAAAAATGGCATCGGAACCTTTTAAACTTCCTAAAGGAGAACTCTCTGGTACAGAGACTAGCTTTACATCCAACTCTCCTTTTATTTGTTGTAAATCTCCATGTAAATCTCCAATATATCGAAGCACATGTTTCTCTTCTTGAGCTTCTTTCTGCTGTTGAAACGTTGGATTTAATTCTTCTAAGTTTTCTAAAAACTCTTCTGAAGATACTTCTCTAAACGCTTCTGGTATTAAGTTCTCTATCTGAATATCTTCAAATTCATTTTCTAAATCTAACTCACGAGCTAAAATCAATAGTTTTCTCGCTACATCATTTCCGCACAAATCCTCACGAGGGTCTGGTTCTGTAAATCCGCTGTCAATTGCTTCTTGTAATACGGTTGAAAACGGCACTTCTTCCGCAGAAAATTTATTGAACAAGTAACTTAACGAACCTGAAAATACACCTCTAATTCTCGTGATATTTTCTCCTGAATCGTGTAACAGTTTAATCGTATCAATCAACGGTAATCCTGCACCTACATTAGTTTCATACAGGTAACTCTTCTTATTTTTTTCTAACGTTTCTCGTAGCTCTTTATAAAAATTATACGAAACCGTATTGGCTATTTTGTTAGATGAAACCAAATCGAACCCTGCATTGACTAACGGAATGTAATTTTCTATAAAGTCTACGCTTGCTGTATTGTCTACCGCAATTAGGTTTTCTAAATGATGTTCTTTAGCGTAATCGATTACTGTATCAACTATATGCTGGTTTTCTGCTGCACTCTCAAGCTCATTCGACCAATTAGTTGCTACTCCATTTTTGGTTAACAAAACTTTTTTAGAATTGGCTATCGCAAAAATGTTCAGATGGATTTTACGTCTTTCTAAGATTGATTTCGAACTTTCTAATATCTGTTCTATCAATGTTCCTCCTACTAAACCTTTACCAAAAACAGCAATGTTTATCTTTTTAGCAACTCCAAATACTTGACCATGAATTACATTCAACGCCTTATGTAATTGTTCCTTTTTCACCACCAAACTCACATTTTTACCTGTAATTGTATTGTTGAATAATAAAGGAACTATTTGATTCTTAATTAAAGCATTGTATGGATGGTGGAATTCACTTAAATCTTGTCCTATGATTGAGATTACCGCTACTTCTTCTTGAATGGAAATTTGATTGACATCTTTTGTTTGTAAATCATTTTCAAACTCTTGTTCCAAAGCTTTTACCGCTGCTACTGCATTACTTTTATCTACCACTAAACCAATCCCTCGTTCTGAAGATCCTTGCGAAATAATGCTCACGCTAATTCCGTGATTACTCAGAGCTTTAAAAATACGTGCATCCACTCCTACTTTTCCCAACAAGCCTCTTCCTTCGAAGTTTATTAAAGCAACCTTGTCTAATACTGATAAGGATTTGATTCCTTTGGAAGTTGATTTTGCCGTAATCAACGTTCCTTTATCGTTTGGGTTAAACGTATTTAATATTCGAAGGTTAATATTCTTCTCCAATAAAGGAATGATGGTTTTTGCATGCAAAATAGTAGCTCCGAAATTGGCTAACTCATTCGCTTCAGAGAAAGATAACTCTTCTATCTTTTTAGCATCAGCTACCAAATCAGGATTTGCGGTAAAAATACCATCTACATGTGTGTAGTTTTGTAACTCTTCCGCATCTAAATAATTGGCTAATAATGAAGCAGTGTAATTACTTCCGTTTCTTCCTAAAGTCGTCGTTTCATTCTTTAAATTCGATGCTATAAACCCGGTAACAATGTTTACTGTTGTTCCGTTATGTTGTTTGAAATGATTTTTTACATTTTCTTTCGAAATTTCAATTATTGATTGTCCATTTCCTAAGCTTTCATCTGTTTTTAACAAGTTTCTAGCATCGGTAGCATTGGCATTGATACCTTTTTGCTGTAACAAATCGGTTACCGTTTTTATAGACAACAACTCGCCTTGAGCTAGCACTTCGTCTTTTATTTTTTGACTATAGTCTCCTAACAAACTAACCCCTTCAAATAGTTTTTCTAACCTATTGAATTCAGTAGAAAAATCTACTAAAGGCGTTAATTTTGTTTGTTCGTATTTAAAAGCTTCTAGTTTCTCTTTAAAAGCTTCATTTTTAGCTGCTCTTTCTAATAATTCTTCTAACTCATCTGTAGCATTTCCTCTTGCTGAGACTACTACAGCTATATTTTCTCCTTCATTTATTTTTTGTTCTATGATTGCTACTACATTTGGTATGCCTTCATTCGACAATGATTTTCCGCCAAACTTTAAAATTTTCATTCTTTTATTGGTTGATTTTTGATTGAATATTGGTTCAATAATTTTTTCTAATTGTTTGTATTCTATTAAGAAAGCATCATGCCCATGATCTGAATTAATTTCATTGTAGGTTACATTTGCATGAGCCGATGCTAACTGTTTGTGTGTTTCTCTATTTTCTTCGGCAGTAAAAAACAAGTCAGAATCTACGCCAACGATATGGATGTCTGCTTCAATGGTTTCTAACACATCTAATCCCTCTCTTCCTTTCGTTACATCGATGGTTTTTAATAACTGATTCATCAATTTATACGACGCTAACTGATAGCGCTCTTGTAATTTTTTTCCGTGATGTAACAACCAGCTTTCTACATTAAAAATCTGTAATTCTTCATTTTTTGAGCGTTGAAAACGTTTTTTAAACGATTCGGGTGTTCTATAACACAACATAGCATGCATACGCGCATCGTGTACCGGATTACTAGAATTGGTTAAAAACTGTTCTTGTATTTGACAGTTGGCTATTAACCAATCGGTCGATTTCCAGTCGGTTGCTATTGGGATTAAATGTTTTGTTATTTTTGGATTCAACACTGCCATTTCCCAAGCGATTCCACCTCCTAACGATCCTCCTATCAACGCAAATAATTGTGTTATTTTGAGTTGTTCTAGCCCTTGTATAAAAATGTTTGCAATATCACGTGCTACGAAACTTTTGTAATCATCTATTAAGAAATTATCATAGCCATTTCCTGGAATGTTAAAGCATAAAATGGTATATTCCTTTGTATCAATAACCTTGTTTTCTCCTACTAAATCTTGCCACCAGCCATCATTTCCTGAAACATTACTGTTTCCTGTTAATGCATGATTAATTAGCACCACAGGAGCGGTACCCAATGCTTTTCCGAAGGTTTCATAACTTAATGGAATAGTATCGAATTGGGTACCGCTTATTGTGGTATAACTAAGAATATTAATATGCTGCAAATCACTTTTCATTACCGACTTATTTTTAAGGTATTTTCTAAATGTTATTGGTTTATGCCAATACTTCTTTAGATATTTTGGCAAATGCTTCTTTTAAATCGGTTTTTAAATCTTCGATATTTTCCAAACCAACCGACAAACGAATTAAGTCTTTCGTTACTCCTGTACTTTCTTGTGCTTCATCACTCAATTGTTGGTGTGTGGTACTTGCTGGATGTATGATTAAAGATTTGGTATCTCCAATATTTGCTAGTAATGAAAAGAGTTTGGTATTGTCTGCAATGGTTTTAGCGGCTTCATAACCTCCTTTTACACCAAAAGTTACCAATCCGCTTTGCCCTTTTGGTAAGTATTTATCGGCTAAAGTTTTGTATTTGTTACCTTCTAATCCTGGATAGTTTACCCAAGCAACTTCTTCTTGTTCTTGCAACCATTTAGCAATAGACAAGGCATTTTCACTGTGTTTTTGAATTCTTACTTCTAAGGTTTCTAATCCTTGAATGATATTAAAAGCATTGGTAGGACTCAAGGCACCTCCAAAGTCTCGTAAGCCCTCTAAAATTAACTTAAATGTGTATGATGCAGCTCCTAAGGCTTCGTGATATACTAATCCGTGATATCCTGCTGAAGGTTCTGTAAACTCTGGGAACTTACCATTTGCCCAGTTAAAAGTTCCAGCATCAATAATAGCTCCTCCTAACGAGTTTCCTTGTCCTCCAATATATTTTGTTAACGAGTGAATTACAATATTTGCTCCGTGTTCTATTGGGTTTAATAAAGCTGGCGTAGCTACTGTATTATCCACAATAAAAGGAACTTCAGCCTTTTTTGCATGTGCTGATATCGCTTGTAAGTCTAAAACATCTAACTTCGGATTCCCTAAAGACTCTACAAAGAAAGCTCTTGTATTTTCTTGTACAGCTTCTGCAAAACTATCTGGGTTTGATGCATCAACAAACGTAGTTGTAATGCCTAATCTCGGTAAGGTAACATTCAGCAAATTGTAAGTTCCTCCATACAAACTACTCGAAGCTACAATATGATCTCCTGCTTTTAGCAAGGTTAACAATCCTGTTGAAATAGCTGCCGTACCTGAAGCAAAAACTACAGCCCCAATACCGCCTTCTAAAGCAGCTAAACGATCTTGTAAAATTTGATTGGTTGGATTGTTTAATCGGGTGTAAATAAATCCTAATTCTTTTAACGAAAACAAATTTGCTGCATGCTCTGAATCGTTAAAAACATACGATGTTGTTTGATAAATAGGAACAGCTCTTGTTCCTCCATTTTGTGTTACATCGTGACCTGCGTGCAACGCATTTGTTGCGAATTTTTGTGTACTCATTTTTCTTGTTTTTTGAGTTAATAAAAAATTAAACCAAAAGCCAAAACACATCTTTGTTAGATGTTGCTTACTAGAAAAATGTTATTAAGAAATTTTAAGAAGATTCTTGTAGAAATAAAGAAACTTCTTTGGGTTATCTATCCACAAGCTTTTATGCTCTGGTAGAATTTAGCACCTTCTTTGTTTGCACAAAGGGTTGCTAAGGTTTCATAGGGTCTAATCCCTCCACCTTTCTTGATAACATCGTCAATAAGTGTTTGAACTTTTACGAGCACAAATATTCAATTATAAAAATGGATTTTCCAAATTTATTTTGATTTTTATTTAAAAAAGTGTTTTGAACTATTTTTAAAACAACTTAACAATCAATTAATAATCAGTATTTTAAAATACTTTACTTAAACTAAAATATAATATTTGTTTTTATCTTAAGAACTACAAGATAACATAGAACATCCTACTTTATTTCGAGCCCATTCAGGCCGTTTTGCAAACCATTTTTCATATTTTGGTTGCTCATCGTAAGGATTTTTGAGCAGTAAATATAACTCGTTTAACAATACAAAATCATTTTTATTTGCATCATCAATGGCTAATTGCGCCATATAATTTCTGAGTACATATTTAGGATTTACAGCATTCATTTTCGCTTTTCTTTCTTCATCTGAAACAGTTTCATTTTGTAATCTATCTATATAATTTTGAAACCAGTTTTCCCAAGTTTTTTTTATTTCGTCTACAACTTCTGAAGGCCTATAAAATGCTTTTTCTATTTTTTTGATTGCCTTCTCTATGGTATCATTTTTTGAAATGCTTGACAACAATCGAAAAAAAATAGTCATGTCTGTTTCTGTTTTTTGAAGTACTTCTTCAAGATTTGAAACTAATGTTCCATCTGATTCTTTTGGCGAAAACAGCCCTAATTTTTCTCGCATCATATGCATGTACTTTTCAGGAAATTTTTCTTGGTAATTTTCTAAAACAGCTTCTAAAGGTTCAACTTCATCAATTAAAGGATATAGAGCATTTGCCAACTGATATAAATTCCATAAAACTACCTCTGGTTGCGAACCATATCGGTAACGCTTGTGAGTATTATCTGTTGTATTTGGCGTCCATCCGTGGTCATAACCTTCTAACCATCCGTAAGGTCCATAATCAATTGTTAAACCTAAAATCGACATATTATCGGTATTCATTACTCCATGTACAAAACCAACACGTTGCCAATGAATTACCATTTCTAAACTACGCTCTGCCACCTCTTTAAAAAAGGAAACATACGTTTCTTTTGAAGCTTCACCTAAATGAGGATAATGATATTTAATAGTATAATCAACTAGTGTTTTTAATGTTTTTACATCTCCTCTGGCAGGAAATATTTGATAACTACCAAAACGTAAAAAAGACTCGGCTGTTCTACATACGATTGCTCCTTTTTCATACTCAGCGTTTCCGTCATACATTACATCTCTTAGAACTTGATCTCCTGATAGTGCCAAAGATAGTGCTCTTGTTGTAGGTACTCCTAAATGATACATAGCTTCGCTACACAAATACTCACGAATAGAGGAACGTAACACTGCTAATCCGTCTGCATTTCTCGAATATGGGGTTTCTCCTGCTCCTTTTAACTGCAATGCCCATTTTTTGTTATCATGAACTGCTTCAAACAAGTTAATCGCTCTACCGTCTCCTAATTGCCCTGCCCAATGTCCAAATTGATGTCCGCCGTAGCACATCGCATACGGTTGCGTATTTTTATATACATCATTCCCTGTAAAAATGTTCTTGAATTCCTCTGAAGCTATTGCTGTTTCTGAAAGCCCCAACGTTTGTACCATTTCATCTGAAACATGAATTATTTTTGGATTGGACGTTTTTTTAGGTGTTACATACGAAAAGCAAGCTTCTGTAACCTGCCTTCGAGTATTTTCTTGAATTGTGTCAGCAGGTAATTCTTGAGTAAAGGTATTTTGTATATTGAATTTCAACACGTTCTATTGTTCTTTTAGTTTGCTTGCGTACAGTTTTTTTAATTTTGCCAATTTAGGCGAAATCACAACTACACAATACATTTGATCCTTATTTTTTTCATAAAAATCTTGATGACTCTCATCTGCTTTATGAAATGTGGATGCTTGGCTTATTTCTGTTACAATTTCATCTTCATAATAGGGAGCCAGCTTTTTAACTACTTTTTCAGCAATTTGTTGTTGTTCTTGAGTATGATAAAAAATTACAGAACGGTATTGGGTTCCTACATCTGCTCCTTGCCTGTTTAACGTTGTTGGGTCGTGACTTGTCATAAACATTACCAATAACTCTTCATAGCTTATAATTTGAGGATTAAACATTGCTTGTACTACTTCTGCATGTCCTGTTAAACCTGAACAAATTTCTCTATAGGTTGGTGTTCCTGGTACAGTACCGCCCATGTAACCAGATACTACTTCTTCTACTCCTTTTATTTGATTTAAAACAGCTTCTACACACCAAAAGCAACCGCCACCAACAGTTATCACTTCTAATTTATTATTTGTCATTTCTCTCCTTTCTTTATTCTGTATCTAAAATCATTGAAGCCGAGTTAATGCAATAACGTAGTCCACTAGGTTTTGGTCCGTCAGGAAAAACATGTCCTAAATGAGCATCACAAGTATTGCATAGTACTTCCACGCGTACCATACCAAAAGTAGTATCTTTTTCATATTGAATAGCGTTTTCTTTTATAGGTTGCGTAAAACTAGGCCAACCAGTACCTGAACTAAATTTAATCGTTGAATCGAACAAAGGTGTACCACAACATACACATTTATATTTTCCAGCATCATAAACACTACATAATGCTCCTGAATTTGGTCTTTCTGTTCCTTTTTGTCTGGTAACTCTAAACTGTTCTGGGGTTAAAAGTTCTTGCCATTCTACTGCTGTTTTTTCCACTCTTTTATCAGGTGTTGGATTACCATTAATTGCAAAATTAATTACGTCTTTCCAAGTTAAAATTTTGTCGTTCATTCTGCTCTTTCGTTTTATTTAACTTATTAGTAGTTTCTTTTCTTTGTTACTTACAAAGCTACGATTCATTATTAACTATACTCATTTTAATTTTTATTATCTATAAAAGATATTTTCATCTTTTTTTAGTTCTACCTGATTTTTATCATGTTTTATCCTAGCATTTATCTAGAAATTTGGGCTAATGTTAATTAAAAAATTATGAAAGCGTCAAAAATTATAATAGCATTGCTCTTTTTTGCTACCATTACAACTTTTGCTCAATTAACAATTGATGCAGAACTGCGTCCACGTGCTGAATATAGGCATGGATTTAAAACCTTATTTCCTGATAATGCTAATCCTGCTCTTTTTGTTTCTCAAAGAACTCGATTGAACACAACCTATAAAACTGAAAAATTAAATTTTTATGTTAGTTTTCAAGATGTAAGAGTTTGGGGAGATGTTCCGCAATTAAATACTGCTGATAATAGTGGTTTGAGTGTACACCAAGCTTGGGCGGAAATATTATTAGATCCTAATTTTTCTGTAAAACTAGGGAGACAAGAGGTTATTTATGACGATAGTAGAATTTTTGGTAATGTTGGTTGGGCACAACAAGCTCGTAGCCATGATATGGCAATGCTGAAGTATAAAAAAGATAGTTTTAAGTTTGATATTGGTTTGGCTTTTAATCAATCAAAAGAAAACCTAACAGGAACAAATTTGACTACACCAAATACGTATAAAGCAATGCAATATGCCTGGTTACATAAAGATTGGAGTAACTTTTCTGGTAGTTTTTTGTTTTTAAACAATGGTATGCAATCTCCTAACGGACTTAAGTATAGTCAAACTATAGGAACACATTTAACTGCAAAGAAAGATAAATTTACTATTGCTGCTAACTTATATTATCAATTTGGTAATGATGTTTTAGATAGAGATTTAAACGCTTATTTACTTGGTTTAGAAGCTATGTTTAAAGCTTCAGAAAAAGCAAAAATTGGTTTAGGAGTTGAATTACAAAGTGGTAATGATTACAATACTCCTGCTAATGAAAACAATGCTTTTACTCCTTTTTATGGAACCAATCATAAGTTTAATGGTTTTATGGATTATTTCTACGTAGGAAATCATATAAACAGTGTTGGTTTGCTAGACCTCTATGCAAAAGCTAATTTTAAATTAAACTCAAAATCTGGTTTAACAGCTTTTGTTCATAATTTTTCTGCTGCTGCAGATATTAATAACTCCGTTTCTAATCAACTTGGCACTGAAGTAGATATTGTATACGGATATAAGTTTACGAAAGATATTGGTTTTAAAGCTGGATATTCTCACTTATTTCCTTCTGAAGGAATGGAGGTTTTAAAAGGAAATTCAGATGGTAACACAAATAATTGGGCTTGGGTTATGGTAACTATTAAACCAACTTTATTCACATCTAAAAACTAGAAATTATGGTAGTATCAAGTAACAAAACAGTAGCTGATTATGTGACTGAAAATATAAAAACAGCACATATTTTTAAGAAATACGGAATTGATTTTTGCTGTGGTGGAGGTATATCTGTTGAAAAAGCTTGCGCAAAAAACAATGTAGATCTAGCAATTCTTGAAAAAGAACTAGCAGAGGTTGATGTAATAAAAGATGTTATTGAAGACTATGATAAATGGGAGTTAGATTTTTTAATGATTTATATTGAAAATATACATCATACCTACGTAAGAGAGAGTCTACCTATCATTTCTCAATATGCTAACAAGGTAGCTAAGGTTCACGGACATCATTATATTGAAGTAGTTGAAATAAATCAGTTATTTCATGAGGTTGCTAATGAGTTACTATCACACATGCAAAAAGAAGAACAGGTATTATTTCCTTTTATAAAACAATTAGTACAGGCTGAAAAAGAAGGAAGAAAAAACACAACACCTCCTTTTGGAACTGTAAACAATCCAATACAAATGATGGAACATGAACATGAAAGTGCTGGAAATATTTTTAAAGAAATATCTAGACTGTCTAATAATTATTCTCCTCCAGAAGGAGCCTGTAATACTTTTAGAGCTTTATATGCTAAGCTAGGAGAGTTTGAACAAGATTTACATAAACATATACATCTCGAAAATAATATTTTGCATCCAAAGGCTATTCTTTTAGAAAAGAAAATATCTTAATAAAAAAGGAGCAGTTTATTTACTGCTCCTTTTTTATTTATAACTTGGTAAATCTATTAAAAGCTTCTCTTTCTAATTCTTCTCTAAAATTAGGGTGAGCTATAGAAATTAATGCTTTTGCTCGTTCTTTTAAACTCTTTCCAAACAAATTAACTACTCCATATTCTGTTGCTACATAATGTACATGGGCTCTTGTAGTTGTAACCCCTGCTCCTTCTTTTAAAAATGGTGTAATTTTAGAAACTCCTTTTGCTGTTATTGAAGGCATTGCTATAATTGCTTTTCCTCCTTTTGATAAGGATGCTCCTCTAATAAAATCCATTTGTCCTCCTACTCCTGAATATTGATATTTTCCAATTGTATCTGCACAAACTTGTCCTGTTAAGTCTATTTCAATAGCGCTATTAATTGCGGTAACTTTTGGATTTAATTTTATAATAGAGGTATCGTTTGTATAACCCGCCTCTTTAAAATGTACTGACGGATTATCATCTATAAAATCATATAGTTTTTGAGAGCCTACAGCAAAACAAGTAACAATTTTTCCTGTTTTTACTTCTTTTTCTTCCCCAGTTATTACTCCTTTCTCTATTAATGGTAATACACCGTCAGAAAACATCTCTGTATGAATACCTAAACGTTGATGGTTTGTTAAATTATGTAATACAGCATTAGGAATATTCCCTATTCCCATTTGTAGTGTTGCTCCATCTTCAATTAATCCTGCTACATTTTTTCCTATTTTAGTTTCTATTTCTGAAGGTGTTCCTGTTATTGAGGTATGAATTGGCGAGTCAACTTTTACTGCATAATCAATATTACTTATGTGAATAATACCATCTCCATGTGTTCTGGGAACATTTGGATTTACCTGAGCTATAACCGTTTTAGCTGTTTGTATAGCTGGCAATGTAATATCTACTGAAGTTCCTAAAGAACAATACCCATGTTTATCAGGTGGAGAAACTTGGATAAATGCTACATCTAATGGATAAATATTGCGACGGAATAACCAATGTATTTCACTTAAAAAAATAGGAATATAATCTCCATTATTCATATTTACTCCTTTTCTTACGTTATCACCTACAAAGCAACTTATCAATTTAAATGATTTACTATAAGGTTCTTCTAAATACTTAGCTTTACCATGAGTATGAATTTGGATTATTTCTACATTGGTTACCTCTTGATAACGTTCACACAAAGTATCTATTAATAAATTAGGAGTCATTGCTGCTCCTTGGAAAAATATTTTATTATTTGATTTTACAATAGCTACTGCTTCTTCAGCTGTAACAATCTTTAAATTATCTGACATTTTATTCATTTTTTATAGCTACAAATGTCACAAGAAAGTACTGTTTAATTAATGATAAAAGTCATGGGATTAGACTAATTTACGAACCTCTTTGATGGTATTGTCAATGTTAAAAAAGCCTCCTTTGTTTTCTTTTCTTTCTATAGATTGATTAATAATTAAATGCGCTACATTAATCATATTTCTTAACTCACACAAAGCAATCGTTACTTTAGATTCTTTATATAACTTCTCTACTTTATTATAAAGTATTTCAAGTTTGTTTTTTGCTATGATTAACCGTGAATTACTTCTAACAATTCCTGCGTAATCTCGCATTAAAGCTTGTAACTCTTTTAAGCTGTTATCAATTACTTCAGTCTCTTTATTTATCAGCACTCCCTCATCATTCCATTCTGGTATCTCAACAGGTAAGTAAGGTGAATTATTCTCTGATAAAAATTTAAAAATATTATGAGCATACACCAATGCTTCTAACAAAGAATTAGAAGCTAATCTATTAGCTCCATGTAATCCTGTTCTTGAGGTTTCTCCACAACAAAATAAATTTTGAACGGTTGTTTTTCCATATTTATCAACCACAATACCTCCACATAAATAATGTGAAGCAGGTACTACCGGTATCCAATCTTTTGCGACATCAATACTTAAACTCTTACATTTTTCATAAATAGTTGGAAAATGTTTTTGAAAAGCTATCATACCTAGATGCGTACAATCTAAAAACACACAAGGATCTCCTGATTCCTTTAGTTCTTTGTCTATAGATTGGGAAACGATATCTCGCGATGCTAATTCTCCTCTAGCGTCATAATTTAGCATAAAACGATTTCCTTTTTTATCTCTTAAATAAGCTCCAAACCCTCTTACTGCCTCTGAAATTAAAAAAGAAGAACCTCCTTCTTTGTTATACAATACAGTTGGATGAAATTGAACAAACTCCATATCTTTTATAACCGCTTTTGCTCTGTATGCCATTGCTACACCATCTCCAGTAGCAATTATAGGATTTGTAGTATGTCCGTAAACGTTGCCAATTCCTCCAGAAGCTAGTATTGTATTATTCGCTTTTATTGTAAAAACTTTCTCTGTTTTTTCATTTAGCACATAGGCACCATAACACCTTGTTTGCTTTCTTTCTTTTGACTTTAACTGATGCTCTGTAATTAAATCGATAGAAAAGTGATGTGATAAAAGTTTAGTGTTTTTTAACTGGTGAATACGTTGTAACAAAGCTCTTTCAATCTCATATCCTGTTATATCTTTATGGTGTACCACCCGATACTCTGAATGCCCTCCCTCTTTACCTAAATCAAAACTACCTTCTGTGTTTATATCAAAATTAGCTCCCCAAGTAATGAGTTCTTTAAACCGTTTTGGTCCTTCATTGACTACCATTTCAACAATGGTTCTATCACACAAACCATCACCCGCTATTAATGTATCTTGAATATGTTTTTGAAATGAATCTTTCTCCTTATCCAAAACAACTGCTACTCCTCCTTGAGCGTACTTAGTATTAGACTCATCTTTGCTTCCTTTAGTTATTATGGTTACTGTTTTATTAGGAAACTTTTCTGCTATCTTAACCGCAAAAGTAAGTCCTGCAACTCCTGATCCTATTACTAAATAATCGGTTATTATCATCTATTTTGAAAGTTCTAGCATACGTTGAATTGGTACCAATGCCTTTTCTCTAATATTTTTCGACACCTCAATTTTGGGGCTTTCATGCAATAAGCAATCATATAACTTTTGCATAGTATTTACTTTCATATAAGCACATTCACTACATGCACATGTATTATCTTCTTTAGCTGGGGCAGGAATTAATTCTGTATTTGGAACTTCTTGTTGCATTTTATGTAAAATTCCAGCCTCTGTTGCCACAATAAACTTTTGATTAGAGTACTCTTTAACATAATTAATCATTCCTGCTGTTGAACCAACATACGTAGCTGTTTTTAAAATATGCTCTTCAGATTCAGGATGTGCAATTATTTTATAATCAGGATATTTTTTATGTAACTCTATCAGTTTATCTATAGAAAAAGCTTCGTGAACTACACAACTACCATCCCATAGGAGCATATCTCTACCAGTTTGTTTTATAATATATTTTCCTAAATTTCTATCAGGAGCAAAAATAATTGGAGTGTTTTTAGGTATAGATTCGACTATTTTGAGTGCATTAGAAGAAGTACAAACAATATCAGTTAACGCTTTAACTTCTGCACTACAATTTACATAAGTCACTACCTTATGATCTGGGTGTTCTTTTATAAATTTTTCAAATTCTTTAGATGGGCATGATTCTGCTAAAGAACAGCCTGCTTCTAAATCAGGTAAAACAACTGTTTTTGTAGGGTTTAAAATCTTAGCTGTTTCAGCCATAAAATGTACTCCTGCAAATACAATTAAATCTGCATCTGTTTCTGCTGCTTTTTGTGACAAACCTAAACTATCACCTACGTAGTCAGCCACATCTTGTATTTCAGTATCTTGGTAATAGTGAGCTAATATAACCGCATTTTTTTCTGACTTTAAACACGTAATTTTATCTTTTAATGTCATATATTTATAAATAATTCTAGATGCGAAAGTAGTTGGACAGCTAAATTTAAAATATGATATTAGTCATGCTTTCTACTTCTTATTTTCTGCTATTTAAATTAGTCTAATGAGTATTTTTTTAGCTGTTTATCTAAGTACTTCCAACAGTTGGTATTAATATTCTCATACATTTCTATAAGTTTAAAACCATGCTCTGTTAATGTAGTTCCACCACCTCCAGAACCTCCTGATATTTTTACGACAACTGGTTTCATTGATTTTTTATTTACTGAATCAATTAAGTTCCATGCTTTTTTATAGGACATTCCCAATTCTCTTGCTGATTTTGATAATGATTTAGTTTCTTTAATGGACTTCAATAGCCTAATTCTTCCTTCTCCTAAAAAAGTAGTATCACCTACTTCTATCCATATTCTACTTTTAATTTTATACGTCATAAACTTTACTTCAACTAGATCACAAAATTAAAGGCAAACTCATTTTTAGATTATGAGGCTAATCATAAACAGTAAATTATTTAAAATAATTATAAATTATATTTTTGTTTTATTTAAAAAAAGACAAAAAAGTCTTTAATCACTTCACTTCCAAGCCTATTCGTTGTTTCCACAAAAACATAACGTACTGAATAACTACACATTATGATAAATATCATTTTTTCCATATTCATATATTTATTAATTTGTTAAGGAAATTAACAACTATTCTATGCCTATAAAAAGTTATTTAGCCCATCCTCATGATGGTAAAAAAAATGAGCTTATTCAAGTGCTTTCCTCTATAAAAGAATGTGATGTTCTTCCTGCAGAAAACAAAGATGTTTTGGTTTTAGTAACGGAAACAGAAACTAAAGCAGAAGAAGATATTTTAAAACAAAAATTAGAAGCTATTAGTAGTTTAAAATTACTTGCAATGGTTTCTGGATTCAATACACCTAAAAACAATTAACCCTATGTATACTTCAACAACAAATAGAAGAAGTTTTATAAAAAAGATGGCGGTATTATCTGCAATGACAGCTGCTGCCACCATGTTTCCAGGAATTATGTTTGCTGGAGAACAAGAAAAGCAATTACCAAAAGGAGGAAATTTAAATTGGAAAAAGGCTCCTTGCCGATTTTGTGGTGTTGGATGTGGGGTAATGGTTGGTGTTGAAAACGGAAAAGCAGTCGCAGTAAAAGGAGACCCAAAATCACCTGTAAATAAAGGTTTATGTTGTGTTAAAGGATATCACTCTGTAATGGCTATGTACGGTAAAGACCGCTTAACAAAGCCTTTAGTTAAGAAAAATGGAAGGTATGTAGAAACTTCAATGAAAGAAGCTTTAGATTTAATTGCTTCTAAAATGAAGGAAACCATTAAAGATTATGGTAAAGATGCTGTTTCTATTTATGGTTCAGGGCAATGGACTATTCCTGATGGATATGTAGCCTCTAAACTCTTTAAAGGGTGCATCGGTACTAATAATGTTGAAGCCAATGCCCGTTTATGTATGGCTAGTGCTGTAACTGGTTTCTTAACTTCTTTTGGAATTGACGAACCTATGGGCTGTTACGAAGATATTGACCATGCTGATGTGTTTATTCTTTGGGGAAATAATATGGCAGAAATGCACCCTGTATTATTTTCTAGATTGTTAGATCAACGCTTAAAAAGAGGTGTGAAAATTATCGATTTTGCTACGCGTACCACTCGTACAAGTATGGCGGCTGATAAATCTATTCTGTTTTTACCTCAAACCGATTTAGCAGTTGCCAATGCAATATGTTATGAAATAATAAAAAATGGTTGGGTTAATAAATCTTTTGTTGAAAAACATTGTAACTTCAGTAAAGGATTAACCAATATGGGGTACGGTTTAGAAGACAACTATAAGTTTAAAGACAAACCAGAAAAAATCAGTTTCAAAGATTATAAAAAGTTTTTAGAAGACTACACACCTGAAAAAGTAGAAAAAATATCAGGAGTGTCTGCTAAAGACATTAAATATATGGCTGCATATTATGGTGATCCTAATAAAAAAGTGATGTCACTTTGGTGTATGGGACCAAACCAACACAGTAGAGGTACTTGGATGAATAACTTGATTTATAACATCCATTTATTAACAGGAAAAATATCTACTCCTGGTAATAGCCCTTTCTCATTAACAGGACAACCATCAGCTTGTGGTACTGTAAGAGAAGTAGGAACTTTAACACATAAACTTCCTCATGGAGTGGTAATGAATAAAAAACATCGTGAATTTGCGGCTAAAATATGGGATGTTCCTGTCGAAAATATCGATCCAAAACCAACCTATCACACCGTTGAAATGTTTAGAGCATTAGATAGAGGTGATATTCGTTTTATGTGGATTCAGGTAACAAACCCTATGGTAACCATGCCTAAATTAAAGCGTTATAGAGATGGTACCAAAAAAGAAGGGCGTTTTATTGTTGTATCTGACATCTACCCTACACCAACTACTGATATTGCCGATGTAATTTTACCTTCTGCTATGTGGGTTGAACGTGAAGGTATGTACGGAAACTCTGAACGTAGAACTCAATATTTTGAGCAAATGGTACAGCCACCAGGTGAAGCAATGAGTGATACTTGGCAATTAATAGAAGTTGCAAAACGATTAGGGTACGAAAAGCAGTTTTACTACGATGAAGAAACCCATATTGAAGAAATTTATGCCGAATATCGTAAACATCACGATAATAAAAAACATAATATGGCTCCATTAGAAGTGCTTAAAGAAAACCCTGGAATGCAATGGCCTTATGTTGATGGAAAGTCTACTCAATGGCGTTTTAATTCTAAATACGATCCAGCCTGTAGTAATGGAGAAGATTTTCATTTCTATGGAAAACCAGACGGAAAAGCAGTTATTTGGCAACGTCCTTATGAACCAGCTGCCGAAGAACCAGATGCAGAATACCCATTCTGGCTAAACACAGGTCGTGTTGTCGAGCACTGGCACACAGGCTCCATGACCAGACGTATTCCTGTATTACACAAAGCAATGCCTCATTCGTATGTAGAGTTAAACCCAGGTGACGCTAAACGAATGCAAATAAAAAATGGCGATAACGTAAAATTAACAACACGTAGAGGTGAAATAGTTTTACCAGTATCTGTAAATCAAAGAGGGGTACCTGCACCAATGCAAGTATTTGTTCCATTCTTTGATGAAAACATGTTAATTAACGAAATAACACTAGATTCTTTCTGTCCTATTTCTAAAGAGCCAGATTATAAAAAGTGTGCCGTTAAAGTAGAAAAAGCTTAAAATTATGAGAAAACGTTTAGGAATCATATCTCTTTTTATCATTCTATTTATAGCTTTCATTACTATATGGAATTATAGCTACTATCAAGGTCAAGAAGAAGCCTATATACCAATAGAAAACGACAGGCCTATACCTATTATTCCGTCAGAAACTGGTGTTTTTCAACGTTCAGAATATGCATTAGATTATACTAACATGCCCGTAGACGAAAATCATCAAAGAAGTATGAAAACGTATTACGATAATAGAGCTTTTCATGGTGCACCACCTAGCATTCCTCATGAAGTTACTAGTGAACGTAGTATGGGAGAAAACACTTGCTTAAAGTGCCATGAAAATGGTGGTTATGTAGATAAGTTTGAAGCATTTGCTCCAGTAACACCACATCCCGAAATGGTAAACTGCCGCCAATGTCATGTCCCTCAAAAAACCCAAACATTATTTAAAGGAACTAATTTTAAAAGAGGTACTATTCCAACAGTAGGAACTAACAATGCTTTGGCAGGAAGCCCTCCTGTAATTCCACATCAATTACAATTACGAGAGAATTGTTTAGCATGTCATGCAGGGCCAAGTGCTCCAAAAGAAATTAGAGTTACACATCCAGAGCGAGTAAACTGTCGTCAGTGCCATGTTCCTAATAATAAAGTAACTGAAGATATTGGAACTTTTATCAGAAAATTTGAAAACTAATGAACTACAATCAGCATATAAAACTAATAAGTTACTTCTTTTTTATCTCTCTTTTAATTGTTTCTTGTAAACATAAAGAAGATGAATATCATAGTATAACAGATAAAATAGAAGCAGAAAGTAAAAACTACCATGGTATTTCAATTTCTTCAGAAAAATATCTTGAAGGCTTAAAAACTATTGAAGTTACCGAAAATGGTCAAACTTTTTTAATTCCTGAAAGAAAAGGAGAAATAAAATCCTATGCCTGTACCGAATGTCATAACAAACCACTGCATCAAATGCAAAGTGATGACAAAAAAAAGGCACATTGGAATATCAAAATAAATCATGCTGATGAGAATACTATGAATTGTACAACCTGTCACGATGGTGAAAATCCTGATAATTTAAGAAGCTTAACTAATAATTCTATAGACTTTAACATGAGCTATAAATTATGCAGTCAATGCCACCAAAAACAGTATAAAGATTGGACAGGAGGTGCACATGGTAAACGTATTAAAAGTTGGGCTTCACCAAGAGCATCAATGACATGTGTTAATTGTCACAACCCACATTCTCCTAGTTTTCATACTAAGTGGCCAGCACGATTTAATACCCAAAAAGTTAAAGAACGAAAATAATCAGGCATGAATAACAACAATAAAAAGTGGTTTACACTCAATTTAAACAGTAAGCATAAACAAACATCCAGTTCTTGTGGATGTGGCAAAACTTCTGGTGGGTGTGACTCTCATAAACCTAAGAATGAATTATCCGAAAATGAGTTTTTTGAAGCTGCTGTAGATGCATCAATTGGCGAAGAAAAATATAAAGACGGATTCGATCAGGTATTCGATGTAAAAATGGATCGTAGGTCTGCCTTTAAAAAACTAACAGCAAGCTTACTTATTGGAGCTGGAGCAATGTCTGCTTGTACAAGCGTTACTTCTAGTGACGAATCTAAAGAAAAAGCACAGATTGATTGGGAAGAGCAGTTTAAAGGTAACTATAAACTCATGACCGATGAAGAAAAAGAAGCAACCGTAAATCGCTTAGTCCGTTCGTATCAATTACGTACTGGAAAAACTATAAACATGTCTTCTAAAAATGCTGAAGAAGATGTGCTATTTGGTTATGCTTTTAACATCTCTAAATGTCAAGGGTATATGGACTGTGTGAGTGCTTGTGTAAAAGAAAATAATCAAGATCGTAATTCGCAAATGCAATACATCAGAATTCATGAAATGAAAGACGGTAAAGGTTTTAACTTTAATGAAGCTGATGATAATTATTACCATGAAGTTCCTGCTGAAGGTCACTTTTATATGGGAACTCAATGTTTTCACTGTGATAACCCACCGTGTGTAGAAGTATGTCCTGTACAGGCTACTTGGAGAGAAAAAGACGGATTAGTAGTTGTTGATTACGATTGGTGTGTCGGTTGTCGCTATTGTATGGCTGCATGTCCATACGATGGTCGTAGATTCAACTGGAGCAAACCAGAAGTTCCAGAAGAAGAGATAAACCATAACCAACATTACTTAGGAAACCGAATGCGTAAAAAAGGAGTAATGGAAAAATGTACTTTCTGTGTACAACGCTCCAGAGCAGGTAAAAATCCAGCTTGTGTAGAGGCTTGCCCTACAGGTGCACGTATTTTTGGAAACCTATTAGATCCTAATAGCACCATTCGTTGGGTATTAGAAAATAAAAAAGTATTCAGATTAAAAGAAGATTTAGGTACCGAACCAAAGTTTTGGTATTTCATGGACTAAAATAAAAACAATGAAACAACTTAAAGTTTTTGGGAGCTTAGTTAAAGACAGTTTAGATATCATCACTAAAGGCTCTAAAAAATACCACCTATGGATGGCTTTCTTAACCTTAGTTATATTAATAGGTATGTATTGTTATTCAATTCAATTAGAACATGGATTAAGTGTTACTGGTATGACAGATAGAGTCAGCTGGGGATTATATATATCTAACTTCACGTTTTTAGTAGGAGTTGCAGCAGCTGCCGTTATGTTAGTAATGCCTACTTATGTATTAAAAGATATTGACTTTAAACAAGCCGTTTTAATTGGTGAAGGTTTAGCCGTTGCTGCACTAATTATGTGTTTAGCCTTTGTTGTTGCCGATATGGGAGGACCTTCTGTTTTATGGCATATGATTCCTGGTTTTGGTGTTTTTAATTTTCCTAATTCTATGCTTACCTGGGATGTAATTGTATTAAACGGATACTTGTTTCTAAACATCACCATTCCGTTTTATATCTTATTCAGACATTATCAAGGTAAAGAAGCAAAAACAAGTGTGTATGTACCAGGAGCTGTATTATCTGTGTTTTGGGCTGTAGGTATTCACTTAGTTACAGCATTTCTTTATCAAGGTTTACAAGCACGTCCTTTTTGGAATAATGCTTTATTAGGACCTCGATTTTTAGCATCTGCATTTGCTGCTGGTCCAGCTTTAATTATTTTAGTATTAGCTATTATTAGAACCTTTACAGCTTTTAAAATTGAAGATAAGACTATCAAGAAAATAGCAATGGTTGTTACTGTTGCCGCTCAAATAAATATTATCATGTTGATATCTGAGCTATTTAAAGAATTCTACGCTCCTACACACCACAGTGAAAGCGCTTATTACCTGTTTTTTGGTTTAGATGGAAAAACAGCTTTATTACCATGGATATGGACAGCTATTTCTTTAAACCTATTAGCTACAATTATCTTAAGTTTTCATGAGCTTCGCAACAACTTAAAAGTTTTATATTTTGCTTGTTTTATACTATTTATAGCAATATGGATTGAAAAAGGATTCGGTTTAATTGTTCCTGGATTTATACCTGGACCATATGGAAAAATAGCTGAATACACACCCACTGGAATAGAAATTGGAGTTACCCTAGGTATTTGGGCTTTAGGAGCGCTGATATTTACTGTTTTGGCTAAAACGGCTATTGGAATAGAAACTGGTAAACTGCGTTACAAAAAATAGAAGAACAAAATATTTCATAACAAACTTAAATCCCTATAACCTTTAAAGATTATAGGGATTTTTATTCTCAAGTGGAACTATTTCTAGACCCAATTAAAAAATACTCCAACTTCTCATCTATAAAGACTCGCTGTAATATATCCGCTATCAAATAATCCTCATTATTACTCTCTGGTAAATATTCAGTCTTTAAAGATAACTTGAACATATAACTACCTTTGTTTGATTATTTGTTATACTTAATAAAGTATAAAAAGTTTATTGTTCTGTATAATTGAGGGTAATTAATATAGGATAGGAGTTTATTTTATATACACTATATAGATTCAAGTGGTTGTTGCCCATCAGTAAAAAGAAGTTTGATTAAAATAAGATCAAAAAAAAACCTCAATCTAATAAAAGATTGAGGTTTAAAAGAAAGGCAACGACCTACTCTCCCACCAGTGGCAGTACCATCGGCGCTAATGGGCTTAACTTCTCTG